>CALCXF010000119.1 GCA_937907685.1 uncultured Nostocoides sp.
GGTTGTTCCGGTTGATGACGCGGCGGTAGAGGTCGTTGAGGTCGGAGGTCGCGAACCGGCCACCGTCGAGCTGCACCATCGGGCGCAGGTCCGGCGGGATCACCGGGACGGCGTCGAGCACCATGCCGGACGGCTGGTTCGTCGTGGTCTGGAAGGCGCTGACGACCTTGAGGCGCTTGAGCGCCCGGGTCTTCCGCTGGCCCTTGCCCGTCGCGATGATCTCGCGCAGCAGCTCGGACTCGGCCTCGAGGTCGAAGGTCTCGAGGCGCTTCTGGATCGCCGTGGCGCCCATGCCGCCCTCGAAGTAGAGGCCGAAGCGGTCGCGCATCTCCCGGTAGAGCACCTCGTCGCCCTCGAGGTCCTGGACCTTGAGGTTCTTGAAGCGGTCCCAGACCTGCTCGAGGCGCTCGACGGCCTGGTCCGCGCGACGGCGGACGGCGTTCATCTCGCGCTCGGCCGAGTCGCGCACCTTGCGCTTGGCGTCGGACTTGGCGCCCTCGGCCTCGAGCGCCGCGAGGTCGTCCTCGAGCTTCTTCGCGCGGGCGTCGATGTCGGCGTCGCGGCGGTTCTCGATCTCCTTCTTCTCGACCTGGATCTGCGCCTCGAGGGACGGCAGGTCGGCGTGACGCTGGTCGACGTCGACGCTCGTGATCATGTAGGCCGCGAAGTAGATGACCTTCTCGAGGTCCTTGGGTGCGAGGTCGAGGAGGTAGCCGAGGCGGCTCGGCACGCCCTTGAAGTACCAGATGTGGGTGACGGGGGCGGCGAGCTCGATGTGGCCCATGCGCTCGCGACGCACCGCCGCACGGGTCACCTCGACGCCGCAGCGCTCACAGATGATGCCCTTGAAGCGGACGCGCTTGTACTTGCCGCAGGCGCACTCCCAGTCCCGGGTCGGGCCGAAGATCTTCTCGCAGAAGAGTCCGTCCTTCTCGGGCTTGAGGGTGCGGTAGTTGATCGTCTCGGGCTTCTTGACCTCACCGTGGCTCCAGGCGCGGATGTCCTCGGCTGTCGCGAGGCCGATCCGGAGCTCGTCGAAGAAGTTGACGTCGAGCACGTGGTTCCTTCTTTCGTTACGTACTGAAGACTTGGGTCTGTCAGGTGTGCTGTCGGGCGGGTGTCGGGCCGGGACGCCGTGCTGGACGGCATCCCGGCCGCACCTGTCAGACCTCTTCGACGCTGCTCGGCTCGCGCCGGGACAGGTCGATGCCGAGCTCCTCCGCGGCGCGGAAGACGTCCTCCTCGGCCTCTCGCATCTCGATGGTCTGCCCGTCGCTGGACAGGACCTCGACGTTGAGGCAGAGGCTCTGCATCTCCTTGATGAGCACCTTGAAGGACTCGGGGATGCCGGGCTCGGGGATGTTGTCGCCCTTGACGATGGCCTCGTAGACCTTCACGCGACCGTTGACGTCGTCGGACTTGATGGTGAGGAGCTCCTGGAGGGCGTAGGCCGCCCCGTAGGCCTCGAGGGCCCAGACCTCCATCTCACCGAAGCGCTGGCCGCCGAACTGGGCCTTACCGCCGAGCGGCTGCTGGGTGATCATCGAGTACGGGCCGGTGCTGCGCGCGTGGATCTTGTCGTCCACGAGGTGGTGCAGCTTGAGGATGTACATGTAGCCCACGGACACCGCTTCCGGGAACGGCTCGCCCGAGCGGCCGTCGAAGAGCATGGCCTTCCCGGTGCCGTCGATGAGCCGGATGCCGTCCCGGGTCGGGCGGGTGCTGTCGAGGAGGCCGATGATCTCGTCCTCCCGCACGCCGTCGAAGACGGGCGAGGCGACGCGGGTGCCGGCCGGGGCGTTCCGGGCATCCTCCGGGATCAGCCGGGCCCAGTCCGGGTTGCCCGCGATCTCCCAGCCTCGGCTGGCGGCCCAGCCGAGGTGGAGCTCGAGGATCTGCCCGATGTTCATCCGGCCCGGGACACCGAGCGGGTTGAGCACGACGTCGACCGGGGTGCCGTCCTCGAGGAACGGCATGTCCTCGACGGGCAGGATCTTGGAGATGACCCCCTTGTTGCCGTGTCGGCCGGCCAGCTTGTCGCCGTCGGTGATCTTCCGCTTGTTCGCGACGTAGACCCGCACCAGCTGGTTCACACCCGGGGGCAGCTCGTCGCCGTCGTCCTTGTCGAAGACCTTGACGCCGATGACCGTGCCGGTCTCGCCGTGGGGAACCTTGAGGGAGGTGTCACGGACCTCGCGCGCCTTCTCACCGAAGATCGCGCGGAGCAGGCGCTCCTCGGGGGTGAGCTCGGTCTCGCCCTTCGGCGTCACCTTGCCGACGAGGAGGTCGCCGTCGCGGACCTCCGCCCCGATCCGGATGATGCCGCGCTCGTCGAGGTCGGCGAGGACCTCGTCCGAGACGTTCGGGATGTCCCGGGTGATCTCCTCAGGGCCGAGCTTGGTGTCGCGGGCGTCGACCTCGTGCTCCTCGATGTGGATGGAGGAGAGGACGTCGTCCTGGACCAGCCGCTGGCTGAGGATGATCGCGTCCTCGTAGTTGTGGCCCTCCCACGGCATGAACGCCACGAGGAGGTTGCGCCCGAGGGCCATCTCGCCACCGTCGGTGGCCGGACCGTCGGCGACGAGGCCGCCGGCCTCGACGCGGTCGCCCTCGGCGACGACGACGCGCTGGTTGTAGGAGTTGCCCTGGTTGGACCGGTTGAACTTGTTGATCCGGTAGGTGCGGCTCGTGCCGTCGTCACCGGCGACGGTGACGAGGTCGGCGGAGACCTCCGTGACGACGCCGGCCTTGTCGGCGACGACGACGTCACCGGAGTCGACAGCCGCGCGGTACTCCATCCCGGTGCCCACGAGCGGGGCCTCGGAGCGCACGAGCGGGACTGCCTGGCGCTGCATGTTCGAGCCCATGAGCGCACGGTTGGCGTCGTCGTGCTCGAGGAACGGGATCAGCGCGGTCGCCGCGGACACCATCTGGCGCGCGGAGACGTCGATGTAGTCGACGTCCACGGCCGGGACGTACTCGACCTCGCCACCCTTGACGCGCACGAGCACGCGCTCGTGGGCGAAGTGGGTGCCGTCCTCGGAGAGCGTCGCGTTGGCCTGCGCGATGACGTGCTCGTCCTCCTCGTCGGCGGAGAGGTAGTGGACGTCGTCGGTGATGCGACCCTTCTCCACCTTGCGGTAGGGGGTCTCGATGAACCCGAAGGCGTTGATCCGCCCGTAGGACGCCAGTGAGCCGATGAGGCCGATGTTCGGGCCCTCAGGGGTCTCGATGGGGCACATGCGGCCGTAGTGCGACGGGTGGACGTCACGGACCTCCATGCCGGCCCGGTCGCGGGAGAGGCCACCCGGGCCGAGGGCCGAGAGGCGGCGCTTGTGGGTGAGGCCCGCGAGCGGGTTGTTCTGGTCCATGAACTGGGAGAGCTGGCTGGTGCCGAAGAACTCCTTGATGGACGCCACGACGGGGCGGATGTTGATGAGGGTCTGCGGCGTGATCGCCTCGACGTCCTGGGTCGTCATCCGCTCACGCACGACGCGCTCCATCCGGGACAGGCCGGTGCGGACCTGGTTCTGGATGAGCTCGCCGACGTTGCGCAGCCGGCGGTTGCCGAAGTGGTCGATGTCGTCGGTCTCGATGCGGACCTCGACGTCCTCGCCGCGGCGGCGACCGGCGATGGTCTCCTCGCCCGCGTGGAGCGCCACGATGTACTTGATCGTCGCGACGATGTCCTCGATGGCCAGGGTCGACTGCGAGAGCTCACCCTCGAGGCCGAGCTTCTTGTTGATCTTGTAGCGGCCGACCTTGGCCAGGTCGTAGCGCTTGCCGTTGAAGTAGAGGTTGTCGAGCAGCGTCTGCGCGGCCTCCTTCGTCGGCGGCTCGCCCGGGCGCAGCTTGCGGTAGATGTCGAGGAGGGCGTCGTCCTGGCCGGTCGTGTGGTCCTTCTCCAGGGTGAGCCGCATGGACTCGTAGTCGCCGAACTCCTCGAGGATGCGGTCGTTGGTCCAGCCCAGCGCCTTGAGGAGCACCGTGACCGACTGCTTCCTCTTGCGGTCGACGCGCACGCCGACCATGTCGCGCTTGTCGATCTCGAACTCGAGCCACGCCCCACGGCTCGGGATGACCTTGGAGGTGTAGATGTCCTTGTCCGAGGTCTTGTCCGGCGTTCGCTCGAAGTAGACGCCCGGGCTGCGGACCAGCTGGGACACGACGACGCGCTCGGTGCCGTTGATGATGAACGTTCCGCGCTCGGTCATGAGCGGGAAGTCGCCCATGAACACCGTCTGGCTCTTGATCTCACCGGTGGTGTTGTTCATGAACTCGGCGGTGACGAACAGGGGCGCGGAATAGGTCTGGTCGCGCTCCTTGCAGTCCTCGATGGAGTACTTGACCTCCTCGAAGCGGTGGTCGCGGAAGCTCAGCGACATCGAGCCGCTGAAGTCCTCGATCGGCGAGATCTCCTCGAAGATCTCCTCGAGGCCGGAGCGGTCGGGGACATCGTCCCGGCCCTCGGCCTTGGCCGCGGCGACCCGGGCCTGCCAGCGCTCGTTGCCGAGCAGCCAGTCGAAGCTCTCGGTCTGGAGGGCCAGGAGGTCCGGGACCTCGAGCGGCTCACGGATCTTTCCGAACGACAGTCGGCCGGAGGCCGTCAATGCGGTGGTGATGGTGTTCGACGTGGTGCGCGAGGCAGCCAAGGAGGGTTCCTTCCACGGGCCTGTTCAGACTTCTGGGCTGGCCGCACCCGACCGGACCGGACCACCGAGACCGCGGGCCGCAGGTCCTCCCGGGACAACCGGGGGCATGGCGACACGACGGCTCATCGACGAGCGGAGGGAGGTAGGGGGCAGCGCAAAGAAACAGCATACCCGAGAACGGCACGGCCGTCCAGCCCGGTCAAGCCTTGCGGGCCCGGGCGACGGCCTCCCGCCGGAGCGGGCGACGCGAACAGGATGACGTTTGGACCCCGGATCGTCAAGACCGCGCACATCATCAGGCCATCGCCATGGTCTGGACCTGCGGAAACGGGTCGGAGACGAGAACGGGCGGGCCCGGATCTGATGGTCCGGACCCGCCTGGCAACAGGGCCCTCAGGCCGTGGGCAGCACGAGGACGCCTCAGTCCGCAATAGCACGATCGGGCTATTGCCGCATCCTGACCGGTGCCGACAGTGTTGCTCCCGCAGCACAGTGCGTCTCGCAGGGGGGCGCACGGCAGGCCCGCCCTCGCGCGTGCCCATGCAGAGAGAACAACATATGAAGATCAGCGGGTCCGCCCGGAGAGGGCTTGCCGCGGGCGCAGTGGCGGCCGTGGCCGTTGGCGTCACGATGCAGGCGTCTTTCGCCCTTCCGTCCACAACTTCGCCGTACATCATCGACGGCACCATCCTCACCCAGACCGAACCCGAGAAGTCGTCCACGATCTTCGACGACGCGTCCGGTTCGGCCCCGGAGCTCGGCCCGATCAACGCCAGCAGCACCAAGCTCGGTGTGATCCACAGCGCGCCCAAGCCCATGCTCGGTACGACGAACCCCAATGCACAGGTCGACCTGAAGAACGTGTGGCTCGATACTGCCGCCGACTCCACTGGCGACATCTGGCTGTACCTCGCATGGCAGCGCGACTCCAACAAGGGCAGCGGCGTCATCATGTACGAGTTCCAGCAGGGCGAGAAGCCCGTGGCGTGCGACTACTCCAAGATCAACACACCCACGGAGGCCGACCTCATCGCGGCGTGCAACCCGTTCGAGAAGAGGCAGCCTGGTGACTTCATCCTCGTGTGGGACCAGCAGGGCGGCTCCACCGCGATCGGCATCCGCACGTGGGGGTACACGGACGTCAACGGCAACGGTGTCTACAACGCCGGCATCGACACCCTGACACTGGGTGCGACGGTCACCACCGCGAGCGACGACGCCGAGGCGAAGTACAGCAGCGACAAGTTCTTCGGCGAGGCCACAGTCAACCTGTCGGACACCATCTTCCCCCCGACCCCGACATCGTGCTTCACCGTCGGCAACATCATCCCTGGCACCGTGACGGGCAACTCCGACACCGCCGACTACAAGGACGTCGTCCTCAAGGACTTCGCCGAGAGCTTGACGATCTCGAACTGCGGCAGCGTCGAGATCACCAAGGACACCAACCCCGAGGGCGGCACCGGCCAGTTCGGCTACACGCTCGCACGTTCGGGTGGCGCGCTGCTGGACTACGCAGACCCGCCCAAGACGTCGCGCACCGGCACCCTCACTGAGGACGGAGACTCAGAGACGCAGCTGAACCTCCGCACGGGCACCAACTACACCCTGGCCGAGAACATCGGCGCGGGCACGCCATACGACCTGTCCTCGATCGTCTGCACGCTGGGCTCCTCGAGCTACACGGTCACGACCGCTGGGGCGAACTTCCCGGTCGCAGCAGGTCAGACGACGTCGTGCCTCATCACCAACCAGCTCAAGACGGGCACGCTGCACGTCACGAAGGTGCTGACCAACGACAACGGCGGCACGAGAGCCATCACGGGCTTCTCGTTCACCGCCACCGGCCAGGCCGGCGGCAGCGCGATTCCCTTCGAGGCGGACGGCACGAACAGCTTCACCGTGAATGCCGGGACGTATGCCGTCGCGGAGGTCGGCGTGCCCATCGCGGGGTACTCGACGACCTACGGCAGCAACTGTCCGGCGGTGCAAGTCCCGGCGGGCGGCGAGGCGACGTGCGTCATCACCAACAACGACCAGTCCGCCTCCTTGACCCTGGTCAAGGAGGTCACCAAGGACAACGGTGGCACAGCCGTTGCCGCTGACTGGACCCTGTCGGCTGACGGACCCACGGACATCAGCGGAACCTCCGGCTCACCGGCCGTGACGTCGGTCGCGGTCGACGCCGGGACGTACAACCTGTCCGAGAGCGGCGGCCCCGCCGGATACACCGCGAGCGGCTGGGTCTGCGTGGGCGGCACCATGCCGGCCGGTGACACCGACACCGTCAACCTGGGCCTCGGCCAGAGCGCCACCTGCACGATCACCAACGACGACCAGGCCGGAACGCTGATCGTCAACAAGGTCGTCACCAACAACAACGGCGGCACGCTCGGCCCGGACGACTTCTCGTTCTCGGTCAACGGTGGCACCGCGGTCGCCTTCGACGAGGACGGGCAGAACAGCCTGAGCGTCCCCGCCGGCGTCTACGACGTCGAGGAGACCCCGCCCGCCGGCTACACCATGACGGGGAACACCTGTGTCGACGTCGTCGTGCCCAACGGTGGAAGTGCCTCGTGCACCATCACCAACGACGACCAGGCCGCAACGTTGATCGTCAACAAGGTCGTCACCAACGACAACGGCGGCACGCTCGGCCCGGACGACTTCTCGTTCTCGGTCAACGGTGGCACCGCGGTCGCCTTCGACGAGGACGGGCAGAACAGCCTGAGCGTCCCCGCCGGCGTCTACGACGTCGACGAGACCCCGCCCGCCGGCTACACCATGACCGGCAACACCTGCGTGGACGTCGTCATCGCCAACGGTGAGACCAAGGAGTGCACCATCACCAACGACGACACCAAGGCATCACCGAGCGGCACCACCACACAGCGGTGGGTCCTCCACGACACGCTCGGTGTCGTGGGGCTGCGCGCCGGCGCCGAGGACGCGGCGGACGCCGACGCAACCTTCCGGCTGTACGCGGACGCCCAGTGCGCGACACTGGTGGGTTCCGAGGTCGTCGGTGTGAGTGGTTCGGCAGCCTCCACGGTCGAAGGCATCGGGGTCGACGATCCGGGTGACTACTTCTGGCGCGTCCAGTACAGCGGTGACCAGTTCAACAACGGGTTCACCACGGCGTGCGGAGACGAGGTGACGCAGATCTACGTCAAGGACCACCTGCGCAACAACCTTGTCGCCGGGCCGTGACTGAGCTGGCTGACACCTGAGTACGCCGAACGGGCGGGCCCGGACCTGATGGTCCGGACCCGCCCGTTCGTGGTGTCAGTCCCCTCGCGGGGACGGGCTCACTTGAGCTCGACGGTGGCGCCGGCGCTCTCGAGCTGGTCCTTGGCCTTGTCGGCAGCCGCCTTGTCCACCTTCTCGAGGACGGGCTTGGGGGCACCGTCGACGAGGTCCT
>CALCXF010000120.1 GCA_937907685.1 uncultured Nostocoides sp.
GACAGCGCGGATGGGGCTCAGTGACGTCCTGTATGCCGCCTACACCCGCCGCCTGACCAAGGAGCTCGGCGCCTCCTCGGTCCCTCGGCACGTCGGGGTCATGCTCGACGGGAACCGTCGGTGGGCGCGTGCCAGGGGCGCCGGCACCAGCGAGGGCCACCAGGCCGGCGCCGACAACATCGCCAACCTCCTGTCGTGGTGCGACGAGGTCGGGGTCGAGGTCGTCACGCTCTGGCTGCTCTCGACCGACAACCTCAACCGTCCGGAGGGTGAGCTTCGCCCGCTGCTCGGCATCATCGAGAGAGCGGTGGACAGCCTCGCGGACACCCATCGATGGCGCATCCACCCCGTCGGTGCCCTCGATCTGCTGCCCGCGGCGACCGCCAGCCGCCTCAAGGCCGCCGACGACCGGACCCGTGACGTCAAGGGCATGCTCGTCAACGTCGCCGTGGGCTACGGCGGCCGGCGCGAGATCGCGGATGCCGTGCGCTCGCTCCTCCAGGAGCACGCCTCGCGAGGCACGAGCATCGAGCAGCTCGCCGAGGTCATCGATGTCGAGCACATCGCCGAGCACCTCTACACGAAGGGTCAACCGGACCCGGACCTCGTCATCCGCACGTCGGGGGAACAGCGCCTCGGAGGCTTCCTCCTGTGGCAGAGCGCGCACAGTGAGTTCTACTTCTGCGAGGCCTACTGGCCCGACTTCCGCAAGGTCGACTTCCTCCGGGCGCTGCGCGCCTTCGGTGAGCGGGAGCGTCGGTTCGGCTCCTGAGCAGGGGCGGCGGGGGATCTCGCCAAGCCACGGCAGTCATACCACCGCAGTCACAGCGGGCTGACCCGGCCTGGGTCGGCAGGCGACGGACCGACCGACACGCGGGGCGCGCTACGCCGCCTCGCTCCGTCGTCGTCGTAGCGTCGAGACCACCGATCTCCCTCATCGAGGAGTAGCCATGGCTTCGAGCACGCGACCGGCACCGGCACGACGGGCGGAAGGGCGGGCGGAGGGGCCACGACACACCTACGTGCTCGACACCTCGGTCCTGCTCTCCGACCCGCGGGCCATCGCCCGGTTCAAGGAGCACGAGGTCGTCCTGCCCGTCGTCGTCGTCACCGAGCTCGAGGCCAAGCGCCACCACCCCGAGCTCGGCTACTTCGCCCGAACCGCGTTGCGGATGCTCGACGACCTGCGGATCAAGGCGGGCCGGCTCGACGCCCCCGTCCCGGTGGGAAGCGACGGCGGCACCCTGCGCGTCGAGCTCAACCACACCGACCCCACGTCCCTCCCCGCCGGTTTCCGCCTCGGCGACAACGACACCCGGATCCTCGCGGTCGCGCGCAACCTCGCCAACGAGGGTCGGCGCGTGACGATCGTCAGCAAGGACCTCCCGATGCGGGTCAAGGCGTCCGCCTGCGGTCTCGAGGCGGAGGAGTACCGGGCCGAGCTGGCCGTCGAGTCCGGCTGGACCGGCATGGACGAGCTCGAGGTGACCGTCGAGGAGATGGATCACCTCTACGAGCACGGGCGCCTGGAGAACGCCGACGCGGCCGAGCTGCCCTGCCACACCGGGCTCAAGCTCATGTCGCCGCGCGGTTCGGGCCTCGGCCGCGTCGGCCCGGACAAGCAGGTGCGCCTCGTGCGTGGGGACCGCGACGCGTTCGGCCTGCATGGTCGCAGCGCCGAGCAGCGGATCGCCCTCGACCTCCTCCTGGACCCCGACATCGGGATCGTGAGCATGGGGGGCCGGGCCGGGACGGGGAAGTCCGCCCTCGCGCTGTGCGCCGGCATCGAGGCGGTCATGGAACGCCGCCAACAGCGCAAGGTGGTGGTCTTCCGGCCGCTCTACGCCGTGGGCGGCCAGGAGCTCGGCTACCTCCCCGGGTCCGAGGCGGAGAAGATGAACCCGTGGGGCCAGGCGGTCTTCGACACGCTCTCCGCCGTCGTCTCCCGCGAGGTGGTCGAGGAGATCCTCGACCGCGGCATGCTCGAGGTGCTTCCCCTCACCCACATCCGCGGTCGCTCGCTGCACGACGCGTTCGTCATCGTCGACGAGGCGCAGAGCCTGGAGCGCAACGTGCTCCTCACGGTGCTGTCGCGGATCGGGCAGAACTCGCGGGTCGTCCTCACGCACGACGTCGCCCAGCGCGACAACCTGCGCGTCGGGCGTCACGACGGTGTCGTGGCGGTCGTCGAGGCCCTCAAGGGGCATCCGCTCTTCGCCCACGTCACCCTGACTCGTTCCGAGCGGAGCCCCATTGCCGCACTCGTGACCGATCTCCTCGAAGGCATCGAGGTCTGAGCGTGGTCTCGACCTGCGCCGATGACGTTCTCGCACCTGAGCCTGTCCTGAACAGGACATTTCCGGACTTGCTGGACCGGCCGCTACAGTTCGTCTCGATTCGGTAACGCCGCGTCTGGCGCGGCGACCCCCCTCGTCACTGCACTGCCCGGAGAGGTCCTCTGCCTGTCGATGGCCCGATACACCCCCCGCCACGCACCCCGCCATGCCGCCCCGCGGTCCTCGGGTCTCGCGCGGTCGGCAGGTTCGGCGCTCCGGCAGCCGGTCGTGCTCGCCGGCGCCGCGGCCGCCGTTCTCTCCACCGGCGGCGTCGCGGCGACCGTGACCAGCGGGACGGCGAACGCCGACACCCTCACCTTCGCGGTCGACGGGACGACCTCCAGCACGTCCACGGAGGAGATCAAGACCGAGCAGGAGGACGCGGCCCGCGTCGCGGCCGACCGCAGCGCGACGAACGCCCAGCGCGCCATCGCGGCGGCCCGCAGTGCCGAGGTGGAGAAGGCCCGGGCGGCGTCGCGCGCCAAGGCCCGCAAGGCAGCAGCCGAGAAGGCGACCGAGGAGGCCCAGCGCCGGCGCATCATCGCGAACGCGCAGGAGGACCCCAAGGCCGTCGCCCGGATGCTCCTACCGGAGTTCGGGTACAGCCAGGCCCAGTGGCCCTGCCTCGACCAGCTGTGGATCGGTGAGAGCGACTGGCGGTGGTGGGTCGCGAACCCATCCTCCGGCGCCTACGGCATCCCCCAGTCCCTGCCGGCCGACAAGATGGCGACGATGGGCAGCGACTGGCGCACCAACCCCGTGACGCAGATCCGCTGGGGGCTGGACTACATCAAGAAGTCGTACGGCAGCCCCTGCAACGCCCTCGACGTGTGGAACAGCCGCTACCCGCACTGGTACTGAGCCGATCCGGACCGCTCAGCCAGCTCGTCGCCGCGACAGCGGTCCCTCACTGCCCGCGTCGCTGCGGCTCCCTCGTCAGATCTTCCGGAGCCGGATGCGGGTCACCGCGTGGTCCGCTCCCTTGGTGAGGACGAGGGTCGCCCTCGCGCGAGTGGGCAGGACGTTCTCGACGAGGTTCGGCTCGTTGATGCGCTCCCAGATCGCCGTCGCCGTCGCCCTCGCCTGGTCGTCGGTGAGGCCGGCATACCGGTGGAAGTACGACTGCGGGTCGGCGAAGGCCGTCTCCCGCAGCCGGAGGAAGCGCTCGACGTACCACGTCCGGATCTCCTCGACCGGGGCGTCGACGTAGACCGAGAAGTCGAAGTAGTCCGAGATCGCACCGGTGCTGGAGCCGTCCGGACGCACGGCCGGCGGCTGCAGCACGTTGAGCCCCTCCACGATGAGGACGTCCGGTCGTGGCACGCGCACCGTCCCGGGGAGCACGTCGTAGGTGAGGTGTGAGTAGAGCGGCGCCTCGACGACGGGCACCCCCGACTTGACGTCCGCGATGAAGCGCAACAGGGCTCGACGGTCGTAGGACTCCGGGAACCCCTTGCGCTCCAACAGCCCTCGCCGCTGCAGCTCGGCGTTCGAGTGGAGGAACCCGTCGGTCGTCACGAGCGCGACCCTGGGGGTGTGGGGCCATCGGCTCATGAGCTCCTTGAGGATCCGCGCCGTCGTCGACTTCCCCACCGCCACCGACCCGGCGACGCCCACGACGAACGGCACCCGGGTCGGCCTCTCCCCGAGGAACTCGCTCGTCGCCAGGCGCAGCCCGTGGGTGGCCTCGACGTAGAAGTGCAGCAGACGCGACAGCGGCAGGTAGACCTCCTCGACCTCGCGCAGGTCGAGGAGCTCGCCGAGCCCACGGAGCCTCGTGAGGTCGCCCTGCTCCAGGCTCATCGGGTGGTTCTCCCGCAGGCGCGCCCACGCACGCCGGTCGAGGTCGACGTAAGGCGTCGGCAAGGTCCTTCGCTCCTGCGTGGCGCTCACGCGCGTCATTGTTCCGTATGCCGTGCGGCGCACTCCTGGGGCGCGGCCCGGGGGTCGCTGGCCGCCCCGACGACTCCTCGGCGTGCCGGCTGCTCCCGCCCCACGGTCTAGGCTGGCCGCCATGTGTGGAATCGTCGGCTACGTCGGCCGGACCATGGACGACACGGCCCTGGACGTCGTGATGGAGGGGCTCACCCGCCTCGAGTACCGGGGCTACGACTCGGCCGGCGTGGCCCTCGTGACCGAGGACGGCATCGACGCAGAGAAGAGGTCGGGCAAGCTCGAGAACCTGCGCGCCGCTCTGGCCGAGCGCCCGCTCGCCACCTCCCGCACGGCGATCGGGCACACCCGGTGGGCGACGCACGGCGGGCCGACGGACGGCAACGCGCACCCGCACCGCGGCGGCGAGGGTGACCGTCTGGCGCTCATCCACAACGGCATCATCGAGAACTTCCACGTGCTCAAGAAGGAGCTGGTGGAGGAGGGCGTCGAGTTCCGGTCCGAGACCGACACGGAGGTCGCCGCGAAGCTCCTCGGGCGCGAGTACGACCGGCTCGGGGACCTCACCAAGGCGATGCAGGTGGTCGTGAACCGGCTGGAGGGCGCCTTCACCCTCCTGGCGGTGCACGCCGACAGCCCGGGAACCGTTGTCGGAGCCCGCCGCAACAGCCCGCTCGTCGTGGGGCTCGGAGACGGCGAGAACTACCTCGGCAGCGACGTCGCAGCGTTCATCGGGCACACCCGCCAGGCGATCGAGCTCGGTCAGGACCAGATCGTGACGATCACCCCGGACCGCCACGAGGTCATCGGCTTCGACGGCGCCCCCGCAGAGGGGAAGGCCTACGAGGTCACGTGGGACGCGGCCGCGGCCGAGAAGGGCGGGTACCCCACGTTCATGGAGAAGGAGATCCACGAGCAGCCCCACGCGGTCGCCGACACCCTCCTCGGACGCACCGACGAGTCGGGCCGGCTGGTCCTCGACGAGGTACGCATCAGCGAGGAGCAGCTGCGCGGGGTGGACCGCATCATCATCGTCGCCTGTGGCACCGCCGCCTACGCCGGCATGGTGGCGAAGTACGCGGTCGAGCACTGGACCCGAATTCCGGTCGAGGTGAGCCTGGCTCACGAGTTCCGTTACTGCGACCCCATCGTCGACGGCACCACGCTGGTGGTGTCGATCAGCCAGTCCGGCGAGACGATGGACACCCTCATGGCGGTCAAGCACGCCAGCGAGCTCGGCGCGATGACGTTGTCGGTGTGCAACACGCACGGGTCGACGATCCCCCGCGAGTCCGACGCCGTGCTCTACACCCACGCCGGTCCGGAGATCGCCGTCGCGTCGACCAAGGCGTTCCTCGCGCAGATCACCGCCTGCTACATCCTCGGCCTCTACCTCGCCCAGCTGCGGGGTGAGACCTACGCCGACGACGCGAAGTCCGTCATGGCCGAGCTGCAGGGGGTCCCCGCCAAGATCGAGGACCTGCTCGGCAGGATGGACCGGGTCGTCGAGATGGCGAACTTCATGGCCGACACTCGCTCTGTGCTCTTCCTCGGCCGGAACGTCGGCTATCCGGTGGCCATGGAGGGCGCGCTCAAGCTCAAGGAGCTCGCCTACATCCACGCCGAGGGTTTCGCCGCGGGCGAGCTCAAGCACGGGCCGATCGCGCTCATCGACGCCGGCCAGCCGGTCTTCATCGTCGTCCCCAGCCCTGACACCCCTCATGAGCTGCACAAGAAGGTCGTCTCGAACATCCAGGAGATCCGGGCCCGCGGGGCGCGCACCATCGTCATCGCGCACGACGGCGACGAGGACGTCGAGCCGTACGCCAACGAGGTGATCCGCATCCCCCGGTGCTCGCCCATGCTCGCCCCGCTGCTGGCCGTCGTGCCGCTGCAGATCTTCGCCCTCCACCTCTCGACGGCCAAGGGACTGGACGTCGACCAGCCCCGGAACCTCGCCAAGAGCGTCACCGTCGAGTGAACGGGGACGCGTCGTCGTGATCGTCGGGGTCGGCATCGACGTCGTCGACGTCGCGCGCTTCGGGGCGACCCTCGAACGGACACCGGCCCTGCTCGAGCGACTGTTCACGCCGACCGAGCGGGCGATGGCGCTCAACAGCCAGGCCGCTCGGTTCGCCGCCAAGGAGGCACTGGCGAAGGCGCTGGGCGCGCCGGCGGGGATGCTGTGGCAGGACGCGGAGGTGCACCGCGGCATCGACGGCCGTCCCCACTTCGAGGTGCGCGGCACGGTGGCCGCCGCCGTCGACGCCCTGGGGATCACGTCGATCCACGTCTCCCTCTCGCACGACGCGGGGATCGCCTCGGCCATGGTCGTGGCCGAAGCCCCGGACGACGCCGTCCCACCTCGCCGCCAGGCCGCGGGCGTGGTGCGGTGATCGAGGCCTGGTCGACCACGGCCGTCTACGCCGCCGAGTCGTCACTCATGGCGACCCTCGAGGAGGGCGAGCTCATGGCCCGCGCTGTCGAGGGTCTGGCCGGGGTCGCAGCCGCCCGGCTCGAGGAGCGCGACGGCGACGCGGTCGCCGCACTCGTCGGGCCCGGCAACAACGGCGCGGACGCCTTGTATGCCGTCGCACGCCTCGCCGAGGCGGGGTGGAACGCCGCGGCAGTGCACGACCGCTCGGTCCACGAGGGGGCCAGGGCCGCCGCCGCGGAGGCCGGTGTGGTTCTCACCACTGACCCGTCGGTCCTGGCCGAGGCCGACGTCGTGCTCGACGGCATCCTCGGTATCGGCGCTCGCGCCGGGCTCCCGACCTGGGCGCGAGCATGGCTGAGACAGGTCCCGGACACCGCGCACCTCATCGCCGTCGACCTCCCGTCCGGGCAGGACCCCATGGGTCGCGAGCTCGATCCGGACGGGGTGTTCGCCGACGAGACCGTGACGTTCTCGGTCGCCAAACCCGTGCACCTCCTGGCGCCCACCGAGCAGGCCTGCGGCGTGCTGACGGTCGTCGACATCGGCGTCGAGCCCACCGGTGACCCTGTCGTGCGACGCCTCGACCACGATGACGTCGCTGCCCGTTGGCCGGTCCCGTCCGCCTCGGACGACAAGTACTCCCGGGGGGTCGTCGGCATCGTGGCGGGCGGTGAGTCCTACCCGGGTGCCGCCGTCCTCGCCGTCACCGCAGCGGTGGAGGCGGGGGG
>CALCXF010000121.1 GCA_937907685.1 uncultured Nostocoides sp.
ACAAGCTGCGGGACTGGCTGTTCAGCCGGCAGCGCTACTGGGGCGAGCCGTTCCCCGTGGTCTTCGACGAGGAGGGTGTGGCTCACGCCCTCCCCGACGAGATGCTGCCCGTGGAGCTGCCGGAGGTCCCCGACTACAGCCCGAAGACCTACGACCCCGAGGACGCCGGCAGCGAGCCGGAGCCACCCCTGTCGCGGGTCCAGGAGTGGGTCGACGTCGAGCTCGACCTCGGCGACGGCAGGGGCCGGCGGCGCTTCCGCCGCGAGACGAACACGATGCCCAACTGGGCCGGGTCGTGCTGGTACTACCTGCGCTACCTCGACCCGGTGAACACCGAGTCCTTCGTCGACCCCGAGAACGAGGCCTACTGGATGGGGCCGCGGACCGAGCCGGTGCCGGGAGCCCCGGCCGGCACGCGTGACCCCGGTGGCGTCGACCTCTACGTCGGCGGCGTCGAGCACGCCGTGCTCCATCTGCTCTATGCACGGTTCTGGCACAAGGTGCTCCACGACCTGGGGCACCTCAGCTCCGAGGAACCCTTCCGCACCTACTTCAGCCAGGGCTACATCCAGGCGCCGGCGTTCGTCGACGCCCGGGGGCAGTACGTCGAGGCCAGGGAGGTGGAGGAGGTCGTCGGCGACGACGGGCAGCCGGCGTTCAGCTGGAACGGCGAGCCCGTCACCCGCGAGTACGGCAAGATCGGCAAGTCGCTGAAGAACATGGTCAGCCCGGACGAGATGTATGCCGCGTTCGGCGCCGACACCTTCCGGCTCTACGAGATGGGCCTCGGGCCCCTCGAGCAGAGCAAGCCGTGGGACACCCGGGCGGTCGTGGGGTCGCAGCGCTTCCTCCAGCGGTTGTGGCGCAACGTCGTCGACGAGGAGACCGGCGAGGTGGTCGTCGTCGACGCGCCTCTGGACGCCGCGACGTCCCGGGTGCTTCATCGCACCATCGACGCGGTGCGCACCGACTACGCCGAGCTCGGGTTCAACACCGCGATCGCCCGCCTGACCGAGCTCAACAACGCGCTGACCAAGCTGGAGGGTGGCGTGCCGCGGGATGCCGCCGAGCAGCTCGTCCTCATGGTGGCGCCGTTGGCCCCGCACATCGCCGAGGAGCTGTGGATGCGGCTCGGCCACGAGGAGTCGCTGGTCCACGCGGCGTTCCCCGTCGCCGACCCGGCCCTGCTCGTCGAGGACACGGTGACCTGCGTCGTGCAGGTCCGCGGCAAGGTGCGCGACCGCCTCGAGGTCCCAGCCGACATCACCGAGGACGACCTTCGGGCGCTCGCCCTGGCGAGCGCCAAGGTGCAGGCGGCGGTGCCGGACGGCATCCGCACGGTCGTGGTGCGGGCGCCGAAGCTCGTCAACGTCGTGCCGGCCTGAGCGCCATTGCTTCTGGGCAAGCTGCGGACTCGCCGTGACACCTGAGAAGGCTTGCCGGGTGACGTGAGCTTCTGCCGGCCGATCTCCCGCCGTGGCGGGCTCCCGCCGGACGTCTCGGGTGGTGGACTCGGGATGCCGGCTGCTCCCCGCCCGCTCCTAGACTTCGTCGCGTAGGTCATGAGTGCCAGCGACAAGCCCCGGCTCGCTGGCCAGCAACCCTCCTCCGCGGTGGGGTGCTCCGGGTGACGACCTGGTCGGCGCCTCCTCGGCGTCGGCAAGCGCGGGATCCCGGGAGACGCCCCGAGGTCCTCCGGCCTCGGGAGACCCTCATGTCGATCGCCACCAGCACACACCCCACGTTCCACCGCCGGCCACGGCCGCGCGCGGTGCCGGATGCCGCGGCCCCGCCTTCCGCTCCCACCCCATCGCCCCTCTCCGCCGTTCACCGCCACACGAGACCTTCGCAGCGGGACCTGCCTCGGGTGGTCCGTCCCGGGCTCGTCCCCACCCTGTCGGGTGACCTCGTCGACTACGCCAACCTGGACCACGCCGCCTCCACACCGGCATTCGAGGGCGTGGCCCGGGCCGTGGAGACCGCGACGCGCACCTACTCCTCGGTGCACCGCGGCACCGGGTGGCTCTCCCGGGTCACGAGCGCGCACTACGAGGCGGCGCGCGAGGAGGTCGCCCGTTTCGTCGGAGCCCGACCGGACGACGCCGTCGTCTTCACCCGCAACACGACGGATGCCGTCAACCTCCTCGCTCGCTGCCTGCCCCGGGACACCTCCGTCGTCGTCTTCGCCTCCGAGCACCACGCGGCGCTCCTTCCGTGGGCGACCCGGGACACGGTGCGGCTCCCGGTGCCGGGCAGCGTGCGCGACGCCGAGGTGCTGCTCGAGGCGGCGCTCGCGGCCCTGCCGGCAGGTACGGCCCGACGTCCGCGCGAGGCGCTGGTGGTGCTCACCGCCGCCTCGAACGTCACCGGCGAGATCTGGCCCGTGGACCGGCTCACCGCCGTCGCCCGCCGCCACGGGGCCAGGGTCCTCCTGGACGGTGCCCAGTACGCCGCCCACCGCACCGTCGACCTCGGCGCGCTGGGCGTCGACTGGGTGGTCTTCTCGGGACACAAGGTGCACGCGCCGTTCGGCACCGGGGTCCTCGCGGGTCGCCAGGACTGGCTCGATGCGGCCCCGCCGTACCTCGCCGGCGGGGGAGCCACGGCCGCGGTCACCGAGGGCGGCACCCGCTGGGTCAGCGGGCCGGCTCGACACGAGGCCGGCAGCCCCAACGTCCTGGGGGCTGTCGCCCTCGCGGCCGCGTGCGCGACGATCCGCGAGCACCGGTCCGCCATCGAGGAGCACGAGGCCCGGCTGACCGCCCGTCTTCTCGGCGGGCTTCGAGCCATCGACGGCGTGACGACCTACTCCCTCTTCGGCTGGGGCCACGACCGTGGGCCGGTCGTCACCTTCACGGTCGACGGCCTCGACAGCCACCTGGTCGCTGCCGCCCTCTCGGCCGAGCACGGCATCGGGGTGCGGGCGGGAAAGTTCTGCGCGCACCTGGTCGTGGACGCCCTGCTCGAGGACGGGTCCGACACCGGGTTCCAGCACGCCACTGCAGTCCGGGCGAGCGCCGGCCTCGCGACGAGCGAGGAGCACGTCGAGCGACTGCTCGCCGCCGTCGCGATGTTCGCCGCGGAAGGGCCGGGTGCCGACTACGTCGAGACCCCGGAGCAGGGCTGGGTGCCCGTGGACGACACCCGGGAGCTGGACGCGCCGCTGCCCTGGTGAGGGCACGGCATCCGCGAAACCGCGCACGCATCTCTGGTCCCGTCGCGCGGGAGGGTGCAGGCTGTGGGCCTGAGGACGTGGCGCCTGCCACGCCCCGCACCGAGGAGGACCCATGGCCGATCTCGACACCTCGCAGCTGCTCGCGGCGCTCGAGCCGGTCGCCGAGGACAACCTCAACCGGCACCTCGAGGTGGCCCAGGAGTGGATGCCGCACGAGTACGTCCCGTGGTCGCTGGGGAGCGACTTCAAGGAGCTCGGCGGCGACCCGTGGTCGGTCGACCAGTCGCAGCTCTCGCAGATCGCCCGCACCGCCCTCGAGGTCAACCTCCTCACCGAGGACAACCTGCCGAGCTACCACCGCGAGATCGAGCGGGCCTTCGGCCGGGAGAGCGCGTGGGGCGCCTGGGTGAACCGCTGGACGGCGGAAGAGGGCCGGCACGCGTTCTGCATCCGCGACTACCTCCTCGTCACCCGCGGCGTGGACCCGGTCGAGCTCGAGCGGGCCCGGATGGAGACGATGCAGACGGGCTTCGACTCCGGCGACAAGCCGCTGCTCAACGTGTGCGCGTATGTCTCCTTCCAGGAGCTCGCCACCCGCGTCTCCCACCGCAACACCGGCAAGTTCACCGACGAGCCGATCGCGGAGAAGCTGCTCACCCGGGTCGCCAAGGACGAGAACCTCCACATGATCTTCTACCGCAACATCGTCCAGGCGGCGCTCGACCTGGCGCCGAGCCAGACGATGCGCGCCATCACCGAGGAGGTCGTCAGCTTCCAGATGCCCGGGGCGATCATCCCCGGCTTCGGTCGCAAGGCCGTGCAGATGGCGATGGCCGGCATCTACGACCTGCGCATCCACCACGACGACATCGTCGCGCCGCTCCTGCGCCAGTGGGGGGTCTGGGAGCTCGAGGGCCTGGACGCCGACGGAGAGGCGGCGCGCGACGAGCTGGCGGCTGCCGTGGCCGCGCTCGACACCGAGGCGACACGGTTCGTCGAGAAGCGGGAGGAGCGCGCGGCCAAGCTCGCAGCGCGGCAGGGTGCGGCCGCGGCCGGCCACTAGCCTGCTCGGGTGAGCACCAGCCTCGTCACCGACTCCACGGCATACCTCCCGACGGACCTCACGGCCGGTCTCGACGTCCACGTCGTGCCGCTGCACGTGGTCGTCGGCGGCAGGGAGTTCTCCGAGGGTGTCGACATCGACGCCGGTGCCGTCGCCGCGGCGCTGCGCAGCTTCACACCGGTCTCCACCTCGCGCCCCGCACCCGCGGCCTTCCTCGAGGTGTACGAGGCCGCGGCTGCCGGTGGTGCCGACGCGGTGGTGTCCGTGCACATCTCCGGTGACATGTCGAGCACGATCGCGGGCGCCGAGCTGGCGGCCGCGGAGTCCCCGGTGCCCGTCACCGTCGTCGACTCGCGTGCGCTCGGCATGGCCATGGGGTATGCCGTGCTCGCCGGCGCGCGGTTGGCCGCCGGTGGGGCATCAGCCGACGTGGTGGCGGATGCCGTGCGCGCGACGTGCGCTGCCGCCACGGTCGTCTTCTACGTCGACACCCTGGAGTACCTGAGGCGCGGGGGCCGGATCGGCAAGGCTGGAGCGTTGGTCGGCTCCGCGCTGTCGATCAAGCCGATCCTCGGGCTCCGCGAGGGGCACATCGTCCCGCTCGAGCGGGTGCGCACCTCGACCCGGGCCATCGCCCGCCTCGAGGACCTCGCAGTGGAGGCCGCGATGTCCGTGCCCAGCGGCTTCGACGGCGTCGACGTGGCTGTGCACCACCTGGACTCGCCGGAGCGGGCGGAACGGCTGGCAGAGCGGCTGCGCGCCCGCCTGGGGCAGGGCGCCGACGTCCGTGTCGTGGGGCTCGGGGCGGTCGTCGGGGCGCACGTCGGCCCCGGGACGCTGGCCGCCGCAGTGGTGCCGAGGTTGGCGCGCTGACCGATGGGCTGGCTCGTCGCCGAGATCGCCGTCGTTGCGGTCGTCTGCTTCCTCATCGGCTCGGTGAACCCCGCGGCCCTCGTCGGCCGGTCGCTCGGACACGACCTGCGCACCTCCGGGTCGGGCAACCCGGGCGCGACCAACGCCGGGCGGGTGCTCGGCCCCAAGTGGGGAGTGCTGGTTCTCGTCCTCGACGTCGCCAAGGCGTACCTGCCGACCCTGCTCGTGCTGCGAACCCTGGGGACCGTGGCTGCGCTGGTCGCCGGCCTCTCGGTGGTGCTGGGTCACGTGTTCAGCCCTTTCCTGCGTGGCCACGGCGGCAAGGGCGCGGCCTGCGCCCTCGGTGCGGTGCTCGCGGTGGAGCCCTGGGTCGGGCTCGGGGCGGTCGTCGCGTTCGCGCTCGCCAAGACCGTCCTGCCGTTCGTCGGCGAGGCATCGGTGGTCACGGTGGGCGTCATCGGCCTCGTCGGGGTGTTCGGTCTGGTCGGCCTTGCGCCGTTCGTGGGGCCGGTTGTCGGGGCCTGGCTGGTGCTGCTCTCCGTGCTCGTCCTGTCCCGCCACCGCCGCAACATCGTCGCCTGGCGGTCGCGGCGGGTGCCGTGACGGCCGAGGTGTGCGGGCACGCCTGCCCGCAGGCGACTCAGGACGGACCTGCCCTCGACCTCGAGGGACCCGGCGGCCGTCGCTGCCCCGACCTCGGCGTCCACAGTGAGGTCCGCGCCACGCGGTACTCCACAGGTGGCCGCGGCGCCTCGGGGCGGGCGGTCGGCCCTCCTTAGTGTCGGCGCATGCCCCGACGTCACGACCCCGAGCTCCTCTCACCCCGGGCCATGGCTCGGCTCCGTGCGCCGCGGGGCTACGTGCCGACCGAGGTCGAGCTGCATCGGGACCCGAGGGTCTCCGAGGCGGCGTCCAACGCCGGCCGCTCCAGCCGCCACGCGAGCCGGCTGTCGCGGTGGCGGTGGGTGCGGGTGCCCGTCGCGTTGGAGGGGGCGCGATGGCAGCCCGGCCGGTCCGCCGTCCTGGGCGTCGTCGTCGTGACGCTGCTGGCGGTCGCGGTGTTCGGGCTCCGGGTGGCGTGGGCCACCTCCTACGAGGCAGGGAGGGTCCTGGCACCTGACGGAGGCGCACGGGCCGGACCACAGGGAGTCACGGCAGCCGCGGCCCCCGTGGGGGTTCCGGCCGATGCCGCCAGGAGGGGCATCGCTGGCACGGAGGGTGAGAAGACACCCGGCGGGGACATGGGCGCCCGAGGTGGCGCGCCGACGGTCACCGGGACACCCGGAGCAGCGGTGGTCGTGCACGTGGTGGGACAGGTGCGCCGGCCGGGTGTCCTCCGGCTCGCCGCGGGGTCCCGGGTGGCGGACGCCCTCGACGCGGCCGGTGGACCGACGCCCACCGCTGACCTGGCCCGGGTCAACCTCGCGCGGGTCCTCGTCGACGGTGAGCAGGTGCAGGTCCCGGCGCCCGGGGACCCGGACCCCGTCGGCGTCGGTGTCGTTCCCGCGGTCCCGGTTGCGCCGGCCCGTGGCGTGGCAGCGGGGGACGGCGGGACAGCCGGGACCGGCACGATGCTCGTTCCGCTCAACACGGCTGACCTCGCGACACTCGAGACGCTGCCCGGCGTTGGCCCCGTCCTGGCCCAGCGCATCGTCGACTGGCGATCGCAGCACGAGCGGTTCACGAGCGTCGAGGAGCTCGGTGAGGTGAGCGGTATCGGGGAGAAGCTGCTGGCACAGCTCCGACCCCTGGTCACTCTGTGACGCCCGAGCTCTGGGCGCGTTCCTTCCGATGAGTGACTCGCAGGCGACTGGACGGCGGGGTGAGCCGACGAACGACCTGCGGCTCCTGGCCCCCGCAGTGCTCGCTTGGGCGGTGGCCGCCGCCGGTCTCGGGCTTGGCGTGAGGGGTCACCTCGTGATGGCGGTGCTCGGGGCACTCCTGGGCGTCGTGCTCGCCCTGGTGCCGTCGAGGCGGTGGGAGGTCCGATGGTGGTGGGACGTCCGATGGCGGTGGCCGGCCATCCTCCTGGCCGTGCTCGTCGTGCTCCTCCAGGTGGCTGCGGCCGGGCAGTCACTGCTGCGGGACCGCGGAGGTGTCGGCGCACTGGCCGCGGAGCGTGCCTCCGTTTCCGCCGTCGTCGTGGTGACGGGTGACCCGGTGGTGCTTGCTGGGCGTGGCGAGCAGGCCAGGGTCCTGCGGGACGCCACTGCGGTCGTCGTCGATGCCCGCGGAGTCCGGCGCAGCACCCGGGCACCGGTGCTGCTCACGGGTGGCGAGTCCCTCGTCGAGCCGGCGTGGCGATCGACCGTCGAGGTCCATGGCCGGCTCGCTCCCGCAGAGGCGGCGGACGACCGCGTCGCCGTGCTCACGGTGGGTGGGCCGCCGGTCCTCCTGGAAGGCCCGGGGCGCGTGGCGTCCTCCGCCGAGCGCCTCCGGGCCGGGCTCCGCAGCTCCGTGGACGACGCCCCCTCCGACGCCCGGGGGCTGCTTCCGGGGCTGGTCATCGGCGACACCAGCCGCACCCCGGACGACCTCACCGCAGCAATGCGCGCCACCGGCATGACGCACCTCACGGCGGTGAGTGGGAGCAACGTCGCGGTGGTCACCGGCATGGTGCTCGGGCTCTGTGTGGTCCTCGGCGTCCCACGACGGCTCAGGCCGGTCCTTGCGCTGCTCGCCCTCGCCGGTTTCGTCGTGCTGGCGCGCCCAGAGCCCAGCGTCGTCCGCGCGGCAGCCATGGGCGCCATCGGGCTCATCGGGCTCAGCAGGTCGCGGCGGTCGGCTGGCCCTCCTGTCCTCGGCGCTGCCATCGTCGTCGTGCTGGTTCTGGACCCGTGGCTCGCCCGGTCGTTCGGCTTTGCGCTGTCGTCACTGGCGACCCTCGGCCTCCTCCTTTTCACCCGACCGTGGGGTCAGGCGATCGGGGCTCGCCTTCCCGCGCGCCTGGCGCCCCTGGGGCCGGCGCTGGCCATCCCGGTTGCAGCGCAGGCCATGACCGCGCCACTGGTCGTCGTGCTGCAGGGCTCGGTGAGCGTGGTGGGGATCCTGGCGAACTTCCTCGCCGCTCCACTCGTGCCCGTTGCCACGGTGGCTGGGGTGGCGGCGGCGCTGGTGTCGGTTCTCTGGCCCCGGGCGGCTGAGCTCGTGGCGTGGGTCGGAGTGGTGCCGACGACCGTCATCGCGCAGGTCGCGAGGCGGTTCGCGGACGTCCCGGGCGCCTCGCTGCCGTGGCCCCACGGCGCTCCGGGGGCGCTTCTGCTCGCCGTCATCACCGTGGTGGTGGTCCTCACCGGCCGTGCCCTCGTGCGTCTTGTCGCCGGTCACCCGGTGCTCGCCGTCGGCATCGCGCTGCTGGCGGCCGCCTCCCTGGTTCCCACCCGAACGGTGACCTGGCCACCAGAGGGCTGGCGGGTCGTCGTCTGCGACGTCGGTCAGGGGGACGCCGTCGTGCTGCGCAGCGGGCCCGACCGCGCGGTGCTCGTGGACGCCGGTCCGGATCCGTCGTTCGTCGACCGGTGCCTGCGGCGCCTCGGAGTGACGACGCTCGATGCCGTCGTCCTCTCCCACTTCCACGCCGACCACGTCGACGGCCTCTCGGGTGCTTTGGACGGGCGAAATGTGGCCCAGCTCCTCGTCGGACCCGTGCCCGAGCCGGCGACGAGGGCCCGCACCGTCGGCGAGATCGCCCGGCGGCACGGCATCCCTATGGCTGTCCTCCACGCGGGCGACCGCATCACGGCAGGGGAGTTCGACGCCGTGGTGTGGAGCCCCTGGCGGCGCATCGCGGACGGCTCAGTGCCCAACAACGCGAGCATCGTGCTTGCGGCGCGAACCGGCGCCGTCGACGCTCTTCTCCTCGGTGATATCGAGCGAGAGGCGGCCCGCGACCTTCTCCTGCGCATCCGCCGCGAGCCGTCTATGGCCCTGGCGGCCGGCCGGTTCGAGGTGGTGAAGACGCCGCACCACGGGAGCGCCAACCTGGACGACGAGCTGATGGCACTGGTGAGGGCCCCGGTGGCGGTCGTCAGCGTGGGAAGCGACAACGACTACGGCCACCCCGCTCCGCGTCACCTTCAGGTGCTCAGGCGCAACCGGTATGCGGTGTTTCGCACCGACGAGCATGGGGACGTCGCGCTGGTGGCGCTCGAGGGGCAGGTCAGCGTGGAGACGAGCCGATGACTGCCGAGTGCCCGGTCGCCCGGCCGGAGATTAAGGTGTGAGGACGCATGGGACGGGGCGTGGCGACCGGACCGCAAGCCGGCCCGCACCTACCGTTGGAGAGCATGACGCGAGGACTGGGTGCCGCTCCGGCGACCGCTCGACCCCGGCATCCGCGCGAGGTCAACGGGGCTGCTCGGGGCCGCGCCCCTGGGTCCTCGCACGCATCCCCGCGGCGACCCGCGCGTCCGACGCCGGCCGTGTACCGCCGGAGACGGCTGGTGGCCATGGGGCTACTCGTCCTGCTGGTGTACGGCGGATACACCGCCGTGACGGCCTTCGTGGGATCTGACGGGGAGGGAGCAGGTTCGCAGCAGGTCGCGTCCGCCGCGCAGGCTGGAACGAGAGGCGTCATGGCCCCGGCGCGAGCCGTTGCGACCCAGGCTCCGGGGCCTGTCGACTGTGCGGTCACCCCGTGCGTCGCGCTCACCTTCGACGACGGTCCCGTGCCCCAAACGGCCGATGTCGTCGACCTCCTCGCAGCGCGTGGGGCGCGAGCGACGTTCTACGTGGTCGGAGAACAGGCGAAGCGGTATGCGTCGGTCCTCAGGCATGCCACGGAGGGTGGGAACGAGATCGGCAACCATTCGTGGAGTCATGTCGACCTCAGACGTGCAGATCCTCGCACCGCGGCGAAGGAGCTCGACCGGACTGGCGACGCGATCGAGGAGGCAACCGGCGTTCGCCCAGCCACGATGCGGCCGCCCTTCGGTGGGGCGGTCACGTCGGTCGCCGCACAGGCCGGCCTCCCCCAGGTGCTCTGGTCGGTCGACACCCGCGACTGGGACGGGCGGAGCACCGCGTCGGTCGTCGCCCGCGTGCTGTCCGAGGCGCAGCCGGGTGGGATCGTGCTCATGCACGACGTGAAGGGCACGACGCGCGCCGCTCTGCCCGAGATCCTCGACGCGCTCATGAGCAAGGGGTACGCGCTCGTGACGGTGTCCGAGCTTCTGGGTCGCGACCTGACCCCGGGAGGCGTCTACCGCACCGGTCCGGCGCCGACGACCTGACCGGAAGCGGGCGCGCCTGATGCCCATTCCGGAGCCACGTGGGCGTCGGCGTCGACGATGTCAGCCGCGGATCAGATCGAGAAGGCCGGCTCAGGGGCGCGGACCGTGGGGGCCCGCGACTGTCCCCTCGCGCTCTCCGCCAGAGCGTCCAGAGTGGCTTTCACCGCCGGCACCCGCTGGAGGTCCGGCGTCGTCACCGCCATGATCGCCCGACGGGATGCCGGGGTGATCGGCAGCGCGACGACGTCCTCGTGGTGCACGGTGCGGAGGATGAGATCGGGGATCAGCGCGACGCCGAGGCCCTCCGCGACGAGGCCCATGACGGCGACGTAGTCCTCGGTCTCGTAGGCCACGTCCGGGCGGAAGCCTGCGTCGTGGGTCAGCTGCAGCAGGTGGCCACGGCACCGTGGACAGCCCGCGATCCACGGTTCCCCGGCGAGGTCGGCGAGGTCCACGGTCTCCTGCTCGGCGACCGCGTGGCCCTCCGGCACCGCGAGCCGCACCTCGTCGTCGAGGAGAGGGGTGATGACGAAGGCGTCGAGGTCCTCCTCACCACGACCGAGGTCGGTGCCCTCGTAGGCGAAGGCCACCGCGAGGTCGCACTCACCGGCCTTGAGTGCTGCGAGGCTCTCGGGCGGCTCCGCCTCGGTGAAGCTGATGCTGACGTCGGGAAAACGCTGCTTGACGAGCGCCAGAGCCCGGGGGACGAGCGTCGCCGACGCCGACGGGAAGGCCATGAGCCGCACCCGGCCGCTGCGCAGCCCCGCGATGGCGGCGACCTCCTCCTCCGCGGCGTCGAGTGCCGCGAGGACCGCGGTGGCGTGCCGGGCCAGCACCCGGCCGGCCTCGGTGAGTCGGACGTTGCGGCCGATCCGCTCGACGAGCACGGTCCCGGTGCGCTGCTCGAGCCGGCGAACCATCTGCGAGATGGCCGGTTGGGTGTAGCCGAGGGAGGCCGCGGCAGCGGTGAAGCTGCCCTCGTCCGCAATGGCCTTCATGACGCGCAGCCCTGCAGCATCGATCATGGAACGATCCTATAACGTCACGTTATCCGCCGTGAGCACCGTCCAACTGCGGGTGATGACCCACAAAGCTCGACCACGCCACCATCTCCACCCGCGTACCGTCCGCGAAGGACGGCGGAACGACGAGGGCCGGACCGCACAGCGGTCCGGCCCTCGCCGGTGGACCCCGACGAACGGGGTCGCTCTGGAGCTAGCCCTTCTTGTTGCTGCCCGTGACGCGGAGCTTGTAGTCCGCGTCGAGGACCTGGATGTCGCCCGTCGTCAGGTTCGAGATGATGACGGTGATCTGCTCCTTGTTGTCCAGGCAGGTGGTGTTGAAGCCCGCCTCGTGGATCGAGTTGCCCTCGAACCGGTAGACGTAGTTGCCCGCGTCGTCGACGAGCTCACCCTCTGACGTGGTGCCCGGGGTGAGGTCGCAGGGCGACAGGATCTGGACGACCCAGTTGTTGTTCTGGATACCGGTGGTGAGGATCCAGTGGCCCGGCTCCGACGACAACGTGGCCGCTGCACCGTCGACCATGACGTCGTCGACGAAGAAGCCGGTGTCGAGGTACGCCGCGTCGGTCGAGTAGCGGAACCGCACGTCCGTCGTGCCGGCCGGAAGAGGACCGGTCTGGAGGTGGACGTACTCCGGGTCGTCGACGAAGTAGGCGCCGCCGGAGGTCCCGGTGAGGCCGTTGCCCGCGTTGTTGTCGTGCGGGTCGGTGTTCGTGGTGACCACGGTCGTGGTGCCGTACTCGTACAGCGGGACTGTGGTCCACACCCCGTTCACGAGGGCCTCGACGTAGCCGTAGTCCCAGCCCTCCTCGATGAAGTACCAGGTCCAGAAGTCCACGACGTCACCCGCGGTCACGGGCGTGTCGACGTTGAGGTAGTTCTCGTTCTGGCTCTCGGCGCCACCCCACCAGTGGTTGGGCTCGGAGTGCGGTGCCACCCGCCCGGTGGGTTCACCTTCGAAGTCGAGGGTGACGTTCCGGCCGAGGTTGCGGAAGGTCTCGTACGAGACTCCGAACGGCAGTGCGCTCTGCGCCGGCACCTTGGGGCTGTTCGCCCAGCGACCCTCCGGAACGCGGCCGAAGTACTGGCCACGGTTCTTCCAGAACAGGTCGTTGGCGATGTCGACGCTCCAGCTGGTGAACGCCGGGTCGCCGAAGTCGATGTTGATGAAGTTCCAGCGGTCCGAGCTCTCGTCGTCCAGCTTGACGGCGATGGCCCAGTCCTTGAACAGCTCCTCCGCCGAGCGTAGGTCGGTGGTCCCGGGCATGGCGTTGTACGCGTCGATGGCTGCCTGCACGCCCGCCATGCCGTCTGCCTGGTTCTGGAAGATCAGTTTCAGGAGGAGGTCGCCGCCGGCGCCGTCGTACTGGCAGTCGGCGTTGAAGGTGCCGTCGCCGTTGCCACCAGCCTGCTCCCAGAGGTACAGGAAGTAGGTCAGGGACGCGCCGTAGTTCTCGAGCCCTCCGCCCCATCTCGTCAGCGAGGTCTCACGGTGGAACACCTGGTGGTAGGTCAGGTGCGAGCCGCCGATGTCGTAGCAGTTGAGGAAGATCGCCATGTCGGCGAGGCCCTCGTCCACCCACGACACCTCACCGGGGTCGGAGTAGTTCATGAGCAGGTGCTCGAGCTCGTGCGCGATGACGCCCTCGT
>CALCXF010000122.1 GCA_937907685.1 uncultured Nostocoides sp.
CCGGACCGCGCGACCGCGCGCCCGATGCCGTTGACAGGCAACCACCACCGCCCCGGAGGCCAAGTCATGATCACCACACCAGCCCGGCGTCCCCAAACGCCGAGTGAACCGCCCACCATCTGTCCGTCGATAACCAGGGGGTGACGGCATGACCAGAACAGCCCCGGTCCGCCGGCGTCACGTCGCTGCGCTCAGTGCGGCAGCCCTCGTTGCGGGCGTCTCGCTCGCCACCCTTGCGTCCCCCGCCCTGGCTGCAGTCAACGACCACTTCGAGCTCGAAGGCAACGTCCTCGACGGCTCAAACCCTGACCCCGACTGGGGCGCTCCGGAGAGCAACAGCATCTTCGTCCTGCCGAGCGGCTACAACCTCGCGACAGCATCACCCACACCGGTGGCCCGTTCGCCGCTGCCCACCACCTTCTTCGATGCTGGGTTCGCCAAGGACTTCATCGTAGGGAGCACTGCCGACACCTCCGCCTTCACCGGTGGTGGGAGCAAGGACATCGAAGACATCTCGCTGTGGAAGTGCAAGAGCGAGTCCAACACCACGGACAAGGGCGATATCCAGAACGCCTACTCGGCGGTGGCCACCGACCCCGTGACCGGCAACTTGCTCCTCTACTTCGGCATGGAGAAGAACGCACCGAACGGCAACAACAACATGGGTGTCTGGTTCCTTCAGGACCCGGACGTCGCCTGTGACGGCGCGGATGCGCCTGGCGGCGGTAAGCCGTTCACCGGAGTCCACACGGACGGTGACATTCTGTTGGTCGCCGCCTTCACCAACGGTGGGTCGACACCTCAGATCACTGCATACCAGTGGGACGACGGCGCTCTGGTCTCCAAGGGGACTGGTGGTGCCTGCGGTAGTACCAACTCCGCCAACCTGTGCGCCATCACGAACGACACGACCAACGTGACTACGCCGTGGACGACGACGAACAAGGGCTCGGCCACTCCACAGAACAAGACGGGTCAGGGAACGACTCTGTTCCCGGACCAGTTCTACGAGGGCGCTGTCGACCTGACCGCCAACGGCCTCACCACGAACCCCGACACCGGCGAACCGGTTTGCGTCAACCGCTTCCTGTTCAACACGAGGTCCTCACAGGAGACGACGGCGATTCTCTACGACTACGCTGCCGGCGACGTGGAAACCTGTGCGAGCCCGGAGATCGATACCCTGCTTCGCGAGGAAGCGGGTGTCACGGACCCGGCGTTGCCGGCAACGGGAGACCACACGGTAACGCTTCCGGCGTCCGTGTATGACACGGCGACGATCACGGGCGGCTTCCCCGTGACCAACGGAACCGTCACCTACTCACTGTGGACGGACAACGAGTGCACCGTCGCCTCGGAGAACCCGGAGTTCGCCAACGGGACGAATGCGCACACGGTGAACATCGGCTCGGACGGGACCATCCCACCCTCGCCGACACTGGTATTCAGCGCCGCTGGCAACTACTGGTGGCAGGCGGAGTACACGCCCGGCGAGGGCAGCCGCAATGACGGTGACGTCAGCACCTGCACCAGCGAGCCGCTTATCGTCGAGAAGCCGTCCCCAACCATCGTCACCGACGCATCCGACAACATCGTCATCGGCGGCGGGAACGACTTCAACGACACTGCCACCATCAGCGGTGGCTACTTCCCCGACACCGGGGTGCCAGCGCCGGGAACCGTGACCTTCAACCTGTACGGTCCGTTCGCGGCTGATGCCACCCTCACGGCGACATCATGCGTCGACACCGGCACCGGCACGAACCTGCTTCGCACGGAGACGGTCAACGCCACTCGGGTCTCCAACACCGAAGCCACGGCGACGTCGGCGGACTATGTGCCGACAGTCGTGGGCAAGTACCAGTGGACGGCGAAGTACAACGGCAACGACCAGAACAACGCGACCTCCTTCGTGGGGTGCGGTGTGCTCGTCGAGCAGGTCGTGGTTGCACCTGCGACTCCGTCCATCGCCACGAAGATCCTGCTGAGTGACACCGCCAAGGTCACGGGCGCGACCGGCGCGGGCACAATCTCCGGTTCGGTCGTCTTCAGCCTGCATCCATCGAGCGACTGCACGGGTGAAGCGCTGTACCTGTCGGGCGCCGTGGCGCTCGTGAACGGCTCGGCCACCACGCCGCAGGCAACGGCAGTCGTAGCCGGCACGTACTCGTGGAAGGTGGTGTTCACGCCTACGGCAGGCTCGAACTACACCGGAGTGACCACCGGGTGCTCACCGGCCGATGAGCAGGCCAGCATCACCTACGGCGGAACCTCGCCCATCCCGGCCTCGTAACGGGCCAGAGACCCGATCGTTGCGTCAGCTGTTGACGACGACGGGAACAGCAGGAGGGCCGGCATCCGGAGACGGGTGCCGGCCCTCCGGTCTCCGCGCGGGCGACCGCGTCAAGCGAGGCGGTCGAGGTCCACCCGGCAGCGGCGCTCGAACTCGGTGAGCTCGGAGAGGGCGGAATCGATGTCCCGGCGCCGCTGCTCGAGGTCGGCGCGCCGCTCGTCGATCTGGGCCAGGACGTACTCGAGCTGGCTGCGTCGACCACGGGGCGCGTCGTAGAGGTCGATGATCGTGCGGATCTCCTCGAGCGGGAACCCGAGCCGTTTGCCGCGCAGGATGAGCCCGAGCCTCGTGCGGTCACGGCGGTGGTAGACCCGCGTGGTGCCCCGGCGCTCGGGCGTGATGAGCCCGAGCTCCTCGTAGTGCCGCACCGTGCGGTGCGTCACCCCGAACTCGGCGGCCACCTCGGCGATCGACCAGGTGCGCTCCCGCTCGTCCGCGGCGACAGCACGGGTCGGCACTGCGGCGGGGGGTGGCATACCGGCGAGTATTGCTTTACGTTGACGTCAACGTCAACACCGTGACCGTATGCCGGGTACCCGTGACCCGGCCGGCCACCTCCGCACAAAGGGGCGCCCCATGTTCGAGCTGAGCCAGGACCACGAGGACTTCCGCGAGGTCGTCCGCGACTTCGCCACCCAGGCCGTCGAGCCCCACGTCGCGAAGTGGGACCGCGCGCACCACTTCCCCACCGAGCTCGTGCCGCAGATGGGGGACCTCGGCCTGTTCGGCCTCGTCGTGCCGGAGGCCTACGGCGGCTCGCTCGAGGACGCGGACGGCGGCGCTTTCACGAGCCTGTGCATCGCCATCGAGGAGCTCGGCCGGGTCGACCAGTCCATCGGCATCACGCTGTCCGCCGGCGTGGGGCTCGGCATCAACCCCATCCTCACCTACGGCACCGACGCGCAGAAGGAGCGCTTCCTCCCCGACCTCGTCGCCGGGCGCGCCCTCGCCGGGTTCGGCCTCACCGAGCCGGATGCCGGCAGCGACGCGGGCGCCACCCGGACGAAGGCGGTGCTCCAGGACGGCCATTGGGTCGTCGACGGAGCCAAGGCCTTCATCACGAACTCCGGCACAGAGATCACCTCCGTCGTCACCGTCACCGCGCGCACGGGGACCGATCCGGAGGGTCGCGCGGAGATCTCCGCGATCATGATCCCCTCGGGCACAACCGGATTCACCGTTGAGGCGCCGTACGACAAGCTCGGCTGGAACATCTCCGACACACATGGGCTGTCCTTCGCCGGATGCCGCGTGCCCGAGGACCACCTGCTCGGCGCGCGTGGCCACGGCATCCGGCAGTTCCTCAAGACGCTGGACGACGGGCGCATCGCCATCAGCGCCCTCGCGCTGGGGCTCATCACGCGGATGCGGGAGGAGGCCACGGCATACGCGACGAGCCGGACCGCGTTCGGCCGGCCCATCGGCGCCAACCAGGGCGTGGCGTTCCCCATCGCCGACCTCGCCGTCATGGAGGAGAACGCCCGGCTGGTGACCTACCGCGCCGCGTGGCTGAAGGACGAGCAGGAGGCCGGGCGCCGCTCCGTCGCCGAGGTGAAGCAGGCGGCCGCCGTCGCCAAGCTCTACACCTCCGAGGCCGCCGTGGCGGCCACGCGCATCGCGACCCAGGTCTTCGGAGGGAACGGCTTCATGGAGGAGTATCCGGTGGCGCGCTTCTACCGGGATGCCAAGATCCTCGAGATCGGCGAGGGCACCTCCGAGGTGCAGCGCATGGTCATCGCCAAGGGCCTTGGCCTCCCGACCGCCTGACCGACCCGCTTCGAGTGCGGGCCTGGTCGCCTGGCGACCGATTCGGCACTCACGACCGACGGAGGTATACCCGTGAGCCAGGAGCCCGAGCACGGCACGCGAAGTGCCGCCGCGGCAGCCTCCACGGCCCCGGCACGTGGGGATGCCGGCGGGGCCGGGGACCCGCGGGTCGCCGACGTGCGCTCCCGGCTCCAGGCCGCGCTCACGGCATCCGAGCGACCGACGGAGAAGGCCGCCGCGAAGCTCGCTGCCCAGGGCAAGCTCTACGTCCGGGACCGGCTGGCGCTGCTCCTGGACCCGGACAGCTTCGTGGAGGACGGCCGCTACGCCAACGCGCTCGCGCCCGGCCTGCCGGCGGACGGCGTCGTCACCGGTCGCGGCATGGTGGACGGCCGTCCCGTCGTGGTGATCGCCAACGACCCCACGGTGAAGGCCGGGTCGTGGGGTGCCCGCACCGTGGAGAAGATCGTGCGCGCCACCGAGACCGCGCTGCGGGAGGAGCTGCCGGTCTTCTGGCTCGTCGACAGCGCGGGGGCACGGATCACCGACCAGGTCGAGATGTTCCCGGGACGGCGCGGGGCGGGTCGGATCTTCCACAACCAGGTCGCGCTCTCGGGCAAGGTCCCTCAGATCTGCTGCCTCTTCGGTCCGTCGGCCGCGGGGGGCGCCTACATCCCGAGCTTCTGCGACGTCATCATCATGGTCGAGGGCAACGCCTCGATGTACCTCGGCAGCCCGCGGATGGCCGAGATGGTCGTGGGGGAGAAGGTGTCGCTCGAGGAGATGGGCGGGGCGAGGATGCACTGCACGGTCTCGGGCGTGGGCGACCTGCTGGCACACGACGACGCCGAGGCGATCGAGCTGGCGCGGCTCTACTTCTCGTACCTACCGCTCAACTGGCGGTCGCCGCTGCCGACCTACCACCCCGAGGACCCGGCAGAGCCGCTGACGCGGTTCTCCGTGCCGGAGCGGGAGAGCCAGCCGTTCGACGTCCACGACGTCATCGACGGGCTCGTCGACGAGCACAGCTTCTTCGAGGTCAAGCCGCTCTATGCGGCAGAGCTCGTCGTGGGGTTCGCCCGGATGGACGGCGAGACCGTCGGGATCGTCGCGAACAACTCCGCCGTCAAGGGCGGGGTGCTGTTCAGCGACTCGGCGGACAAGGCGTCCCGGTTCATCTGGCTCTGCGACGCGTTCTCCGTGCCGCTCGTCTACCTCGCGGACGTGCCGGGGTTCATGATCGGCTCCGAGGTGGAGCGCGGCGGCATCATCCGGCACGGCGCCAAGATGGTGTCGGCGGTCGCGTCGGCCACGGTGCCGCAGATCTGCGTCGTCCTCCGCAAGGCGTACGGCGCCGGGCTCTACGCCATGGGCGGTCCCGGCTTCGGTCCGGACGCCACCATCGCACTCCCCACGGCACGCATCGCGGTCATGGGGCCGGAGGCGGCGGTGAACGCGGTCTACGCGAACACCATCGCCGAGGTGGAGGCCGCCGAGGGGCCTGACGCGCGGGCCGCCTTCGTCGCGGCTCGCCGGGCGGAGTACGAGGAGGACGTCGACCTCGAGCGGCTCGCGGCGGACCTCGTCGTCGACCAGGTCGTCGAGGCCGACGCCTTGCGGGCCGAGGTGCTCCACCGGCTCCGGTATGCCGCGCGGCGGGACCGGCACTTCGCCGACAAGCGCCGCGACGTGCCCCCCGTCTGACCCCTCCTGCCCCACGTCGTCTGTCAGTCGGCTGCGACGCGCCGCGGACGCGGCGCGTCTGCACCGATCTGACAGACGAGGTGGGGGAGGTCGGGGAGCGTCGGCAGCGTCGCGGAGGTGGGTCAGAGCGCCCCGCTCAGCGGGTGGGACGGCGCAGGTCGTGCCAGGTGACCCCGAGCTCGCGGAGGAGGTCCCGCAGAAACGGGAGCGAGACCCCGACGACGTTGCTGGGGTCACCCTCGATGCCGGCGACGTAGGGGCCGCCGAGCCCGTCGAGCGTGAAGGCCCCGGCCACCTGCAGCGGCTCGCCCGTGGCGACGTACGCGTCGACCTCGGCGTCGTCCACCGCCGCGAAGTGCACCGTCGTCGTCGCCGTTCCGCCCACCATCCCCCCGGAGCCGCCCTGGGCGCCATCGCGCAGGTCCACGAGCCAGTGGCCCGTCTGCAGGTAGCCGGTCCGTCCGCGCATCCGTCGCCATCGCTCGACCGCCTCCTTGGCATCGGCGGGTTTCCCGTGCACCTCGCCGTCGAGCTCGAGGACGGAGTCGCACCCGAGGACGATCAGGCCCCCGTCCGGGTCGTCACGATGCTGCTCCAGCGCCGTGACGACGTCCTCCGCCTTGGCCCGGGCGAGAAGGAGCGCGATGTCGGCCGCCGCCAGCCGGCCCTGCCCTGCCTCGGCCGTTGCGACGACGTCGTCCTCGTCGACCGACGAGACGCGGACGAGGGGCTCCACCCCCGCGGCAAGGAGGGCGCTGCGACGGGCCGGGGAGGCGGAGGCGAGGAGCAGCGTCGGATGGGCGGACGGCATACGCGCAAACCTAGTCCGGCGGCGACGAGCCTCAGCCGAGGACCTCGTCGACGAAGCACCACCGCCAGGCCTCGCCCGGCTCGATGCTGCGCATGACGGGGTGCCCCGCGTCGCGGAAGTGCGCCGAGGCGTGCTTGCCCTGCGAGGAGTCACAGCACCCGACGTGCCCGCAGGCGGCGCAGGCCCGCAGGTGCACCCAGCGCATCCCGAGCTCCAAGCACGTGGAGCAGCCGTCCGCACTCGTCGGCGGACGAGGTATCTCGGCGGCGGCGAGGTGCTGGCACGCGCCCGCGATGCGCTCCGGTGGCCTCAGCGGCGAGCCTCGCACCGTCTCCGAACGGGTCGCGCTCCACACCAGGGCGGTCTCCTCGGCGTCGAGCTGGCCGAGCACGGTGTTGAGCACCGCGTGGTCGACCGCGCCGAGGTCGCGGATGCGAAGGAGCTCGGCGCGCTCCTCGCGGATCATCGCGGTGCGCAGCCGGACATGGGACTCGCTCGGCGTCTCGTCATCGCCCTGACCCAGCATTCCGAGTCTCTCCCAGCTGCGGTTGACGCGCGCGCTGGCCTGCTCCTGGATGGCTCGCACCACCGCGGCGTCGGCATCGGGGTCCGACTCGATGAGGCGCAGCCCCGCACCGGTCGTCGCGCCGAGGACCGTCGCCTCCTGGAGTGCGTCCTCGCGGGGATCAGGCCCGCGGACGTCCAGGGCCCGGGCCAGCATGGGCAGCGTCGTGCCCTGGAGGAGCAGCGTGCCGACCGTGACGACGAGGGCGATGACGACCAGCTCGGCACGCAGCGGGGTCTCCTCGGGCAGGGTGAGCGCCGCGGCAAGGGTGACGACGCCACGCATGCCCGCCCAGGAGCCGACGAGGGCACTGCGCACCCGCTCGCCGCGGTCCTTGCTGTGCCGAGCTCCGAGGAGGGTGAAGGGAACCATCCAGACGGGTCGCAGCACGAGGCAGGTGACGAGCACCGCGAGCCCGACGAGCAGGGTTCGGGACAGGGAGAGCTCGCCCTTGCCCACGTTGTCGACCAGGCTCGCGATCTGCAGGCCGATGAGGAGGAAGACGGCGTTCTCGAGCACGAACGTCACACTCGACCAGTTGATCTTCTCCGAGAGCCGCGAGGGGGCGGTCTGCAGCTCGGGCGCGCGGTGGGCCAGGAGGAGGCCGGTCGTCACGACCGCGAGGACGCCGGACGCCCCCACCTGCTCGGCCGGGACGTAGGAGAGGTACGGTGCGACGAACGAGAGGGCGGTGTCGGCGGGCACCTCGGTGATGAGGTAGCGCCGGATGGTGCCGATGACGAGGTAGGCCACGACCCCGATCGCCACGCCGCCGACCGAGGCGACGAGGAGGTCGACGGACACCGACCCCAACGTCACCTCGGCCGCGGAGCCCTCGCCGCCCTCACCCGCTCCCACGCCGTGCGCTGCGAGGCCTGCTGCCGCGAGGGCCGTGCGCAGCGACACCAGCGCCGTCGCGTCGTTGAGGAGCGACTCGCCCTCGAGGATCGTCGTGATCCCGCGGGGCAGCCCGATCCGGCGCGCCACGGCGGTGGCGGCCACGGCATCCGGCGGGGCGACGATGGCCCCCAGGGCGAACGCCAGGGTGAACGGGATCGGCAGGAGCAACCAGGCGACGACCCCGACACCCAGAGCGGTGAAGAGCACCAGACCCACCGAGAGGCTGAGGATCGCCGCCCGGTGCGTCCGCACGTCGAGCAGGGAGGTCGACAGGGCCGCCGCGTAGAGCAGGGGCGGCAGGAGGCCGAAGAGCACCAGCTCACTGGACAGCGGCACCTCCGGCACCGCCGGGACGAAGGACAGCACCGCCCCCACGACCAGCAGCGCGATGGGCGTGGGAACGCCCAACGGGACGGTCCCCCTGCGGACGAGGATGACGACGAGGACGATGGCGACGACGAGTGCGGCGAGCTCCACCCGAGGATTGTCCCTGCTCAGCCGGTATCGGGCGACAGGTTGCCCGCCAGGTAGTGCTGGAGGACCGGTCCCACGGCGGCGACGAGCTCGTCCGGGGTGGCCGCCGCGAGTCGGGGGAGGCCGATGATGTGGCGGGCGACCACGAGCCCGGCCATCTGCGCGCCGGTCAGCGAGGCACGGAGCTCGGGGCGGTCGCCGCCGATGTGGTGCGCCAAGGGGGTGAGGAGCCGTGCGACGAGCAGCTCGCGAACCCGCACGGCGGCGTCCTCCTCCGATGCCGCTGCTCGGAGCAGGCCCGTCATCGTCCGGCGGGCCTGCGGTGTCTCGAGCATGCCGACCGCGAAGGTGGCCAGCCGGTGCCCGACACCCTCGAGGCCCGGGCCGATCACGGCCGCCATGACGACCTCCGGGTCGAACGGCAGCTCGACGACCTCGACGAACAGCGCCTGCTTGCTGCCGAAGTAGTGAGTCACCAGGCGGGTGTCGACCCCGGCGTCCCGCGCGATGGCCCGCAGGGTCGTGCGCGGGTACCCGAGCTCCGCGAAGGCACGCGAGGCGGCGGCGAGGATCGCCTCACGGGTGCCGCTGCCGGCCGGCCTGCGGCCACGGGTCCCTGCCACCCCGCCCTCCTCAGCGCATCGCGAATTCCACAGTCAGGGAAAGTATGCCGTGCCGTGTGTGTCGGCGCTCCGGGCACATGGCCGCCCCGGCCGCGCTGGGGAGCGCGAGCCATGCCCTCACCCAACGGCAGCGCAGGGGGGCCGTGGTCGACACGGTCAGCGACGGCCGAGGACCGCCTCGCGGAGCACGTCGAGCCCCACCGACCCGACGTCGAGGGCGCGACGGTGGAACTCCTTGAGCGAGAACGCCGCCCCCTCCCGTCGCGCCGTCTCGTCTCTCAGCTGCAGCCAGAGTCGCTCCCCGACCTTGTAGCTCGGCGCCTGTCCGGGCCAGCCGAGGTAGCGGTTCAGCTCGAACCTCAAGAGGGCCTCGCCCTCGTGGGCGTGGGTGGTGAGGAACTCCCATGCCTTGTCGTACGTCCAGCCGCCACCGCCGACCTCGGACGGGGCCTCGAGGCCGCAGTGCACGCCGATGTCGATGACGACTCGGGCGGCTCGGAGCGACTGGCCGTCGAGCAGGCCGAGGTAGTTGCCGGGGTCGTCCATGTACCCGAGGTCTGCCATGAGTCGCTCCGCGTAGAGCGCCCACCCCTCGCCGTGACCGCTCACCCAGCACATCTGGCGCCGCCACCGGTTGAGCAGCTCACGGCGGTAGACGGTCTGAGCCACCTGGAGATGGTGTCCCGGGACCCCCTCGTGGTAGACGGTCGTCAGCTCGCGCCAGGTGCTGAACTCCGTGACACCTCTCGGCACAGACCACCACATCCGTCCGGGGCGGCTGAGGTCGTCGCTCGGACCCGTGTAGTACATGCCCCCGGTGTGCGTCGGCGCGATCCGCGCCTCGATGGTGCGCACGGGCTCGGGGATGTCGAAGTGCGTGCCCGCCGTGTGCGCGATGACCTCGTCCGCGCGTTCCTGCATCCAGGCGCGAAGGGCCTCCGTGCCATGGAGCTGGTACGCCGGGTGCTGGTCCAGGTGGTCCATGGCCTCGCGGACGCTCGCGCCGGGCAGGATCCGCTGCGCCGTTGCCCGCATGTCGCCGGTGATCCGGGCCAGCTCCTCCTGGCCCCAGGCGTAGGTCTCCTCGAGGTCCACGGTCGCGCCGATGAAGCGCCGTGACGCCAGCTCGTAGCGCTCACGGCCGGCCGCGTCGGACTCCGGGGCCCGGTCGAGCAGCGCGCGCAGGCCCTTGCCCAGCCGCCGGTATGCCGTGACGGCCGCTTCGGTGCCCCGCTCGAGGTCCCGCCGTACGGCGTCGTCGAGGGGTGCCCCCTGCACCGCTGCCTCGGCGAGGAAGTGCGCGAAGAAGCCGTCCGGGCCGGTCAGCTCGTCGCACTGCGCGATGCACTCCGTCACCTGACGGCGCGGCGTCACGAGGCCACGTTCCGCGGACTGCCCGAGGGTGGCGGTCCACTGCTCCAGGGCCGTGGGGATCTTGCCGAGCCGGGTGGCGATCGTGGCCCAGTCGTCCTGGGTGGCTGTCGGCATGAGGTCCAGCACGTCGCGACAGCTCTGGAGCGGCGAGGCGATGACGTTGAGCTCCATGCGGTCGTAGCCGGCCTCGTGCACCTCGATGACGAGACCGAGGCGCTCGCCCATCGCTGCCATCGTGATCCGGTCCACCTCGTCGACGGGCTCGACCTCCTCGAGCCGCCGGAGGGTCTCACGGGCGATGTGTGCGTGGTGCGCGTAGCCATCGGGCGAGAAGTCGTCGAGCTCGGTGTCATGACCCGGCACGCCGAGGTAGGTGGCCTCGATGGGGCTCGCCGCCAGCACGGCATCGACATGCGCGTCGGCGATGGCGTCGACGGGCGTGGGCGGACGGGTTTCCACAGTCTCCTGGGTCACCTCGCGGACGCTACCGGAGCCGTGGGTCGGATGGCCTGGCGAGCGGCTGGCCGGAGGAGGGTCGGGAGACCTCACGTCGACCCGGCATACCCTCTGACCCATGACGCCACGGGTGAGGTCGGTGAACGTCGGGAGCCCGCGCGAGGGCATCCGCCCCCACGGGGAGCGGACGGCCATCGACAAGCGTCCGGTCGCGTCGGTGGAGGTGCGCGACCCCGGGCCGAAGCGCGGTGGACTGGGCAGCGGTGTCGTCGGTGACGACGTCGTGAGCCGAAGGCACCACGGGGGGACTCGTCAGGCGGTGTATGCCGTGGCGCGCGAGGAGCTCGACTGGTGGGGATCGGCGCTGGGCCGCGTCCTGCCCGACGGGATGTTCGGGGAGAACCTCACGACCATCGGGCTGGAGGTCGACGCGGCCGTCGTCGGAGAGCGCTGGACGGTCGGATCGGCACTCCTCGAGGTCACTGCGCCCCGTATACCGTGCGCGACCTTCCACGCCTGGATGGGAGAGCCGGGCTGGGTGCGCCGCTTCTCCGAGCGGGGCCGGACCGGCGCCTACCTCGCGGTGGTCTCGCCGGGGACGATCACGACGGGTGACGTCGTGGAGGTGGCGGACCGTCCGGAGCACGGCATCACGGTCCATGAGGTCTTCCGGGCCCTCACGGGGGACGGGCCGGCGGCCGAGCGCGTCGTGCGCGAGGCCGTCCTCACCGGCGTGGACCACGACCGGCTCGCCCGCCGCGTGCTGCGTACTCGCTGAGGCCAGCTCAGGGCCGCAGGCTGGTGCGCCAGGCGGCCGGGCCATGGCCCACCGGCCCGCGCATCGCCGCCCGGTGCGCCGCCCACGCGGAGGCCCGGGCCGACGGCCGGCCTGCTCCGTCCGCTCCCTCCGCACCGGACGCGGCGGCGACGAGGACGGCCACGAGCGCAGCGATGTCCTCCGCCGTGGCCGGCCCACCGACGTGGATCACGGGGTCCGCTCGGTGCTCAGCGGCCGCCGGGCTCGGCGCCTGCGAGGAGGTCATAGGGCGGGGTCCCCGTGAGCTCGGAGCCTGCGAGGAGGTCATAGGGGAATGTTGCCGTGCTTCTTCGGGGGCAGCGTCTCCCGCTTGTTGCGCAGGGCCCGTAGCGCCTTGGACACGTTCATCCGGGTGTTCGACGGCGTGATGACGGTGTCGATGTAGCCGCGCTCCGCCGCGACGTAGGGGTTGGCGAGCGCGTCCTCGTACTCCTGGACGAACGCGGCTCGGGCCTCCTCGACGGAGCCGTCGCGCTCCGCGACCTTCGCGAGCTCCTTGCGGTAGAGGATGTTGACCGCGCCCTGGGCTCCCATGACGGCGATCTGTGCCGTGGGCCAGGCGAGGTTGATGTCGGCGCCGAGGTGCTTGGACCCCATGACGTCGTAGGCGCCGCCGTAGGCCTTGCGGGTGATGACGGTGACGAGCGGCACGGTGGCCTCGGCGTAGGCGTAGATGAGCTTCGCACCGCGCCGGATGATGCCGTCCCACTCCTGGTCGGTGCCGGGGAGGAAGCCCGGGACGTCGACGAAGGTGAGGATCGGGACGTTGAAGGCGTCGCAGGTGCGCACGAACCGGGCCGCCTTCTCCGAGGCGTCGATGTCCAGCGTGCCGGCGAACTGCATCGGGTTGTTCGCGACGACGCCGACCGACCGGCCCTCGATCCGGCCGAAGCCGATGAGGATGTTCGGTGCGAACAGCGGCTGCACCTCGAGGAACTCCTCGTCGTCGAGCACCTTCTCGATGACCTGCTGCATGTCGTAGGGGACGTTCGGGCTGTCGGGGATGATCGTGTCGAGGAACCGGTCGTCGTCGGTGACCTCGAGGTCGTTCTCCTCGCCGAAGACCGGCGGGTCCTCCATGTTGTTGCTGGGGAGGTAGGAGAGCAACGCCTTGACGTACTCGATCGCGTCGTCCTCGTCGGTGCCCATGTAGTGCGCGACACCGGATTTCGTGTTGTGGGTGCGCGCTCCACCGAGCTCCTCGAAGCCGACGTCCTCACCCGTGACCGTCTTGATGACATCCGGACCGGTGATGAACATGTGGGAGGTCTGGTCCACCATCACCGTGAAGTCGGTGACGGCGGGGGAGTAGACGGCCCCACCGGCGCAGGGGCCCATCACGAGCGAGATCTGCGGCACCACACCGGAGGCGTGGACGTTGCGGCGGAAGATCTCGCCGTAGAGACCGAGGGAGACGACGCCCTCCTGGATCCGCGCACCGCCGGAGTCGTTGAGCCCGACGACCGGGCAGCCGACCTTCATCGCGAAGTCCATGATCTTGACGATCTTCTCCCCGAAGACCTCACCGAGCGAGCCACCGAAGACGGTGAAGTCCTGCGCGAACACGGCGACGGTCCGCCCGTCGACGGTGCCGTACCCCGTGACGACCCCGTCGCCGTAGGGGCGGTTGCTGTCCTGGCCGAAGGCGACCGACCGGTGGCGGGCGTACTTGTCCATCTCGACGAACGTGCCCTCGTCGAGGAGCAGCTGCAGCCGCTCCCGAGCCGTCTTCTTGCCCTTGGCGTGCTGCTTCTCCACCGCGCGCGCGGAGCCGGCCCCGGCCACCTCCGCCACTCGGCGCTTGAGGTCCGCGAGCTTCCCTGCCGTCGTCGTCGTGTCGATGTCCTTCGGGACGTCCGTGCCGCCGATGGAGTGGGTGTCGCTCTTGGGCATGCTTCGAGCCTAGCCTTGCCCCCGTGCGCCCGAAGCCCGACCACGGACCCCTCGGCGAGCGATCCGTCACACCGGGCGAGCCCTGGCTTCCGGTGGAGGTCTTCGACCGTCTCGGGTCGACGAACGACGAGGTCCGAGCGCATCCGCGTGCCTGGCGGGTGGTCGTCGCCGAGCGCCAGGATGCCGGGCGCGGGCGGCTCGGTCGCTCGTGGACGACGACGCCCGGAACCGGGCTCGCGGTCTCGGTGCTCGTTCCGCCGCCCGCCTCCGGGCCGGCGTGGGCTCCGCTGCTGGCCGGGCTCGCGGTGCACCGTGCGGTGCTCGAGGTGGCCGACCTCCCGACCGTCCTCAAGTGGCCGAACGACGTCCTCGTCCCGAGTGACGGCGACCGGAAGCTGGCCGGACTGCTCTGCGAGTGGACACCCCAGGGGGTCGTCGTGGGTCTCGGGCTCAACGTCGGCACGCGCCGGGAGGACCTGCCGCTGGACACCGCCACCTCGCTGCACGCCGCCGGCGCCTCGGGCTCCTCGGGGACCCAGGGAGCCCCGAACACTCCCGCCGTCGACCGCGCGAGCGTGCTCACGGCATACCTCGTGCACCTGGCCCGGCTGCTGAGTGACGACACCGGGCCGGGCGGAGCGGTGCAGGCCGCCTACGCCGAAGCCTGCTCGACCGTCGGTCGCGAGGTCGAGGTGCACGAGCCGGGCGGTGGGGTGCTGACGGGGATGGCGACAGGCGTCGATGATGCGGGCAGACTGGCGGTGCGTACGGCGGAGGGCAGGTATGCCGTGTCCGCCGGGGACGTGGTGCACGTCCGGTCACGCTGAGAGGAGCTCGGATGCCGAGCGAGGACCCCGACCAGGGGTCAGATGTGCTCCCCGAGAGCGACCTCGTCACCGAGGCCGACCTCGCCGCCCGGGTCGAGCGGTCCCTGCTCGGCCGTCCCGCGTCGATGGGACGAGCCGAGGTGTCCGACGGCGCCGGCGTCGAGCCGGCCACGGCTCGCCGGTTCTGGCACGCGATGGGGTTCCAGAACGTCGAGGACGACGAGGCGATGTTCACCGAGGCCGACCTCGACGCCCTCAAGCGGGTCGCGCGGCTCATCGGTGAGGACCGGGTGAGCGAGGAGCTCGCCCTCGGCATGACGCGTGCCTTCGCGCGGACCGCAGACCGGCTGGCGGTGTGGCAGACCCAGCTGGTGGCGGAGTCGTTGACGTCCCCCTTCTCCGAGGAGCTCGAGGGACGCGACAGTCGGTCGGTGCCGGAGCCCCGGATCGCCGCGGACGCCGCGCAGCTCCTCGCAGCGTTGACGCAGGACATCGAGCCGTTGCTCGTGTACGTCTGGCGCCGCCACCTGACGAACGCGATCGCCCGCATGCTCGCCGACGCCGACCCCGCGGTGCACTCGGACCCCTCCGCCCCGGTGCGCGTCGTGGGCTTCGCCGATCTCGTCTCCTTCACCTCCTTCGTGCGCCGGATGAGTGAGCGTCAGCTGGCGCGCCTCGTCCAGCGGTTCGAGCTCCTCGCGAGCGACGTCGTGACGGAGCACGGCGGCCGGGTCATCAAGACGGTGGGCGACGAGGTGCTGTTCGTCCACCGGGAGGTGGCCGCGGCATCCGCCATCGCTCTCGACCTCGTGGACGCCATGACCGAGGACGAGCTGCTCCCGCCGGTCCGCGTCGGACTCGCCCACGGGAGGGTCGTGTCCCGCCTCGGCGACGTCTTCGGCCTCACGGTGAACAAGGCGAGCCGGATCACCGCCGTCACTCCGTCCGGGCACGTCTACGTCGACGAGGACATGGCGAGGGTCCTCGGCGAGGTGTCGGGCTTCACCGCGATCGAGCGCCGGCGGCGGGTGCTGCGCGGCATCGGTGTGGTGAGGTTGCACGAGCTGCAGCGCGCCCCCGGCGGACGCGGCCTCGGCGTGCGCCGCCGCGACGCCTGACTACGATCGGCTCATGACCAAGGTGCTCCTCGCCGAGGACGACCCCGCGATCTCGGACCCGCTGGCGCGGGCGCTGCGTCGCGAGGGTTACGACGTCGACGTGTGCACCGACGGCGAGTCAGCCCTGGCACAGGCCCTGCTCCAGCCCGACCTGCTCGTGCTCGACCTGGGTCTGCCGAGGATGGACGGGCTGGAGGTCTGCCGGCGCCTGCGCGCCGAAGGCAGCAGCGTGCCCGTGCTCGTCCTCACCGCCCGCGCCGACGAGGTCGACACCGTCGTGGGGCTGGACGCCGGGGCCGACGACTACGTGACGAAGCCGTTCCGCCTCGCCGAGCTGCTGGCGCGTGCACGGGCACTGCTCCGGCGCGGGGTCGTCGACGCCCCGGCGACGGAGGCGCTCGTGCGCATCGACCCCGAGGGCCGGCGGGTGTTCCTCCGGGGCCAGGAGGTCCAGCTGACGGGCAAGGAGTTCGAGCTGCTCAAGGCGCTCGTCACCAACGAGGGGAAGGTGGTCTCCCGCGAGAAGCTCATGCGCGACGTCTGGGACAGCGCGTGGTACGGCTCGACGAAGACCCTGGACATGCACATCTCGGTGCTCCGCCGGAAGCTCGGCGACGACGCGTCGCAGCCGAGCTACATCACGACGATCCGCGGGGTCGGGTTCCGCTTCGACGCCCCGGAGGAATGAGGCCGGGTGCGCCGAGTCCTGCTCGGGACGGCCCTCCAGGCGGTCCTGACGACCCTGCTGCTGGTGCTCGCCGTCCTCGCAGTTCTTCTCGCGTGGCCGGGGCCGCGCGGGTCCGTGATTCCGCAGCGCATCGCGCCGGATGCCGCGCTGCCCCCCGCCGCGCTGGTGGCACTGCTGGTCGCCGTGCTGCTCGCCGGTGTGCTGGCCCTCGGGATCAGTACGTGGCTCGCGGGGCGCCGAGCCGACCGGGTCGCCTGGTTCATCGACACCCTCGGTGAACGCGCCGAGCAGCTGGGTCCGGGGGACCCACGCCCCGTGCCGCTGAACTCCGGGATCGAGGAGGTGGACCGCCTGGACGCCGCCCTCGCCCGCGGGGCCGAGGAAGGAGCGCGGCGGCTGGCGTCTGAGCGCGACTTCGCGGCCGACGCGTCGCACCAGCTGCGCACCCCGCTCACCGCGCTCCTCATGCGGCTGGAGGAGATCGCCTCCACCGACGACATGGCGGTCGTCGGTGAGGAGGCGACCATCGCGATCGGCCAGGTCGAGCGGCTGAGCGGGGTCGTCGACGACCTCATGAGCCGCACCCGCAGCGAAGCAGAGACCAGCCCCACGGTGTCGCTCGACTCCGTCCTCGCCTCGCTCCAGCGGGAGTGGCAGCCGGCGTTCGCGGGCGCCCGTCGCAGCATCCACGTCCGGGGGGAACGCGGGCTGGGGGTCCGTGCCACGCCGGTGGCTCTCGCCCAGATCCTCACCACCCTGCTCGAGAACTCCCTGACCCATGGGCGGGGGACTGTCGAGATCTCCGCTCGGCGGGCGGGGCCGTCGGTCGTCATCGAGGTGGCCGACGGCGGGGATGGTGTGCCCGCCGCCATCGCGCCGCACGTCTTCGAGCGCTCTGTCTCGTCGTCGGGCACGGGCCTCGGCCTCTCGCTCGCGCGCGACCTCGCCGAGGCCGCCGGTGGCCGGCTCGAGCTCGTGCGCGCCCGGCCGCCGCTCTTCGCCCTCTTCCTCTCGGCGAGCGAGCTCTGACCTCGCCCTCCTCGGCACCTCGGCGGTGCGGGGGCTCGATCAGGCCATGTCCAGCCCGCCGGCATGGGACTAGGTTCAGGCCATGTCACGCACGTGGTGGTTCGGAGTCGCGGTCGGGATCCTCCTTCTCACCCTCGGGGTCGCGGAGACGGTCCGGGTCCTGATGAGCGGCGACCTCAGCGGCCTCGCCTTCTGGTTCGGCACCCTCATCGGCGGCGGCACCTGTGTCCTGGTCGGCACGGCCCTCTCCGAGCGCCGGCCGCTGCCGGCGTTCGCGGTGACGACGGCGGGCTGCGTGGCCGGCATCCTGCCGACCATGTGGACCGTCGTGGTGCCCGCCCTGCTCGTGACGCTCGTCGTCCTTCGTGCGCTGCAGCTGCACGGCACAGCTCCGGCGCAGCCGGCCTAGATGTACTGACACCTAGATCGGCTCGCCCGCGAAGACGTACCTGCGGTAGGCCCAGAAGCGGAACAGCGTGCCCAGGCCGATGCCCACCAGAGTGGCCACGTTGTTGGCGAGGATGGACGTGTAGCCAAGCCCATAGTGGGACACGAAGAGGGTGACCGCGGAGATCCCCAGGGCGATGAAGTTGACCCCGAAGAACAGGGCCACCTCGTGGTGCGCCGGGCGGCTGCGGCGGTGCCGGAACGTCCACTGCCGGTTCCCGACCCACGCGAAGAGCGTGGCGACCGTGCCCGAGATGATCTTCGCCGTCGTGACCCTGTCGCTGAGCACGGTCTGCCACAGCAGGTTGGCCAGCCCGAGGTCGATGACGAACGCGATGGCGCCGACGACACCGAACTTGATCATCTCGCGGTAGAGGACGTCGATCGCCTGGCGCACCGAGTCCAGCAGGCGAGCGAGACCCCCTGTCGGGGGTCGGGCGGTCGTCGGCACCAGCGCAGCCTATAAGCGCGCTGATGGGTATCCTCGCCCGGTGACCACCCCTCGGCGCGCGCCAGGCGGGTTCCCCGTCGTGGGCATCATCGGAGGTGGCCAGCTGGCGCGGATGTGCGCCGGCCCCGCCGCCGAGCTGGGTATCACGCTGAGCGTCCTCGCCGAGTCGGACGAGGCCAGCGCAGCGCTCGTCGTGCCGAGCTCGCCCGTCGCGGACCACACTGAGGCGGATGCCGTTCACGCCTTCGCCCGACACTGTGACGTCGTGACGTTCGACCACGAGCACGTTCCACCCCACGTGTTGGAGCTGCTCGTCGCCGAGGGTGTGCAGCTCCATCCCCGTCCTGAGGCGCTGACGTACGCCCAGGACAAGCTCGCCATGCGCGAGCGGCTCACCGAGCTCGGCATCCCGTGTCCCCGGTGGGCGCGCGCATCCACGTCGGCGGACGTCACGGCGTTCGGCGACCAGGTCGGCTGGCCGGTCGTGGCCAAGACCCCGCGGGGCGGGTACGACGGCAAAGGGGTACGCGTCGTGGGAGGCTCGAGCGAGCTGGCCGACTGGCTGGAGCGTGCTTCGACGGACGGCACTGGACTCCTGGTCGAGGAGTGGGTGCCCTTCCGCCGTGAGCTCGCCGTGCTCGTGGCGCGCAGCCCGTCGGGTCAGGCCGCCGCCTGGCCGGTGGTCGAGACCGTGCAGACCGACGGTGTCTGCACGGAGGTGCTCGCACCGGCGCCCGACCTGGACGTCGGCCTGTCGTCCTCGGCGGTCCACGCGGCCCTGCGCGTCGCAGGGGCGCTCGACGTCACGGGGGTGCTCGCGGTCGAGCTGTTCGAGGTGGGCGAGGATGGCGGCGACCCGTCGTTCGTCGTCAACGAGCTCGCGATGCGGCCGCACAACTCCGGGCACTGGACGATGGACGGCGCCGTGACCGGCCAGTTCGAGCAGCACCTCCGCGCGGTCCTCGACCTCCCGCTCGGCTCACCGCGCCCGCACGGGCGGTGGACGGTCATGGCCAACGTCCTGGGCGGTGACCTGCCTGACCTGTACCCGGCATACCGTCATGTCATGGCGCACGATCCCGAGGTCAAGGTCCACATGTACGGCAAGGGGGTGCGTCCCGGTCGCAAGCTCGGCCACGTCAACGTCCTCGGAGACGACCTCGGCGACCTGCGTGCGCGAGCGGGGCACGCGGCCGACTACATCAGGGGAGTGGTGACCGAGTGAGCGACGAGCGAGGTCAGGGAGGGTCACCGGTCGTCGGCGTCGTCATGGGGTCGGACTCCGACTGGCCGGTCATGGAGGCCGCGGTCATCGCACTGGAGGGGCTGGGGGTGCGCTGCGAGGTCGACGTCGTCTCGGCGCACCGGATGCCCGAGGAGATGGTCGCCTACGGCAGGTCGGCGGAGGAGCGCGGTCTGCGAGTGCTCGTCGCAGGGGCTGGCGGAGCGGCGCACCTCCCGGGGATGCTCGCCTCGGTCACCTCACTGCCGGTCATCGGCGTGCCCGTCCCCCTGCGGCACCTCGACGGGCTCGACTCCCTCCTGTCGATCGTCCAGATGCCTGCGGGGGTGCCTGTCGCCACGGTGTCGGTCGGCGGGGCCCGCAACGCGGGTCTGCTCGCCGCTCGCATCCTCGGTGCCGGGCAGGGCGAGGAGGCAGCGCGCCTTCGGGCGGCGCTGACGGCGTACCGAACGGGGTTGCGGGACGAGGCCCGCGCCAAGGGGGCCGCGCTCCGGGAGCGTCGACCCGGCGGCTGAGGGCCGGCGCGGTCGGCCTCAGCGTTGCATGCCCTCGTGGCGCAGTCGCGGCCACTCGATCTTGGGGCAGGTGTCCATGACGACGTCCAGGCCCGCCCTGCGCGCCCGCTCGGCGGCCGCCTCGTCGATGACACCGAGCTGCATCCAGATCGCGTCGATGTCGAGCCGCTCCTTGTGCGCGATGGCGTCGTCGACGACGGCACCGACGTTCGCGGAGCTGACGAAGCAGTCGATGACCTTGACGTCCTGGTCCGGGATGTCCGCCAGCGACGCGTAGCCCTGGACGCCGTGGACCGTCTCCGCCCGCGGGTGGACCGGGATGATCGGCTTTCCCAGCTCGATGTTCAGCCACTGGGAGATCCGGTATGCCGCCCGTTCCCGGTTCTGTGACAGGCCCACCACCACCCAGATCCCCGGATCCATGAGGAGCGCACGGACGAGGTCGGGGTCGTTCTGGTGGTGCAGGGCCATGGGGTCATTCTGCCCACACGTGAGCGCGGGAAACCGGGTCTCCAGTGGTGCCACTCATCCGGGGAGGCAGGTCAGTCCTCGCCGAAGAGGTCCCGGGTGTACACCTTGTCGGCGACGTCCTGCAGGTCCTGGGTGAGCCGGTTCGCCACGACGAGGTCGCTGCGGCGTTTGAGCTCCTCGAGGTCGCGGACGACCTCGCTCCCGAAGAACCGGTCCTCGGACAGCTCCGGCTCGTAGACGATGACCTCGATCCCCTTCGCCTTGAGGCGCTTCATGACGCCCTGGACGCTGCTCGAGCGGAAGTTGTCCGAGCCCGCCTTCATGATGAGCCGGTGGATGCCGACGACCTTGGGGTCCCGGGCCATGATGTCGGCCGCGACGAAGTCCTTGCGGGTCGTGTTCGCGGTGACGATCGCGCTGATGAGCGTCTGCGGGACATCGGCGTAGTTGGCGAGGAGCTGCTTGGTGTCCTTGGGGAGGCAGTAGCCGCCGTACCCGAACGACGGGTTGTTGTAGTGCCTGCCGATGCGGGGGTCCAGGCCCACTCCCTCGATGATCTGGCGGGTGTCCAACCCGTGCGTCAGGGCATAGGTGTCGAGCTCGTTGAAGAACGCCACCCGCATGGCGAGGTAGGTGTTGGCGAACAGCTTGATCGCCTCCGCCTCGGTGCTGTCAGTGAGGAGGACCGGCACATCGTCGTCGACCGCCGCCTCGGCGAGGAGCGATGCGAACCGCTGACCGCGCGGACCCGGGTCACCGACGATGATCCGCGACGGGTGGAGGTTGTCGTGGAGGGCGCGCCCCTCGCGCAGGAACTCCGGTGAGAAGACGATGTTCTCGGTGCCGAGACGGTCGCGCAGGGCGACCGTGAACCCGACCGGGACGGTGGACTTGATGACGACGGTCGCACCCGGGTTCACCGCGACGACGTCGCTGACGACCTGCTCCACGCTGCTCGTGTCGAAGTAGTCGGTCCGGGGGTCGTAGTCGGTCGGCGTGGCGACGACGACGAGCTCCGCGGCGGCATACGCCTCCTTCTTGTCCGCGGCCACGGTGAGCCGGAGGTCGTGGCGGGACAGCCGCTCCTCCACGTCCGGGTCGGAGATCGGGCTCTTCCCGGAGCTGATGAGGTCGAGACGGCGCTCGTCGATGTCGTGTGCCACGACGTCGTGCTGTTCGGCGAGCAGCACCGCGAGCGACAGGCCGACGTAGGAGGTGCCGACGATGCAGATGGTCACCGGCGCAGGATACGGGGGAAACTTGCGGCTCCGAGCCGGGCGGGGTTGGGTGGGACCGCGGCGCCCGGCCCGCGTCCGCACCAGGAGAGGACCCCCATGAAGTTCGGACTGTTCATCCCGCAGGGCTGGCGCCACGACCTCGTCGGCATCGACCCGTCCCAGCACTGGGGTGTCATGGCGGGTCTCGCCCGCCGCGTGGACGGCAACGAGGACTGGACCTCGATCTGGGTCTACGACCACGTCCACACGGTGCCCCGGCCCGCGGAGGAGGCCACGCACGAGGCGTGGTCGCTCATGGCGGCCTTCGCGGCCGTCACCGGCCGCGTGCGCCTCGGCCAGATGTGCACGTGCATGGGCTACCGCAACCCCGCCCACCTGGCCAAGGTCGCCGCCACGGTCGACGTCATCTCGGAGGGCCGGCTCGACGTGGGCATCGGGGCCGGGTGGTACGAGCACGAGTGGCGCGCGTACGGTTACGGGTTCCCCTCGGCCGGTGAGCGCATCGCGGCCCTGGGTGAGGGCATCGAGATCATGCGTCAGATGTGGACCACTGGCCGCGCCACGTATGCCGGGGAGCACCTCTCGGCGGACGGAGCCCTGTGCTTCCCCCGCCCGCTCCAGGGAGAGAGCGTCCCCGGGAGCCGGCGGAACGGCATCCCCCTGTGGGTGGCCGGTGGCGGGGAACGCAAGACGCTGCGGATCGCCGCGAAGTACGCCGACTACACGAACTTCTCACCGCGACCGGAGGAGTTCAGCGCCAAGAGCGAGGTCCTGCGCCGCCACTGCGACGACGTCGGTCGCGACTTCGACGAGATCGTGCGGAGCGCCGACTACAACGTCGTCATCGGTCGGGACGAGGCCGAGGTGCGCGACCGGATGGGCTGGATCCGCGACCACTACACGAGGGCCGGTCTCCCGCAGGACCTCATCGACCTGGAGGTGAGGTCCTTCGAGAAGGGGGCACTCGTCGGGACCCCGGAACAGATCACGGAGACCCTGGTCGACCTGGAGGCGCGGGGCATGACGTACGCGATCACGTACTTCGTCGAGCAGGCCTACGACCTCAGTGGCGTCGAGCTGTTCGAGCGCGAGGTCCTCCCCGCGCTCGTCAACCGCGAACAGCACAGCAACCTCTGGCACTTCCTCCACGGCCGGTGACCGCTGCCGCTCCGGCGTGGGGGGCACCTCCTCGGCGCGGCTAGGATCTGCTGGTC
>CALCXF010000123.1 GCA_937907685.1 uncultured Nostocoides sp.
CGGACCCCCGGGTGCGGAACAGCGACTCCATCTCGTCGAAGAAGACGACGACCGGATAGCCCTCGTTGGACTTCTCGCGGGCACGCTGGAAGATGAGCCGGATGTGCCGCTCGGTCTCCCCGACGTACTTGTTGAGCAGCTCCGGGCCCTTGATGTTGAGGAAGAAGGACTTCCCGGGCTCCCGGCCCTCCTTCTCGGCGACCTTACGGGCGAGGGAGGCGGCCACTGCCTTGGCGATCATCGTCTTGCCGCAGCCCGGCGGGCCGTAGAGCAGCACCCCCTTGGGGGGCTTCAGCTCGTGCTCCGTGTAGAGGTCCGGGTGGAGGTAGGGCAGCTCGACCGCGTCGCGGATGGCCTCGATCTGCCCGCTGAGCCCGCCGATGTCGGTGTAGTCGATGTCGGGGACCTCCTCGAGCACGAGGTCGGCGACCTCGGCCTTGGGGATCCGCTCGAACACGAACCCGGAGCGTGACTCCAGCAGCAGGGCGTCACCGGCCCTGATCTTCGTGCCGTCCAGGGATGCCGCGACGCGGCACACCCGCTCCTCGTCTGCCTGGGCCACGACGAGCACGCGACCGTCGGCGAGGATCTCCTTGCAGAGCACGACCTCCCCGGTCGTCTCGTACCCATGGGCGGCGACGACGTTCATCGCCTCGTTGAGCATGACCTCGCGGCCGGGCACGAGAGAGCCCTCCTCGATGGACGGGCTCACGGCGACGTGCATCTTGCGTCCGCTCGTGAGGATGTCGGCGGTTCCCCCGTCGAAGACCTCGATGACGATCCCGTAGGCGGCCGGCGGCTGGGCCAGCCGGTCCACCTCGGACTTCAGGGTGACGATCTGCTCGCGGGCGTCGCGCAGCGTGCGCACCAGCCGCTCGTTCTGGGCCGAGAGCGTCGAGAGCTGGGAGCGCAGCGACGCGAGGTCGCGCTCGAGCGTCCGCAGCTGCGCCGGGGACGCCTGTCCGCCGGCGCGGAGCCTGGCGATCTCGGCCTCCAGCGACTCCCGCTCGGCCTCGAGGCGCTCGCGCGTGCCCGGCTGGTCGGCCGTGGGCTCGTCGGTGCTCATGCTCGACGATAACCCGTGGTGATCAGCTGTGCGGGGAGGTGTCCGTTCCCGAACGGCGAACCTTGCGGACCCGCTTCTCCGACGGCACCCGCTCGCCGATCGCCTCGGGGGTCCAGTCCTCATCCACCGCGTCCTCTCCTGACACGTAGCCGCGGCCGGGGCGGCGCTTGCGCAGGGGTGGGGTGACGCCGGGTGCGAGGCGCCGGGTGGTGATGAGGAAGCCCGTGTGGCCGTGCATGCGGTGTTGCGGGCGCACGGCGAGGCCCTCGAGGTGCCAGCCGCGCACGAGCGACTCCCACGCCTGGGGCTCGGTGAAGGTGCCGAGGTCCCGCATGGCCTCGGCCACCTTGGAGAGCTGGGTCGCCGTGGCGACGTAGCAGATGAGCACGCCACCGGGAGCCAGGGCATCGGCGACCACCTCGAGGCACTCCCAGGGGGCGAGCATGTCGAGGACGACGCGGTCCACGCTGGCGGGCGCCACGGCGGCGGGAAGGGCCTCGACGAGGTCACCCACGGTCACGGTCCACGCGGGATGGTCGGCCCCGAAGAAGTCGCGCGCGTTCGCCCGGGCGATCTCGGCGAAGTCCTCACGCCGCTCGAACGAGTGCAGCCGGCCCGACGCACCCACCGCGCGCAGCAGCGACATCGACAGGGCGCCGGAGCCGACCCCGGCCTCGACGACGACCGCCCCGGGGAAGACGTCCGCCATCGTGACGATCTGGGCAGCGTCCTTGGGATAGACCACCGCGGCGCCGCGCGGCATCGACATGACGTAGTCCGCCAGCAGGGGGCGCAGGGCGAGGTACTCCACGCCAGCGGTGTTGGTCACCGTGGAGCCGTCGGGCAGACCGATGAGGCCGTCGTGGGCGATGTGCCCGCGGTGGGTGTGGAACTGCTTCCCCGGGGTGAGCGTGATGGTGTGCAACCGCCCCTTCGGATCGGTCAGCTGGACCCGCTCCCCGGCCGAGAAGGGGCCACGCCGCAGCTCGGCGCCGGTGGGGGTCGGCCCCGAGGCTGATGTCATGGCCGCGAAGTCTAGTTGCGGCCCAGCACGGCTCCCGCCACGGCGTTGAGCCGCTCCGAGGTCACCACGCCCTGCACCTGCCCCGCGCTGGTGACCACCACGAGTGGCTGGCCGGTCGTCGCCATGGCGCGCAGCACCGGTTCGGTGCTGGAGCCCGGTGGGAGGTCGACGACGCAGGCGTCCGGGATGCGCACGACGAGCGACGCCAGGCGCGTGCCCGGGTCGAGCAGGCCGAGGTCCGGCGTGTCCCCGGACGGCTCCGGCAGCACGAGGGTCGGCAGGCCCCGTTCGTCGAGCGCGACGACCCGTCGGCCGAGCCCCAGGAGCTCGCCGATCGGGGTGACGACCGGCACGACGGCGACCGGGTCGAGGACGTCCTCCGGACGGATCCGCGCGAGGAGCCGCTCGTAGGGACCCCGCCGGATGGCGGCGGTGGCCCCCGACCAGAGGATCCAGGCCATGACGGCCGCGAGGACGGCGTCGAGCACGTCCGGCGTCCCGCGGGCGAGGGGCAGAGCGACGAACCACAGGACCAGGCCGATGGCGAGCAGGCGCCCGCACCAGCCGGCGACGACGAGGCCGAGGTCCCGCCGGCCGGTGACGCTCCAGACGAGCGACTCCACGAGCTGGCCGCCGTCGAGCGGAAGCCCGGGCAGGAGGTTGAAGCCGGCAAGGAGCATGTTGAGGACGACGAAGGACCAGCCGAACTCGGATGCCGGCCAGGGCAGGAGGGCCATGGCCACGGCCCCCACCCCCGCGAGGGCCAGGTTCGCGACCGGACCGCTCACCGCGATGACCGCCGCCCGCCCGGGCGTGGTCCCCGTGCCGTCGTATGCCGTGTGGCCTCCCCACAGCGTCGCGACGATCCGGTGGACGCGGAACCCGAGCAGGCGGGCACTCAGTGCGTGGGCCACCTCGTGGCCCAGCACTGCGATGAGGATGCCGAGGACGAGCCACGCGGCATACGCCAGCGCACCGCCCGTGCCGAGGTCGCGACCCGCCTGCCAGCCCGTCCAGGCGATGAAGGCGGCGAGGAACAGCCACGTCCGGTCGAGGTACACCGGGACCCCCGCGACCTGACCCAGGCGCACGGCGCCGGCGGGCGGGCGGGGCGGCACGGACATGGCAGGGACCATACGTCAGGAACGCGGCATACTGGCCCACCGACCATGCTGTCCACCGGAGACGACGCGCCGTGACCGCACAGCACCGCCCCGACGCCACCGCGGACCTCACCGCGGCCCTGCTCGACCGCGTCCTCGTGCTCGACGGGGCGATGGGGACGATGATCCAGAGCTACGGGCTCGCCGAGGCGGACTACCGGGGCGAACGGTTCGCCGACCACCCCAGCGAGCAGCAGGGCAACAACGACCTGCTGTCGCTCAGCCGGCCGGAGATCATCCGCGAGATCCACCACGCCTACCTCGAAGCGGGCGCGGACCTGCTCGAGACGAACACGTTCAACGCGCAGCGGATCTCGCTGGCCGACTACGGCATGGAAGGCCTGGCCTACGAGCTCAACGTCGCCGCGGCATCCCTCGCCCGGGCCGAGTGCGACGCGATGACCCGACGGACCCCGGACCGCCCGCGCTGGGTCCTCGGCGCCATCGGGCCGACCAACCGCACGGCATCCATCTCCCCGGACGTCAACGACCCCGGCGCGAGGAACGTCACCTTCGACGAGCTCGTCGAGGCATACCTGGAGCAGGCCCGCGGCCTCGTCGACGGCGGCGCCGACGTGCTCCTCGTGGAGACGATCTTCGACACGCTCAACGCCAAGGCCGCCATCTTCGCCCTGGAGACGCTCTTCGAGGAGCACGACCGCCGCTGGCCGGTGATGATCTCGGGGACGA
>CALCXF010000124.1 GCA_937907685.1 uncultured Nostocoides sp.
CCAACGGCGGCGTGCTGTCGGCCGACGAGGTCGTGCACCAGCCGATCACCACGGTCCTGTCCGGTCCGGCGGCGGGCGCGCTCGGTGCCGCCCTCATCGCCCGGCGAGCCGGCTTCGCCAAGGTCCTCACCTGCGACGGCGGTGGCACGTCGACGGACGTGTCGGTCGTCCTGGACGGCGAGCCGACCCTGACCACCGAGGGCGCGATCGGCGCCTACCCCAGCAAGATCCCCATGATCGACGTCGTGACCGTGGGAGCCGGCGGCGGCTCGGTCGCATGGGTCTCGCCCGAGGGTGCACTCAAGGTGGGGCCCCGGTCCGCGGGCGCCGACCCCGGGCCGCTCTGCTACGGCGCCGGAGGCACCGAGCCGACCGTCACCGACGCCCACGTCGTGCTCGGCCGTATCCCCCCGCACCTGCTCGGAGGCGAGATCCCGCTCGACGTGGACGCCGCCCGGCGCGGCGTCGAGCGCCTGGCCGCCGACCTCCACCTGGACGTGGAACGGTGCGCGACCGGCATCCTCGAGATATCGGCCTGGAACCAGGCGAACGCACTCCGCCAGGTCTCGGTCAAGCGAGGGCTGGACATCCGGGACTTCGTGCTCACGACCTTCGGCGGCTCAGGGTCGCTGCTCGCCTGCCGACTCGTCGACGTCCTCGACCTCGCGGGAGCCCTGGTGCCGCAGGACCCCGGCACGGTCAGTGCGTTCGGCCTGCTCACCGTGGACGTGCGGAACGACTACGTGCAGACCCTCGTCGCCCGGCACGCGAGCCTGGACCACCCCACCGTGGAGAAGGTCTTCGACGAGCTGACCGCCAAGGCGGCGGCTGCACTGGACACGGAAGGGTTCGCCCGCATCGACCACGACTACGTGCGCACCGCGGACCTGCGCTACTTCGGCCAGGCCTACGAGGTCCGCGTCGCCGCCGCGCCCGGCCGGGTGGACGAGGCCTACGCCGCCGCCGTGGCGGACCGCTTCCACGACGAACACCGTTCTCTCTACGGGTACGACTTCCGCGACGACCCGCGCCAGCAGGTGGAGTGGGTCAACCTGCGCGTCACGGGCGTCGGACCGATCACCCGTCCCGAGCTGCGCCCCCTCCCCGGCCGCCAGGCATCGTCTCCTCCGTCGGCGACGGTGCACGGCGTGGTCGACGCGCTCGGGCCCCGGTCCACGCGGGCCGTCTGCTTCGACGCCGATGCCGGCTACGTGCCGACCGAGGTCTACTGGCGCCCCGACCTGCGGGCCGACGACACGATCCGCGGGCCAGCGGTCATCGAGGAGTTCGGCTCGACGGTGCCCGTCCACCCCGGCTTCGCGGTTCGGGTCGATGCGTACGGCAACCTCGTCGTCACGAAGGAGGCGTCGTGAACAGCGCAGGCCTGCCCACGGCATACGAGCACGGCAACCGCCTCACGCCCGAGGGCAGCACGGTCGACCCGATCCTCGTCGAGATCATCCAGGGCACCCTGGCGAGTGTCGAGATGGAGGTGGAGACGGCCATCGCCCGCACCAGCCGGAGCCCGATGATCCGCGACGCGCACGACTTCCGTGCCGGCATCCACGACCGCCAGCTGCGCAAGCTCACCGGCCGCTCGTACTCAGCCCTCGTGCACCCCGTCGTGCGTGACTTCGCCATGGCGCGGATGCGCGAGGGGGACGTGTACTTCCACAACGACGTCTACGAGTCGGAGGGCGGCATCGGCCACCTGCCCGACCTGTGCGTCACGGTGCCGGTCTTCCACGAGGGGGAGGTCGTCGCGTTCGTCCAGGCGTTCGGCCACCACGACGACATCGGGGGCGCCGTGCCCGGCTCGATGCCGAGCAACGCGCGGACCGTCTTCGAGGAGGGCCTGTCGGTTCCCCCGATCAGGCTGTGGGACGCCGGCGTTCCCAACGCCGCCGCGCTGCGGATCATGACGCGCAACTCCCGGATGCCGGACAGCCTCGCCGCCGACCTCGACGCCGAGTGCTCGGCCTGCCTCATGGGCGCGCGGCGTCTCTCGGCGCTGTTCGCGCGCTACGGCCGGGACACCGTCGAGACCGCGTTCGACGCGATCCTCGACGCGACGACGGAGACCTACCGGCGAGAGATCCTCGCCAAGATCCCCGACGGCACCTATGTGTGGGAGGACTACGCCGAGCACGACGGCGTCGACGAGCCGCGGCTGCATGTCCAGCGCATCACCCTGACGAAGACCTCGACCGGCGGGCCGGGCGCCGGTAACGGCGGTCCACGGCTCGTTCTCGACTTCACGGGCACCGGCCCGCAGGCCAAGGGCCCGATCAACCACTGCGGCGACTACGTCGGCGGAAACTTCCTCAAGAAGTGGCTCGCCCCGATCCTGCGCAACCTCGCCGACACTCCGGAGCGGATGGCCCAGCTCGACGTCAACGAGGGCGTCGTCCCACTCATCGAGATGCGCTTCCCGGACAAGGGGACCCTGCTCACGCCGATCTACCCGGCGCCGACCAACGCCCGCACCTTCGTCATCCTGCGCCTGCTCGGCGTGCTCGCCGGCGTCGTGGCCAAGGCGGTCGACGGCAGGATGCCGGCCGACCAGGAGACCATCCGCTACACCGGTGTCTACGGCAAGGACCGCGACGGCAACGACTACCTCATGCGCGAGGTCCTCGGTGGCGGGTCGGGCGGGCGCTACTACGCCGACGGCGAGGACACCATCCACGTCGTCCCGGACTCCCGGAACCTGCCGACCGAGTTCACGGAGAGCCGCTTCCCGTTCCTCGTCGAGCGGCTCGGCCTGGCCGTCGACTCGGGCGGGCCAGGACGGTTCCGGGGCGGACTCGGCTACGAGAAGCACATCCGGATGCTCGAGGACGCCCACTTCATGTCGATCGCCGACCGCTCGATCCTCGCCTGCTGGGGAGTCAAGGGCGGGAAGGCGGGCCGGCCCTTCGAGGTCACCGTCGACCTCGGTGGACCCGGTGAGCGCGTCGTGGATGCCCTCGCGGACGGCGAGCCCGTGCTGGCCGGGCAGGTCATCCGGATCCGGACCACCGGTGGCGGAGGTTGGGGTGACCCGCTCGAGCGCCCGTACGACGAGGTCGAGCGGGACCTGCGGTGGGGGAAGGTCTCCTTCGCCGGTGCCCGCGACTACGGGGTGGTGGCGACGGGCAGCACGGACGAGCCGGCCATCGACGTGCCGGCCTCCGACGCTCTGCGAGAGAAGCTGCGGGGAGCGCGCACGGGCACGGAGCCCTTCTTCGACCGCGGCCCGGGATACGCCAGTCTCTCGGGGGGTCTCTCCGCCGCCGAGGTCGACTGGGTGTGACGGACCGACGCGTGCCTCGTCCAGCGAACGGCGAGTGGGAGGATCCTGGGATGGACGACCTCGGCTGGCTCGAGCAGGCCATCGACCTGGCCACGACCAACGTCGCCGCGGGCGGTGGACCCTTCGGCGCGGTCGTCGTCCGCGAGGGCTCCCTTCTCGCGGAGGGCACGAACCGGGTCACCGCAGACCTCGACCCGACCGCTCACGCCGAGGTCGTGGCGATCCGCCGCGCCTGTCGGTCGATCGGGAACTTCGCCCTTCTGGGCGCCACGCTCTACGCCTCCTGTGAACCGTGCCCGCTGTGCCTGTGCAGCTCGCTCTGGGCACGGCTGGACCAGGTGGTCTTCGCCGCGGACCGGCACCAGGCGGCCGCGGCGGGGTTCGACGACGCCGAGTTCCACGACATCCTCGTGGCCAACGGCGACCCGTCCTCGTGGCCGACGGTCGTCACGCACCTGCCCAGCCCCCGGGCCGAGGAGCCGTTCGACGCCTGGCGAGCCTCCTCGGGCCGCATCGACTACTGACGACCCTTGCCCGGCACGGCTGGACCGAGTGCACCGGTTCCCCATCTGGGCGCTCGCCGTCGCCACACTGGGGTGATGGCGGAGTACGAGCTCAACAAGGCGGCCGTCGCGTACGTGCGCGAGCTCATCGACAAGCGCCGGTACGTCCTCGACAGCGAGTGGGGCGAGGTGCAGCCCGACGCCGCGACGGAGAACACCTACCTCAAGCGCCACTCGTGGGACGAGTACGCCAATTGGCACTTGGGGCTCACCAAGGGCGCCAACGACGAGACGAAGGCCCGCTACGCCTTCGTCGTCGGCGACTTCCGCCGCGTGCACCGCAGCGGCCTGATCGCCTGCGTCTACCGCGCCGGAGAGTGGCGGCACAAGCAGGTCGAGCTCGCCGCGCACGACCTCCTGCAGCACCTCGACGCCAAGAGCGGCTGAACGGCCGACCCTGCCGGGACGCCGGCGCATGCCGCATGACTAGGTTGACGGCATACCCGACCCCGGCCCAGGAGGCACCGTGAGCGGACCCCTCGAGGGTGTCGTCGTCATCGACCTCACCCGTGCGCTGGCCGGGCCGCACTGCGGCATGATGCTCGGCGACTTGGGCGCCCGGGTCATCAAGGTCGAGAGCCCGGACGGTGACGAGTCACGAGGATGGGGGCCGCCGTTCGTCGGGCCGGAGGACGACCCGATCTCCACGTACTTCCTCTCGTGCAACCGCAACAAGGAGTCGGTGACCGCCGACCTGAAGTCAGACGACGGCCGGCGCCTGCTGACCCGGCTCGTCCGCCGCGCAGATGTCCTCCTGGAGAACTTCCGCCCGGGGGTCCTGGACCGCCTCGGCTTCTCCGTCGATCGGCTCCACCGCCTCAACCCCGGTCTGGTGGTGCTCTCGATCAGCGGCTTCGGCCATGACGGCCCCGAGGGTGGACGCGCGGGCTACGACCAGATCGCTCAGGGCGAAGGGGGCCTGATGTCCCTGACCGGGGCCGACGCCGACCATCCGCAGCGCGTGGGCGTCCCCATCGGCGACCTGCTGGCGGGGATGTACGGGGCGTACGGCGTCGTGTCCGCGCTCCACGAGCGCCACCGCACCGGCCGGGGCCGGGTCGTCCGCACGTCGCTGCTGGCCTCGATCGTCGGCGTCCACGCGTTCCAGGGAACGCGCTACACGGTGGCGGGTGACGTGCCTCGGGCCGGTGGCAACCACCACCCGTCGATCTGCCCCTACGGCCTCTTCACGTGCGCCGACGGCTTCGTCCAGCTTGCCTGCGGCAGCGAGGGACTCTGGCAGCGGCTTGCTACCGGCTTCGGCCTCGACCCGTTCGCACCGGGGTTCGGGACCAACCGTGAGCGGGTGGCCAACCGTGACCTCGTCGTCGAGACCCTCAACGCCGCCTTCGCGGACGTCACCCATGACGACCTGCTGGCCCGCCTGGCCGGGATCGGCGTCCCGGCCGGCGAGGTGCGGACGGTCGACCGGGTCTACGACTGGGAGCAGACGCGCAGCCAGGGGCTGGTGCTCGACGTGGACCACCCGGTGCTGGGGCGCATCGAGATCCCGGGACCACCGATCCGCTTCGACGACAACGGGTACGCCGGCGGGCGCGAGACCCACCTGCCACCGCCGGCTCTGGGTGCGCACAACGAGACCGTCCTGGCGTGGCTGGAGGATGTCGAGCGGGGCTGACCTCGGACCATGGCTTCCGGCTGGTTGACAAGACCGCTTCGGGCGTTGGGCACAACTCGACGACGCGGGTGACCGACCTCCTGCCTAGGGTCGACACATCGACGACCGAGGAGGCGTGACATGCGGGTCCTGCTCGCGCTGGGCGGCAACGCCATGACGGGTCCCGACGGCAGCGCCACACCCGCCGCGCAGATCGAGGCCGTCGGGGTCGCCATGCGGGCCGCCGCTGGCCTGGTCAGCGCAGGTCACGAGCTCGTCGTCACCCACGGCAACGGTCCCCAGGTCGGAAACCTCCTCGTCAAGAACGAGGTCGCCGCGCACGTCGTCCCTCCGGTACCGCTCGACTGGTGCGGCGCGCAGACGCAGGGAACGCTCGGCTTCACCATCCTCAACGCGCTCGACGCCGCGCTCACCGGCGTGGATGCCGTCCGCCCCGTGGCCGCGGTCGTCACCCGCACCCTCGTCGACCGGGACGACCCCGGGTTCACGCACCCTTCGAAGCCGATCGGCCGCTACCTCCCCCACGAGCAGGCGCAGCCCCTGATCGACCACGGGCAGGTGTGGGAGGACCGTGGCGAGAAGGGATGGCGCCGTGTCGTCGCGTCACCGGACCCGGTCGAGGTCATCGACGTCGGCGCGATCCGCACGCTGCTCGAGGCGGGGCAGGTGGTCGTCGCGGCCGGGGGCGGCGGCATCCCCGTGGTGCGCGAGCCTGACGGACGGCTGCGCGGGGTGGAGGCCGTCATCGACAAGGACCTCACGGCCGCACTGCTCGCCACGACGCTCGGCGCGGACGTCCTCGTCATCGCCACCGACGTCGACCACGCCGCCCTGGACTGGGGGACGCCGCAGCAGCGCGACCTCGGCCGCGTGGCTGTGTCCGACATGTCGTCGTATGCCGCGGACGGCCAGTTCGCCTCGGGCTCGATGGGCCCGAAGGTCGAGGCAGCCACCCGTTTCGTGCGCAGCGGGGGACGCCGCAGCGTCATCACGTCTCTCACGCACATCACCGACGCCGTCGAGGGGAAATACGGCACCGTCGTCGAACCGGACTGAAGGACATCAGGACCCCGACCACCCCGCCGGTCACCCGGCATACCCCCGCAGTGCCGGACCACCGGCCGACAGAGAGGAACACGCCGTGCCCGACGCCATCGAGGTCCGCAAGGTCCCGCTGCACACCGTCTCCGACGCCTCCGAGCTGGGCACGCTCATCGACGACGGCGTCCTGGACGCGAGCCGCGTGGTCGCCATCATCGGCAAGACCGAGGGGAACGGCGGGGTCAACGACTACACGCGCATCATCGCCGACCGGGCCTTCCGCGAGATCCTCGTCGAGAAGGGCGCCCCGGCGGAGCGGGTGAGGGAGATCCCCATCGTGTGGTCGGGTGGCACCGACGGGGTGATCAGCCCGCACGCGACCATCTTCGCCACCGTGCCGGCCGACCGCGCAGAGCAGAGCGACGACCCGCGGCTCACCGTCGGCTTCGCCCTGTCCGAGCGCCTCCTGCCCGAGGAGATCGGCTACACCGCCATGGTCGAGAAGGTCGCCGCCGCGGTGCGCGTCGCCATGGAGCGCGCCGGCATCACCGACCCCGAGGACGTCCACTACGTGCAGACCAAGACGCCGCTGCTGACGATCCACACGATCCGGGACGCGAAGTCGCGCGGCAAGAGCGTGTGGACGGAGCACACCCACGAGTCGATGGACCTCTCGAACGGGTGCACCGCGCTCGGCGTCGCCGTGGCCCTCGGCGAGATCGAGATGCCGGCCGACGAGGACGTCATGCACAACCGGGAGCTCTACTCGTCGGTGGCGTCGTGCTCGTCCGGGGTCGAGCTCGACCAGGCTCAGGTGGTCGTGGTCGGCAACGCCCGCGGGGTGGGCGGCCGCTACCGGATCGGGCACTCGGTCATGCAGGACGCCTTGGACCAGGACGGCATCTGGGCGGCGATCAGGGATGCCGGCCTCGACCTCCCCGACCGACCGCACCGCAGTGACCTCGCGGGCCGCCTCGTCAACGTGTTCCTCAAGTGCGAGGCGTCGCTCGACGGTCAGGTGGCCGGTCGACGGAACGCCATGCTCGACGACTCCGACGTGCACTGGCACCGTCAGATCAAGTCCTGTGTCGGCGGGGTGACGGCCTCGGTGACCGGCGACCCTGCGGTGTTCGTGTCCGTGTCGGCGGCCCACCAGGGACCCGAAGGAGGCGGACCGGTCGCGGCGATCGTGGATCTCGGAGCAGGTGAACCGACGGGCTACCGGCCGCCGACCGGCTGATCTCGTCGTCCTCCGCCCGTCAGGCCGTGCGAGGCAGACTGGGCGGATGCCGACCACCCGCCGCCTCGAGGGACTCGATGCAGCGCGCGGTTTCGCCGTCATCTCGATGCTCGTCGCGCACCTCAGCCCCGCAGGTGGGGTGTTCACGATCAGTGAGTACCTCACCGCCCCGCTCTTCGCGGTGGTCATCGGAGTCGCGATGGGCATCCACCTCGCAGACCGCCGGCCCGGGGCCGGACAGTTCCTCCTCGAGAACCTGCAGCGTGGTGTGCTGCTCATCCTCCTTGGCGTGCTCCTCCAGGAGATGTACTTCTGGATCATCGTCGTGCTGCCCTACCTCGGCCTGCTCATCGTCGTCCTCGCCCCACTGGCCCTCCTCCTCCACCGGGCGCCGCTCCTGACCCTCGGCCTCGCCGTGGCCGGCGCGGTGCTCGGGCCGATCGTGCGCGAGCGCGTGGACGGGGCCTGGGGAGTCGGCGGTGACCTCCCGGCCGGGGCCGGCGATCTTGTCACCTGGCTCGCTCTGGGCGAGGCATATCGAGTGCTGTCGTTCCTCCCCATGGCGCTGGGCGGCCTGGCCCTGGCCACGGTGCTTCGACGGGTGACCGAGGTCCCCGTGGCGTATGCCGTGTCGGGTGTCCTGCTCGCGTCCGCCGCCGTGGCCTACCTGCTCGGTCGCGGCTCGGTAGAGGGCTCGGCGCCCTACTCCGGTGTCACGGCCGAGGTGATCGGCGCGACGTTGCTCGCGACGGGCGCCGTGGTCGCATCATTCGTCGTCCTTCACCTGGCTCGACAGGTGGGGCTCGGTCGGCTCCTCGACCCGGTGCTCGCGACAGGGCGGCTGGCACTCACGGCATACACGCTGCAGATCCTGTACCTCGCCGTGCTGGAGGTGTTCCGCGGAGGAGCGTCGGACGACACCTGGCTGGTGCTCGTATCGACGACGGTCGTCGTCCTCGGCGCGTGCTGGGCCCTGGACCGGTGGTGGGGCACCGGCCCGCTCGAGTGGGTCTTCCACAGGCTCCGGCCGACCCCACGCCCCGCGGGACGGCACGCACCCAGACACGCCGCCTGACCCGAGGGCTCCTCGTCAGTGGGCGAAGTGACGCGTGCCCGTGAAGTACATCGTGGCGCGGGCCGCCTGTGCCGCGGCCACCACCTCCTCGTCGCGCATGGACCCGCCGGGCGCCACGACGGCGCGCACCCCGGCGTCGAGGAGCACCTGGAGACCGTCGGCAAAGGGAAAGAAGGCATCGGATGCCGCCACCGCGCCTCGCGCCCGCTCGCTCCCCGCACGCGACACGGCGAGATGGCACGAGTCCACCCGGTTGACCTGCCCCATCCCGATGCCGACCGAGGCGCCGTCGCGCGCGACGAGGATGGCGTTGGACTTCACCGCCCGTACGGCCCGCCACGCGAACTGGAGATCCGCGAGGGTCTCGTCGTCGGCCGGGTCGCCCGAGACGAGCCGCCAGTGCCGAGCGTCGTCCCCACCGGTGACCGCGCCGTCCTCCCCCTCGACGACGGCATCCACGGCATCCCGCTGCTGCATGAGGAGACCACCGCTGATGGGGCGCGTCTCGACGCCGGCCCGACCGGGCGCCGCGCACTCCAGGATCCGCACGTTCCTCTTCGCCGTGAGCACGTCGAGCGCCTCCGGCTCGAACCCGGGCGCGACGACGACCTCGGTGAAGATGTCGGCCACCGTGCGCGCCATCTCGGCCGTCACAGGCCGGTTGGCCGCGATGATGCCCCCGAATGCGGAGACCGGGTCGCAGTCGTGCGCCTTGCGGTGCGCCTGGGCGATGTCCACACCCACGGCGATCCCGCACGGGTTGGCGTGCTTGACGACCGCCACGGTGGGCTGGTCGCCGTGGTCGTATGCCGCCCGGACCGCAGCGTCGGCGTCGACGTAGTTGTTGTACGACATCTCCTTCCCGTGCAGCTGTCGCGCCTGGGCGAGGCCGGGTCGCGGCTGGAATCCGTTCGTGTAGAGGGCCGCTCGCTGGTGGGGGTTCTCGCCGTACCGAAGGACAGCTGCCTTGTCCCAGGTGCCGCCCAGCCAGGCAGGGAAGCCCGAGCCGTCGGAGGTGTCGGTGTAGGCGTTGCCCATCCACGACGCGACGTGGACGTCGTACGTCGCCGTGTGCACGAAGGCCTCGGCCGCGAGCCGCGTGCGCTGCTCGAAGGTGAAACCGCCCCCGCGCACGGCATCCAGCACGGTGCCGTAGGCCGAGGGGTCGGTCACCACGGCGACGCTCGGGTGGTTCTTGGCCGCAGCCCGGACCATCGAAGGGCCGCCGATGTCGATCTGCTCGACGCACTCGTCGGGTGTCGCACCGGAGGCGACGGTCGCGGCGAACGGGTAGAGGTTGACGACGACGAGCTCGAACGCCTCCACGCCGAGGTCCGCGAGCTGGGTCAGGTGCTCCGGCTTGCGGGTGTCGGCGAGGATGCCGGCGTGCACCCGCGGATGGAGCGTCTTCACCCTCCCTTCCAGGCACTCGGGGAACCCGGTGAGGTCCTCGACCGTCGTGACGGGCAGGCCGAGAGACCTGATGAGGGCGGCCGATCCCCCGGTCGAGACCAGGGCCACCCCGGCGTCGTGCAAACCGCGCACGAGGTCCTCCAGGCCGGTCTTGTCGTGGACGGAGACCAGGGCGCGGCGAACGGGTCGGACGTCCTCGGACGGTCCTGGGGTGGAGACGGCGGCGCTCATGCGCACTCCTCGAGGGTCGGTCGGTCGCGCGGGACACCCAGGCGGACGATGCCCCGACCCACACTCCCCGGTGGTGACCCACCCGCGCCAGTCGTCAGATGCGATCCTAGCGACGCGGGCCGCTCGACCAGCTCCGCCTCGCTACAGCCCGCCGAGTACCCGGTCCACGTGGAGCACGACGACGACCCGCTGAGGATTGGGGCGCGGCACGCGGTAGCGGACGGCATACCGCTCCTCCGCGTCCCGCACCGAGTCGCGGTCCTCGAGCACCCGAGTGACTCCTTCCAGCGTGATCCACCGGCGGCCATCCACCTGGGAGATCGCCGCCCGCCGACCGGCGCGCGCCTGCCGCACCTTGGCACTCGAGCGGCTCGCGATGACCCGGGCGACCAGGGTGTCCCCGTCCCACGTGAATCCCACCGGCACGACGTGGGGCGAGCCGTCGGCACGCAGCGTCGTGAGGGTGGCGAGGTGCCGCTCCGCCATGAACTCGACCGATGCCGGCGACAGCTCGGAGGGGTGGGTCGCCATGCCGCGAGTCTGACACTGCCTCCAGCGCCGCCACATGCGGGCCGCCCCGAACCTCTTGGAATCAAGGGCGCGGGCAAGGGGCGGCACCCCATTGGAGTTCAGAGTGCGGGCTTGTTGCCAACGTCTCGTGTGG
>CALCXF010000125.1 GCA_937907685.1 uncultured Nostocoides sp.
GCTGACCCCCGCCGTGGGAGGTGAGGACACGCCGCTCCTCCGCGACCACCGGAGGTGGCGTGGCTCCCTCGCCCCGGCCGCCTAGGGTGTGGCCATGCGCCGCCCCCTCGCCCTCGCCGTCGCCGCGATGCTCGCCGGTGCCGCGCTCGTGGGGTGCTCCGGCACGGACGAGGGGGCGGAGGGTGCGTCCGAGCCGTCGCCGACGGAGCGGCTGTCTGCGGCGAAGGCCACGTTCGACGCGGCCGGGAGCGTCCAGCTCGACCTCTCCAGCCGGGACGTCCCGCCGAGGGAGAACGGCGTCACCGCCGCGAAGGGCGCCGGCGCGATCAGCGCCACCGAGCCCGCGTTCTCGGGCACGATCACCGGCACGATCGAGGGCGTCGCCGGCACGATCGAGGTGATCGCCGTCGGGGAGACGGCATATCTGAAGTTCTTCACCCCCGACTACGTGGAGACCGACCTCGACACCCTGGGGGCGCCCAACCCGGCGATGTTCTTCGACCCGGCGAAGGGGATCTCCGCGTTGCTGCCGCAGACGGGGGACCCCACGTCGGCCGGCCGGACGAGGGCGGGCGCGGAGGTCCTGGACCGCATCGACGGGACGCTGCCCGGCGCACCCATCGAGGAGCTCTTCCACCTCGGGGACGGAACCGGCACCTACAAGGTCAGCTACGGCCTGACGTCCGCAGGAGAGCTGCGCACCGCGACCCTCGTCGGCCCCTTCTTCCCGGGCGTCGAGGCGACGTACCTCCTCGCCCTCACGGACTACGGTGCGCCCGTTGAGATCACCCGCCCCTAGGGCGCTCCTCACGACGGCCGCGGTCGCCGTCTCCCTCGCCGCGGCGGACACCTACGTGGTCGTCCTGGCCCTCACCGACATGATGCGTGGCGTCGGCGTGGGCATCGACGCCCTCCAGCGGGCGACACCGATCATCTCGGGCTTCCTCCTCGGCTACGTCGCGGTGCTTCCGCTCATCGGCCGGGTCGCGGACCTCGTCGACCGCCAGCGGGTGCTCCTCGGCTGTCTCGGTGTCTTCGTCATCGGGTCGGTGATCACCGCGCTGGCGGTCGAGCTGCCCGTGCTGGTCGGCGGCCGGGTGGTCCAGGGCGTCGGTGGGGGAGGACTGGTTCCGGCCACCCTCGCGATCGTGGCGCAGCTCTGGCCGCCCGACCGGCGCGGGGTCCCGCTCGGCGCCGTGGGCGCGGTGCAGGAGCTCGGATCGGTGCTGGGACCGGTGCTCGGGGCCCTCGTGCTCGTCATCGCGGACTGGAGGGCCATCTTCTGGATCAACGCGGGGCTGGGCCTGCTCCTCGCCGGGGCGGTCGTGGTCACGGGCGGCGCGGCGGTGCCGCGCCCCCGGCCGGTGCTCCTCGTGCTGGCAGCGGCCGCCGCCATCGCGGGCATCCTGGCCCTGGCCGCGCCCGACTCCCTGACCACGAGCGTCTCCCTGGGCCTGCCCTTCGTCCCGTTCGGCACCGCGACGTCGCGGCTCGCCACGCCCATAGGGCTCGTGGCCGGCATCCTCCTCCTCGCCCTGCTCACCGTCGGTGGCCGAGGCTTCTGGGGCCTCCTCCGCCGGGCCGACCTGCTCGGTGCCCTGCTCCTCGGCGGTGCCCTCGGGTGTGTCGTCCTCACCTTTGCCGCGTCGGAGCCGGAGAGCGAGGTGGTGGGGCCGCTCGGGATCGCACTCCTCCCGGTGGCCGCGCTCCTGGCGGTCGGGTATGCCGTCCACCACCGCCGTTCGCCGTCGCCGCTCGTTCCCCACGGCCTGGTCCGCGGGCGGCTGGCCTGGGCACTCGTCGTCTCCCTCCTCGTCGGCGTCGCGCTGGTCGCGGTCATCGTGGACGTGCCCTTGCTGGCCCGCCTCGTCCACACCTCGAGCCAGACCGAGGCGGCGCTCGTCCTCGTGCGCTTCCTCGTTGCGGTGCCCGTGGGCGCCCTGGCCGGCGGGTGGGCGCTGCGCCGGCTGGGCGACGCCGTCGTGGCGGCGCTCGGCCTCGGCGTCGCGGCGGCAGGACTCGCCGTGATGGCCACGTGGGGGGAGGGCTCGCTCGACGACGCGTCCTCGACTTCTGTGCTGGCCCTCACCGGGCTGGGGATCGGTCTGACGCTGGCTCCGGTCAACGACGCCGCGCTGGCCGAGGCGTCCCGGGACACCCACGGCACGGCATCCGCGCTCGTCGTGGTGGCGCGGATGGTCGGCATGGTGGTCGGCGTCGCGCTCCTCACGGCCATCGGGCTGGGCCAGTACTACGCCGCCGTCTCGGCCCTGCCGGATCCGACGGACACCGAGGCCCTCAAGGAGGCCGCCGTCGTCCAGGTCGCCTGGGTGTTCCGCGGGGCTGCCGTGGCCGCGCTGCTCGGTGCCGTGGCGTCGCTCGCCCTCGGTGGACGCCGCGAGCACGCACCGCCGGCTCCGCCCGTCGTCGGTCTGTGACCGGCGGCGCCGCACGGGCGGGTAGCGTCGGCACCATGGCGACGACGGCCGACCTCGTGCTCGACGCCCTCGGGCGGGTCCGCGAGACGGTGCACGAGGTGCTCGACGAGACGCCCCCGGAGCGGTTGGCGGAACCACCCGCCGAAGGGGCGAACACCGTGGCGTGGCTCGTGTGGCACCTCAGCCGCCTCCTCGACGACCACGTCGCCGCCGCGTTCGGCGTCGAGCAGGTGTGGACCTCGGCCGGGTGGTACGACCGGTTCGGGCTGCCCTTTCCGGCCACGGCGCACGGCTACGGGCACTCGACCCGCGACGTGCTCGCCGTCCGGGCCTCCGCCGACGACCTGCGCGCGTACCACGACGCGGCCCAGGACATGGCTGCGGCGGTCATGCAGGACGTGACCGACCGCGACCTCGACCGGGTCGTCGACGAGCGCTGGGACCCGCCGGTGACCCTGGCCGTCCGGTTGGTGAGTGTGCTCAACGACTGTGCGCAGCACGCCGGTCAGGCGGCGTACGTGCGGGGGCTGCTCACCCGGTGACGGCGGTAGGACGGCCGCACCAGTCAGTCCTCGAGCTCCACGACCACCGGCGCGTGGTCGCTGGCGCCCACGCCCTTGCGCTCCTCGCGGTCGATGACGGCGCCGGCGATGCGCGCCGCGAACGCCGGTGAGCCGAGGACGAAGTCGATACGCATGCCCCGCTTCTTGGGGAACGCCAGCCGCTGGTAGTCCCAGTACGTGTAGACGCCGGGTCCCGGCGCGTGCGGCCGCACCACGTCGACGAAGCCAGCGTCGAGGAACGCATGGAAGGCGGCCCGCTCGCCGGGTGAGACGTGGCTCTTGTCGAGGTAGTACTCCATCGACCAGACGTCCTCGTCGAAGGGCGCGATGTTCCAGTCACCGCACAGCGCGACCTGCCGTCCACCTGCCGCCCAGCCGCGAGCCTGCTCCTTGAGCTCGGTGAGCCACGAGATCTTGTACGCCATGTGCGGGTCGCCGATGGCGCGTCCGTTCGGCACGTAGAGCGACCACATCCGGATGCCGGCACACGTCGCCCCGATCGAGCGGGCCTCGGCGGCGAGCGGTTCACCCCACCCGGGGTCACCACTGAACCCGACCTCGACCTCCTCCAGCCCGACGCGCGAGAGGATCGCGACGCCGTTCCACTGGTTCATGCCGTGGTGCGCCACCTCGTACCCCAGGGCCCGGAACCGGTCGTAGGGGAACTGCTCGTCCTTGGCCTTGGTCTCCTGCATGGCGAGGACGTCGACGTCTGACCGTTGGAGCCAGGCCTCGACGCGGTCGATGCGGGAGCGGATGGAGTTGACGTTCCAGGTCGCAATGCGCACCGCATCACCCTACCCAGCGGTACGCCACGCCTCCCTCGGCCCACGGGAGCGGCATACAGTGCTCGGACCATGAGCACCGCACTGATCACCGGGGCCTCGGCCGGCATCGGCAGGGCCTTCGCCGAGCGGCTGGCCCGCGAAGGAGCGGACCTCGTCCTCGTCGCTCGCGACCGGGCCCGGCTCGAGGAGCTCGGACGCTCGCTGACCGCGAGCCACGGGGTGGCCGTGGAGGTGCTCGTCGCCGACCTCGCGGACCGCGAGGCGACGGGCCTGGTGTGTGACCGGCTCGCGGACCGGGACCGACCCGTCGACCTGCTCGTCAACAACGCCGGGTTCGGTCTGAGGCGGTCCTTCCTCGACAACGACCTCGCATCGGAGGAGACCGGGCTCGACGTCATGGTGCGGGCCGTCCTCCTCACCTGCCACGCCGCCGGGCGAGCCATGCGCGAGCGCGAGCAGGGCGCGATCGTCAACGTGTCGTCCGTCGCGTCCTTCATCGCCAACGGGACCTACTCCGCCGAGAAGGCGTTCGTCACGGTCTTCTCCGAGGCGCTGGCGGGCGAGCTCGCCGGCACCGGGGTCACCGTGACGGCGTTGTGCCCGGGCTTCACCCGCACCGAGTTCCACCGGAGAGCACACATCCAGCTCTCCATGCTTCCCGCCGCGCTGTGGCTCGACGCCGACGACGTCGTCCACCAGGCGCTCGCGGACGTCGCGGCCGGCAAGGTCGTGTCCGTGCCCGGCGCGCAGTGGAAGGTGCTGACCACCGTCGTCCGAACCCTGCCTCGCCCCCTGGTCCGGGGCCGGGCCGTGCGGACCCTCGACCGCTTCCGCCAGCGCGACTGACCGGCCGGTTCCGACCTGCCGGCCCAGCGACTGGCAGCCAGCGGGTGTGGAACTCGCTGTCCCATGTCGGCGGCCGGGCCTACCATCGACGAATGGGTCCGGGTGCCGAACCCGAGGTGCTCCGCGAATACCGACACCTCCTGCGCACCGCCTCCGCCGACTGGCAGGAGACGGCGCACCGGCACGCGCTCTGGGCCCTCGGCCCGGGCCCGCGCGGGCGGGTCCTCGCCGAGGGACGGCGGCTGCTGCTCACCGGCTACCGCGTCGACCCGGACGACGTCCACACGGTGGCACGGCTCCTCGTGCTCGCGGAGCGGCGGAGGCCGCGGACCATCCTCGACGGGATGCCGGCCGACCTCCTGGCCGAGCTCGCGGCCGCGGTCGTCGCGAGCCCGGTGGGTCGGATGCTGCGCGTCGGCATGGACGTGTGGGACGGCCGCGAGCCGGTGCGCCGCCCCGACCCGGCCCCGGAGCCGGACCACCACCAGCGCTGGCACGAGCAACGCGCCACACCGGGACTCGCGGGAGAGGTCGAGGCGTTCCTGCCCGGTGCCCGGCGGCGCTTCGAGCACCGTCGGCGCTGAGCGGGCCCACGGCATACCGTGGCCGTGTGCCCGACATCGCCACCGACCGCGCCCGCCTGCTCGACATCATCCGTGACACGGCGGTCGTCCATGGCCGGGTGACGCTGTCGTCGGGACGGGAGGCCGACTACTACGTCGACCTTCGCCGGGTCACCCTCGACGGTGAGGCCAGTCCTCTCGTCGGACGCGTGATGCTCGACCTCACCGACGACCTCGACTACGACGCCGTCGGTGGGCTGACCCTGGGAGCCGACCCCGTGGCCACCGCCATGCTCCACGGTCGCGCCGCAACCGGGGGACGGCTCGACGCCTTCGTGGTGCGCAAGGCGGGGAAGGCGCACGGGCTGCAGCAACGCATCGAGGGTCCGTCGATAGCGGGTCGACGGGTGCTCGTCGTCGAGGACACGTCGACGACGGGTGCCTCGCCGCTGGAGGCCGTCCGCGCCGCGAAGGACGCCGGCGCCACGGTGGTGGGGGTGGCCACGATCGCCGACCGGGCGACCGGTGCCGCGGACCGCTTCGCCGAGGCCGGCCTGGAGTACCGCCACGCGTTCGGTCTCGCCGACCTCGGCCTCACCTGAAGCGACCGCACACGGGTGAGCCCTAGGATTCGACGAGACCCGCCCACCGAGGAGAGCCCGTGACCATCGCGATCATCGTCATCGTCGTCCTGCTCGTCGCCGTCGTGGGCTGGGCGGTCCTCACCTACAACGGTCTGGTTCGCCTGCGCAACCTCGTCCAGGAGGCCTGGCGCCAGATCGACGTCGAGCTGACCCGTCGGCACGACCTCATCGGAAACCTCGTCGAGACGGTCAAGGGATATGCCGCGCACGAGCGGGGCACGCTCGAGGACGTCATCCGCGCGCGGGCGGGAGCGATGGCCCCGGGCCAGTCACCCGCGCAGCAGGCCGAGAGCGAGAACATCCTGAGCCAGGCGCTCGGCCGGCTTCTCGCCATCGCCGAGGCCTACCCCGACCTCAAGGCCAACGAGAACTTTCTGGCCCTCCAGTCCGAGCTGACCTCGACGGAGGACCGCATCGCCTCGGCGCGGCGCTACTACAACGCCACCGTCCGCGACCTCAACACCAAGGTCGAGACCGTGCCCAGCAACATCGTCGCCGGGGTGCTCGACGTCGAGCGGGCGGAGTACTTCGAGGCGGTCGGCGAGCAGCGCGAGGCCCCGAGGGTCGACTTCGGGCAGCGCGACGCCGTCATCCCGCCCCCGAGTGGGTATGCGGGGGCGCCCGGGGCGGCCGCGCCCTCCTCATCCTCCACCACCGCGCCGGCACCTCAGGAGGGTGACCACCCCGCCCCCTGAACCGCACGTCGACGCCCCCGGGCCCACGGCGGACCGGGGCGGTCGGTCCACCGGTCGGTGGACGTGAGATCCACCGCGCAGCCGTCCCGTGCAGGTCACGGCAGGAGCACGCTGGACCCATGCCAGGCGCGATCAGCATCAGGGGACTCACCAAGAGCTACGCCGGCCGCAACGCCGTCGACGGCCTCGACCTCGACATCGACGTCGGCGAGTGCTTCGCGCTGCTCGGTCCGAACGGCGCGGGCAAGACGACCACGGTCGAGATCGCCGAGGGCTTCCGGGCGCGGGACGCAGGCGAGGTCCGGGTGCTCGGCACAGACCCCCACGGGGCAGGTCTCGAGTGGCGGAACCGGGTCGGCATCGTGCTGCAGTCGACCGGCGGCCTCGACCTGCTCACCCCACGCGAGGCGCTCGCCAGCACCGCGAAGGCCTACTCGCACCCCCATGCAGTCGGCGACGTACTCGCCTCGGTGGGCCTCGACGACAAGGCCGACACCCGCATCGTCGGGCTGAGCGGCGGCCAGCGACGGCGCCTCGACGTGGCACTCGGCATCGTCGGTCGCCCCGAGCTGCTCTTCCTCGACGAGCCCACCACCGGCTTCGACCCCCAGGCCCGGCGCGACTTCTGGGACCTCATCCGCTCCCTGGCCGCCGAGGGCACGACGATCCTGCTCACCACGCACTACCTCGACGAGGCCGAGCACCTCGCCGACCGGGTCGGGGTCATCGCGGCGGGCCGGCTGCTCGCCCTCGACACCCCCGAGGCGCTGGGCGGCCGCAGCGCGGAGGAGGCGACGGTCACCTGGGAGGAGGGCGGCATCCGGCACAGCGTCGCCACCGCGACGCCCACCGCCGAGGTCGCCAGGCTCGCGGCCCGGATGCCGGGTGGCGAGGTCCCGGCCCTCACCGTCACCCGCCCCTCCCTCGAGGACACCTACCTCGCGATGATCGCTCCGCACGTCGCCCATGACGCCCACGACGCTCACGCCACCGACGCCAGGACGGAGGTGACGGCATGAGCGCCCTCGCCCTCGGCCTCGACCGCACGCTGCTCGAGCTGAAGATGTACTCCCGCGAGAAGGAGGCGGTGTTCTTCTCCTTCCTGTTCCCCATCCTGCTTCTCGCGCTGTTCTCCGTCATCTTCGGGAGCCAGTTCGACGGGGCCGACGGCGGGATGACGGCGGGCGGGTACTTCCTGCCCGGCATGCTGTCGGCCGGCGTCCTGCTCACCAGCTTCCAGACGATGGCGATGTCGGTCACCGTCGAGCGCGACGACGGCACCCTCAAGCGGCTGAGGGCCACCCCCATGCCGCCGGTCGCCTACTTCTTCGGCAAGGTGGGCCTGGTGGCCGTCTCCTCCACCGTCCAGGTGGCGCTGCTGCTCCTCGTCGCCCGGCTCGCCTTCGGCGTCGAGCTGCCGTCGACGGCAGACCGCTGGGCCGTCTTCGCCCTCGTCTTCGTGCTCGGGGTCTTCGGAGGGACGGTGCTCGGCGTCGCGTACTCCTCGATGGCCACCGCCCGCACCGTGGGCGCCGTCGTCCTCGGCCCGATGCTGGTGCTGCAGTTCATCTCCGGTGTCTACATCGCCTTCGACGACGTGCCGCAGTGGCTGCAGCAGGTCGCGTCGCTGTTTCCGCTGAAGTGGATCGCCCAGGGCATGCGCTCGGTGTTCTTCCCCGAGCAGCTGGCCGCGGCCGAGATGGCCGGTTCCTGGGAGACCGGCCGCACCGCGCTGGTCCTGTTCGCCTGGGCCGTCGGGGGACTGGTGGTGTGCGCGCTCACCTTCAAGTGGTTCAAGCGCGGGACCACGTGAGGGCTCGCGGGCGACAATGACCGACGTGACGGCAACCGCGGCGAGCTCGCGCGAGGAGTTCGGGGCCATGTGGCGCCGGCAGCAGCCCTACTGGCACGCCGTGTTCGCCATCGTGTGGGTGGCCGCTGCCGTCGTGACGCTCATCGACGACCCCGGGCCGCGGGGCCGCGCGCCGTCGCTGGCGCTCCTCGGCGTGATCGCCATGGCGTACGCCGTCCTGGGTACCCGCGCGATGACATCCCGTGACCTGCGCTGGGCGGTGGCCTACCAGGTCGTCGCGTGGTCGGCACTGCTGGCGATCCAGTGGGTCGACCCGAGCACCCAGGCGTGGCTGTTGTACTTCACCCTCTTTCCGCAGCTGTGGGCGATGGTGCCGACCCGCTGGGCCGCGATCGGCACCGTGCTCGTTGTCGCCGCGTTCGCGTTCGTGCGGTGGGCGCAGACCGACTTCGCCACCGACAGCCTCACCGAGATCCTGATCTCCGGGATGATCTCGATGGGCCTGTCGCTCTCGCTCGGCCTCTTCATCAACCGGCTCGTCAGCGAGGCCGAGAGCCGCGCCGAGACGATCGACGCGCTGCGTGCCACCCAGGCCAAGCTGGCCACGGTCGAGCGCGACCGGGGAGTGCACGAGGAGCGCGAGCGCATCTCGCGCGAGATCCACGACACCCTCGCCCAGGGCTTCACGTCCGTGGTGGCGCTGTCGCGGGCCGCCCAGGCGGCGCTCGCACGGGGGGATGCCGGCGCGGCGGGTGAGCGGCTGGCCCTGATCGAGGCCACCGCTTCGGACAACCTCGACGAGGCGCGGCTCATCGTCGCCGAGCTGACGCCGGGACACCTCCAGTCGCGCACCCTGGGTGAGGCGCTCGAGCGGCTGGGTGCCGCGGTGTCCAGCGAGACCGGCCTGCGCGCCGCCGTGCGGGTGGCCGGCGAGCCCGTGCCGCTCGGCGGGTCGGCCGAGGTCGTCATCCTGCGCACCGCCCAGGAGGCACTGTCCAACGTGCGCCGCCACGCCTCAGCCGCTCGGGTCGACGTGACCCTGGTCTACGACCGGCCCGACGAGGTGGTGCTCACCGTGCGCGACGACGGGCAGGGCTTCGCGCCGGGGGACGCTCGCTCCGGCTTCGGCCTCGATGGCGTGCAGGCGCGTGCAGCGGAGGTCGGGGGAGCCGTGCAGGTGCTCAGTGAGCCCGGTGGTGGCACGACGCTGGTCCTTGTGGTGCCGCGGTGATCCGGCTGCTCGTCGTCGACGACCACCCCGTGGTGCGGGCCGGCATGGTCGCGGTGCTCGGCGAGGAGAGCGACTTCGACGTGGTCGGGGAGGCCGCCAACGGCGCCGAGGCGCTCGCGCTGGTGCCGCGGCTGCGTCCCGACGTCGTGCTCATGGACCTGCGGATGCCGGTCATGGACGGCACCGAGGCGACGGCCCGGATCGCCGCGGGGCCCGGCGCCCCACAGGTCCTCGTCCTCACCACCTACGACACGGATGCCGACATCGTCCGGGCCGTCGAGGCGGGGGCCCGCGGCTACCTCCTCAAGGACGCCCCGACCGGCGTGCTGGCCGACGCCATCCGACGCGCCGCGCGGGGGGAGACGGTGCTCGCACCACCGGTCGCAGCCCGCCTGGCGGACCGGCTGCGTGCTCCGACCCGACCCGAGCTCACGGCCCGCGAGCTCGACGTCCTGCGCCTCGTCGCCCGTGGACTGTCCAACGCCGACGTCGGGCGGGAGCTCTTCATCGGCGAGGCGACCGTGAAGACGCACCTCATCCGCGCCTTCGCCAAGCTGGGGGTGACGGACCGTACGGCAGCCGTCACGGCGGCATACGCGGCTGGGTTCCTCGAGCTCCCCCGGCAGTGAGACGCCGGCCCCCATCGTGGGCTGAAGCGTCAGAGGGTGCCGTCGCGAACGTCGTCGACGACCTCGTCGATCTCCTGGATCGCGGTCTTCGTCGCGCTGCGGTGGCGCACGAACTCGACGACCATGGGGAGCAGCGAGAACCCGACGATCACCAGGACGGCGACCTCGAGGTTGTCGTGGATGAACTCGACCCCGCCGAGGAAGTAGCCGAGCAGTGTGATGCCCGTCGCCCAGAGCACGGCACCCACGCCGCTCCACACGAGGAAGTGCCGGCGGTCCATCCGGCTGACGCCCGCGACCACGGTGATGAAGGTCCTCACGATGGGCACGAAGCGGCCGATGACCAGGGCCTTCGCCCCGTGCTTCTCGAAGAAGTCGTGGGTCTGGTCGAAGTACCTCTTGTTGATGAACCGGCCGTTGCGCTCGTAGAGCGGGGCTCCGATGAACCGGCCGATCTCGTAGCCGGTGACGTTGCCGAGGAACGCGGCCAGGCTGAGGACGACGCAGGCGAGGACGATGTTGACGTCGATGTCACCGCGGGCGATGAACAGCCCGATCGCGAAGAGCAGCGAGTCCCCGGGGAGGATCGGGAAGAGGAGCCCGCACTCGATGAAGACGATCGCGACGCCCACCCAGAAGAACTGGGAACCGAAGCGGTCGAGGAGCCACTGCGGGTCCATCCAGTCCGGGCCGAGGGAGGGCATCACGCGCCCAAGGGTATGACGGGTGCCTGCCTGCCCGGACCCAGGCCCGAGGACAGAGGCCGGGGTGACCGTAGCCTCGGAGCCGTGGAGGAGGAGCGGGAGGTGGGTGTCGGGCCGTGGGAGGGCCCGTGGCCTGACGGCGCCCACTGGGACCCTGCCCTGCTGCGGGACGGTGACCGCCGCAACGTCGCCGACCGCTACCGGTACTGGCACCAGGATGCCGTCGTCGCCGACCTCGACGCCCGTCGGCATCCCTTCCACGTGGCGATCGAGAACTGGGGTCACGACTTCAACATCGGCTCCGTGGTGCGCACCGCGAACGCGTTCAACGCCGCGGCGTTCCACGTCGTCGGCCGGCGCCGCTGGAACCGCCGTGGGGCCATGGTCACCGACCGGTACCAGCACGAGCACCACCACCGGAGTGCCGCGGAGCTCGCGGCCTGGGCGACGACCGCGAGGGGTGATGGCAGCGGCATACCCCTCGTCGGCATCGACAACGTCGCTGGGTCCCTCCCCATCGAGACGTACGACCTGCCGCGGGAGTGCGTGCTCGTCCTCGGGCAGGAGGGACCGGGACTGACCCCCGAGATGATCGAGGTGTGCCACCTCGTGCTCCACGTCGAGCAGTTCGGTTCGACCCGGTCGATCAACGCCGGCGCCGCGGCGGCCATCGCGATGCACGCATGGGTGCGGCGCCACGTGTTCGGACAGTCGGTGACCTAGGAAGGGGGATCGCGGATCCCGTCGTAAACCCGGTGCGGGACGACGCGAGATGCCCTGGAATGGGCCCATGACCCCAGGAGACCTGCTGGCCCGATTCCACACGGAGGTGCGCCTCGCCGACCGCGATGCCGCCCCGGGCTTCGTCGTCGACCGCGACGGACCCGTGCACCGCACCTATCCGCCGAACCCGACGGAGCACGGCGCCATGGTCGAGTGCCCGGAGGGGCTGGGCGACGACCCCGACCACTGGGTCGCCCGACAGGTCGAGTTCTTCGGACGGCGGGGGCAGCGGGTGGAGTGGAAGACCTACGACTACGACGAGCCGGCCGATCTCTCCGCGAGGCTGGAGCGCGCCGGGTTCGTCCCCGAGGACGAGGAGGTCATGCTCCTCGGCCGGTGCGCCGACCTCGTGCACGACGTGGCGCTTCCGGGCGGCGTGCGGCTGCGCGACATCGAGAGCGACGACGACTGGGACCGAGTGCGCGTCATGGCCGACCTCGTCTGGGGGACGGACTCGTCCTGGGTCAACGACAGCCTCCGCGTCGAGCAGCGCGCCCGTCCCGACCTCATGACCGCGACCGTCGTCGAGGACTCGGCCAGCGGCGCCGTGCTGTCGTATGCCGTGCTGCGCCTCACCGAGGGCAGCTCGTTCTGCGGGTTGTGGGGCGGGTCGACGCTGCCCGAGTGGCGGCGTCGCGGCCTCTACCGCGCGCTCGTCAGCCACCGGGCACGGGCAGCCGTCGAGCGGGGGGTCCCGTACGCGCGGGTCGACACCACGGCGGCATCCCGACCGATCCTCGTGGCCCTCGGGATGCACGCCGTCTGCGCCACCCGGCCGTGGATCCTCGAACCGGCCGTCACCCCGGACGTGGGGTAGCGGACACCCCGTGTTCCGGTCCCGCCATCCGTGGAAGGATCGGGGCGTACGGCACACCACCAGCCCGCCGAGGAGATCACCGTGCCCATCGCCACACCCGAGGTCTATGCCGACATGCTGGACCGGGCCAAGGACGGCTCGTTCGCGTACCCCGCCATCAACGTCACCTCGAGCCAGACCGTGACGGCCGCCATCCGCGGGTTCGCCGAGGCCGGGTCCGACGGCATCCTCCAGGTCTCGACGGGTGTGGCCGAGTACGCCTCGGGCTCCACGATCAAGGACATGGTGACCGGCTCCCTGGCCCTCGCCGCCTACGCCTCGGAGGTCGCGAAGAACTATCCGGTCGACATCGCGCTCCACACCGACCACTGCCCCAAGGACAAGCTCGACGGCTTCGTGCGTCCGCTCATCGCGGCGTCCACCGAGCGGGTGCAGGCCGGTGGCCTCCCGATCTTCCAGAGCCACATGTGGGACGGCTCGGCCGTACCGCTGGAGGAGAACCTCCAGATCGCCCAGGAGCTCCTCGAGCTCTGCCAGGCGGCCCGGATCATCCTCGAGGTCGAGATCGGCGTCGTCGGCGGCGAGGAGGACGGCGTCGAGGGCAAGATCGACGACAAGCTCTACTCCACCCCCGAGGACGCCATCGCCACGGCCCGGGCCCTCGGCACCGGGGAGAAGGGCTCCTACATGACGGCCCTCACCTTCGGCAACGTCCACGGCGTCTACAAGCCGGGCAACGTCAAGCTCCGCCCGGAGATCCTCAAGGCGGCCCAGGACGCGGTCCACCAGGAGCTCGACACCACCGACGACAAGCCGTTCCACCTGGTCTTCCACGGTGGTTCGGGTTCGCTGCCCGAGGAGATCGCCGCGGCGGTCGACTACGGCGTCGTCAAGATGAACGTCGACACCGACACCCAGTACGCGTTCACCCGCCCGGTGGTCGACTGGATGCTGCGCCACTACGACGGGGTGCTGAAGATCGACGGTGAGGTGGGCAGCAAGAAGCAGTACGACCCGCGGGCCTGGGGCAAGGAGGCCGAGGCGGCGATGGCCGCACGGGTCGTCGAGGCGTGCGAGAACCTGCGCTCCGCCGGCACACACCAGGCGTGAGCCCCTCGAACGAGCGCCGCACCGACGCGAGAGGCACCCGGTGAGCTCCGACCTCCTCGGCATCCCACCGACCCATCTCCCCGACGACCCGGCTGCCGGCCCGCTCGAGGACGGTGTGGCAGCGGACGCCGTGGCTGCCGCCCACCCGGCGTCGTCGCTCGCATGGGCGGTGCTCGCCGAGGACGCGCTCTCCGACGGTCAGGCCGTCACTGCATACGCCTACGCTCGCACCGGGTACCACCGTGGGCTTGACGCGCTGCGCCGCTCCGGGTGGCGAGGTCAGGGGCCGATTCCCTGGGAGCACGCGGGTAACCGCGGCTTCCTCCGAGCGCTGGCGGCACTGTCCCGAGCGGCCGGGGAGATCGGCGAGGAGGAGGAGCGCCACCGCTGCGCGGAGTTCCTTCGTGCGTCGAGCGCGACCGGAGCCCGCGAGCTGGGTCTCTGACACGCCCACGCCTGCACGACAGGGCGAGGGGCCCGGGCGCTGCGCCCGGGCCCCTCGCTGCCAGCCGCCCCCGAGACCGAGACCTGTGGGCGTCTCCCTCTCGCCAAGAGACGCTCACCGCCTGGTCCCCCTGGAACCTCGGCTGTGCCTCCTCATCGTGCATCTCCTGCGGAGGGCAGTGCGACACTTGGCTGCCAGTGGCAGCAATCGGCCAGCGAACGACGACCGGAGGTGAGCGCGTGGGCGAGCCGGCGGCATTCGACGGTGGAGCGCTCCTCGTGCTCGAGGAGCACCTGCGGCGTGAGCTGAGCCGCATCGACGAGCGACGCCGCGACCTCGACGCTTCGCGCGAGCTCCTGGCCAGGCTCACGAGCCGGGCGCTCGGCGCCCACGAGCTGATGCTCGAGCCCATCGCCGACGCCCTCGCGCCTGCGGTCGTGAGCCGGCTGCTCGTGGAGAGCACCGGCCTCCTGCGCAACTACGTGCTCACGGTCGTCGAGGGTCCTGCTCTCGACGAGGCCACCATGCGGGCCAACGAGGACCGGATCCGTCGTGGTGACGACCAGTGGGCGATCTACCCCGCGAGCGCGTTGTCCTCCCCGCAGGGGCAGCGGTGGATGTCAGGGTGGGCCGAGGTCGGCGAGGTCCAGCGGATCCTGCCGACGACGGAGACCGAGTTCGCCGTCTTCGGCACCGCCGCCGTCGTCGCGCTCGCCGGCTGGGACGACCCGTCCCAGGGGTATGCCGTGATCCGCGACCCGCTCGTCGTGCGCCTCTACGCCGCCTTCTTCGACCTCGCCTGGCGGCACGCCGCGCCCGCCCCTGTCGTGGGTCGGGAGGGCAACGGTGACCCCAAGCTCGTCGAGCTGCTCGAGCTCGGCCTCAAGGACGAGGCCATCGCTCGGTACCTCGGGGTGAGCCTGCGGACCGTGCGACGTCGGGTCGCCCACCTCATGGCGGTCAACGGCGTGGACACCCGCTTCCAGCTCGGGTGGGCCCTCGCCCGGCGCCGTCACTGACCGCCCGGCACGCCGCGATAGGGTGCGGTGTACGAGGCCCCGGCGCGTATCCGCGAGGGGCCTTCGGCGCGTCAGGTGCTGCGACCGGCGCACGTGTGTGGAAGGAGCCGGCATGCCCGCGATCGTGCTGGTCGGTGCCCAGTGGGGCGACGAGGGCAAGGGCAAGGCGACCGACCTCATGGGCGGGGACGTCGACTACGTCGTGAAGTTCAACGGGGGCAACAACGCGGGGCACACCGTCGTCATCGAGGGGACCGACGGCACGCGGGAGAAGTACGCGCTCCACCTGCTCCCGTCCGGCATCCTCACTCCGTCCGTGACGCCGGTCATCGGCAACGGGGTCGTCGTCGACCTCGAGGTGCTCTTCGACGAGATCGACGGGCTGGAGGCTCGTGGGGTCGACACGTCCCGGCTCGTCGTGTCCGCCAGCGCCCACGTCATCGCGCCGTACAACCGCACGCTCGACAAGGTCACCGAGCGCTTCCTCGGGGCCCGTCGGATCGGGACGACCGGGCGCGGCATCGGCCCGACGTACGCCGACAAGATGAACCGCGTCGGCATCCGGGTCCAGGACCTTTTCGACGAGGGCATCCTGCGGCAGAAGGTGGAAGCTGCCCTGTCGCTCAAGAACCAGGTCCTCGTCAAGATCTACAACACCCGGGACGTCGACGCCGACCGCGTCGTCGAGGAGCTGCTCGGGTATGCCGACCGGCTGCGTCCCCTCGTGCGTGACACGTCGTTGGTCCTGGAGCAGGCGCTGGATGCCGGTGCCAACGTCCTGCTCGAGGCGGGCCAGGCGACGCTGCTCGACGTCGACCACGGGACGTACCCGTTCGTGACGTCGTCCTCCGCGACAGCCGGTGGCGCGTGCACCGGGTCGGGGATCCCGCCGACGCGCGTGTCGCGGGTCATCGCGATCCTCAAGGCGTACACGACGCGGGTGGGCGAGGGCCCGTTCCCCACGGAGCTGTTCGACGACGACGGCGAGACGCTGCGCTCCGTGGGTGCCGAGTACGGCACCACCACGGGGCGCCCGCGCCGGTGCGGGTGGATGGACACCGTCATCGGGCGCTACGCCAACCGGATCAACGGGGTCACCGACTTCGTCATCACCAAGCTCGACGTGCTGACCGGCTTCGCCAAGGTGCCGGTGTGCGTCGCCTACGAGGTGGACGGGGTCAGGCACGACGAGATGCCGGTGAACCAGACCGACTTCCACCACGCCCGGCCGGTCTACGAGCTGCTCGACGGGTGGGAAGAAGACATCTCGGGTTGCCGCACGTTCGAGGACCTACCCACCGCGGCGCAGGCCTACGTCCTGCGCGTGGAGGAGCTCGTCGGGGCTCGGGTCTCGGCCCTCGGCGTCGGTCCCGGTCGGCACGAGATCATCCAGCGCCACGCCCTGCTCGACTGACGTTGCGGCTGGGCGTCGGACCGGGTCGCAGAGTCCGCTTCTCACAGCCATCGGCGGACGCGGGCTCGGTACTCCTCGTACTCCGAGCCGAACTTGCCGGACAGGTAGCGCTCTTCCGGTCGAATAGCCCCCCACCAGAGGGCAAGAACACCGATGGGCACGAACACCAGCGCCCAGAAGGACTGGGCCAGCAGCGCCACCGCGACGTCGAGGACGACCAGTCCGACGTAGAGGGGGTTGCGGCTGAGTCGAAACGGCCCGGACTGGACGATGAGTGCGGTCGCGCCGCCCGGGAGGATCGCTGTGCGGTTGCGCGCCATGACCCAGAGGGTCCATCCGTTCCACAGCACGAACGCAACGGTCAGCACCCCACCGATCCATCGGTTGACCGAGCTCTCGGTCGAGATCGGATCACCCACTGCCGCGGTGAGCACGAGTCCCACGGCGAGCGGTACGCCAAGGGCCACCGGTGGCAGGATCCGAAACGCCGGGGAGTCCACGGGTGCCATCGTGTCCCGGCGTCCACCCGACGACAAGGTGGCCGCCAGTCGACCTGAGTTCGGCAAGTGCCCGCGTGCAGCGTCCGGATCAGCGGGCCGGATCATTCCTGCCGGCCGACGGAGGCGCCAGAGGCAGCTGCACCGTGACGCAGAGTCCCCCAGCGGCACGGGGACTGAGGGCAAGGGTGCCGTCGTGTGCCTGCGCGATGCTCTTGACGATCGCGAGGCCCAGGCCGACACCTGCGTGGTGCGTGCGTACGCGGTCGGTGCCGCGCCGAAACGGCTCGCCGAGGGTGGCGAGCAGCTGTGGGGACAGGTCGCCGCCGGTGTTCTCCACGGTGAGGGCAACCGTCTCGGGGTGGACCGTGGTCGTGACCCACACCGCGCCCCCTTCCGGCAGGTTGTGGACGATCGCGTTGTGCACGAGGTTGGTCGTCATCTGCAGCAGGAGCGGGTGGGAGCCGATGGCGGGGGTGATGTCGCCGGAGGTCTCGATGGTGACGCCCCGCTCCTCTGCGAGAGGAAGGAGTGTCTCGGTGGCTTCCTCCGCCAGGAGGGAGAGGTCGACCAGTTCGGGCATGAAGGACCGTTGGTCGGCACGGCTCAGCAGGAGCAGTGCTTCGGTGAGGTCGATCGCTCGGGTGTTCACCAGTTGGAGGCGGTCGATGAGCTCGCTGCTGTCCCGGCTCGGGTCGTTGCGGGCAACGTCGAGCAGTGTCTGGGTGATCGCCAGTGGCGTCCGGAGCTCGTGGGAGGCGTTGGCCGCGAACCTCTGCTGTTCGGCGACATGCGCCTCGAGCCGCGCGAGCATGGTGTCGAACGCATCGGCCAGCTCGCGGAACTCGTCGCTCCGGCCTTCGAGCCGGATCCGATGGGAGAGCGACCCCGTCGCCGCGATGCGCGTGGCATCGGTGATCCTCGTCAGGGGTGCCAGCATCCGTCCGGCGAGAAGCCAGCCTCCGACGAGGCCGAAGAGGAGCAGGAACCCCAGCGCCTGGGCTGCCCGCGGCGCGAAGGCGTCCAGGAGATCGGTGCGGGTCGGGCTGGAAGGGCCGGGCCCGAGTCGTGCATGGTCCGGGACGTAGCGCAGGAGGAACACCCACACGGTGGCCAGCAGCAAGGTCCCCGCGACCATGAGGAAGCCGGCGTAGCTGAGAGTGAGCTTGAGGCGGACGCTCACACCGGGCGCCCTAGACACGGTCCCCTCCCCGGCGTTCGCCGCCGAGGGCCGATCCGATGCGGTAGCCGACACCGGGCACGGTGGCGATGACCCAGGGGTGTCCCAGGCGTTTGCGCAGGGCTGACACGGTGATGCGTACGGCGTTGGTGAAGGGGTCGGCGTTCTCGTCCCAGGCCTGCTCCAGGAGCTGCTCGGCGCTGACGACACCACCCTCGGCAGCCACGAGGACCTCGAGGACGGCGAACTGCTTCCGGGTGAGCGCGACGTAGCGGCCGTCGCGGTAGACCTCGC
>CALCXF010000126.1 GCA_937907685.1 uncultured Nostocoides sp.
GCCCGCCCCGACTCTGGTTGCTCCGCCCGGGAGGCGACGGCCTGCGGGGGTGGCCGTGCCCTCGCACCGCCCCCCGCGCGGATGGACCAGAGCCGGGAGGGGCGACCCGTCCCGGCGGGACGACCAGAGCCGAGCGCTTGCACGCCACCCGCGCTCCGTGGCAGGAGGCGGGCGGGTCGGCCGCACGCCGACAGACGAGGTCGGGGAGGCGGGAGGGGCAGCGAGGTCAGGCGAGGTGGATGGTCACGGTCCTCGGGTCGCCCGACTCGTCGCCCGTCGTGCTCCAGTCGAACGCGGACTCCTCCATGCTGCGCCGCCACTCACGGTCACCCACGACCACCCGCACGGCCCCGGTGTCGGCGGCCCGGGCCACGGCCCACGACCCCACGGCCCAGGCGAGCTCCTCCGAGTCGACCGGCACCGTCACCGTGCTGCCGTCCTGCTGCGCCGGGACAGCGAAGTCCTTGTCGATGAGCGCCACGAGGTCCTCGGGGTCGCCGGCGGCGTCCGGGTCCTCAAGGGCGCAGCCGATCCCCCGCGTGGTCTGCCCCGACAGCACGGATGCCGTCACCCGGGCCTGCGCCTCGTGCTGGGCGTACGCCTGACCCGCCGCGGATCGCTGCACCTCCTGGGCCGCCTCGGCGATGTCCATGTCGGTGTAGCCGTCCACCTTGACGAGCGCGTCGTAGAACCGGTTCGTCGCGTACTCGGGGTCGAGGATCTGCTCCGCCGTCCCCCAGCCCTGCGACGGCCGCTGCTGGAAGAGGCCGAGCGAGTCACGGTCGCCGAACCGCACGTTGCGCACCTTCGACTCCTGCATCGCCGTCGCGATCGCGATCGTCGCCGCGCGGGGCGGCAGGCCCCGCTGCACGCCGATCGCCGTGATCGCGGCCGCGTTGCTCGCCTGGTCGGGCGCCCACTGGAAGGTGGACCCCCCGGCCGTCACCCGGCACTGCTCGCGGGACACGAGGACCATGAGGTGACGGACGCCGACGTAGCCGGCGGCGCCCACGACACCGAGGAGGACGAGCACGAGCAGCAGAGTGAACCGCCTCCGGCCGCGTGAACTCGGTCGCGTCTCGGCGAGGGTCACGGCGCCCTGGGGCGTGCGCGGCATACGGTCGATGTCCTTCGTCGTCTGGTTGGGGTGCAGGCGCCGGCCTGCGGCCGCCCCGGTCAGTCGTTCGCGTGGAGCGCCGAGTTGAGCACGATGCCGTGCCCGTCGCGGGGACGCGCCTCGACGGCGCCGGTCACCGAGTTGCGCAGGAAGAGCAGGTTGCTCTGCCCCGACAGCTCGCGCGCCTTGGCGATCGTCCCGTCCGGGAGGGTCACCTTGGTGCCCGCCGTGACGTACAGCCCGGCCTCGACGACGCAGTCGTTCCCGAGCGCGATGCCGAGCCCGGACTCGGCTCCGAGCAGGCAACGCTCGCCGATGCTCACGCGTTCCGTACCCCCACCCGAGAGCGTGCCCATCGTCGAGGCGCCGCCGCCGATGTCGGACCCGTCACCCACGACGACGCCCTGGCTGATCCGCCCTTCGACCATGGAGCTGCCGAGGGTCCCGGCGTTGAAGTTGACGAACCCCTCGTGCATGACGGTCGTCCCGCTCGCGAGGTGTGCACCGAGGCGTACGCGGCTCGCGTCGGCGATGCGCACTCCGCTCGGAACGACGTAGTCCGTCATCTGCGGGAACTTGTCGACGCCGAAGACCTGCACCGTCCCGCGGGCTCGCATCCGGGCCCGGGTGCGCTCGAACCCCTCGACGGCGCACGGTCCCTGGGAGGTCCACACGACGTTGGGCAGCACGGCGAAGATGCCGTCGAGGTCGATGCTGTTCGGCGGGCACAGGCGGTGGGACATTAGGTGCAGCCGGAGGTACGCGTCCGCGGTGTCCGCGGGGGCGGAGCGCAGGTCAGCCGTGACGAGCCGCACCTCGCGGCACACCGAGCGCACGTCGTCGGCCCCGACGAGGGCCTCCAGCTCGGCGGGCGGAGCTTCGTCCACCGGCTCCCCGAGCGCCGGCGCGGGGAACCATGCGTCGAGCACCGTCCCGTCGTCGGTGATGGTGAGCAGCCCATGGCCCCAGGCGGTGTCCGTCATGGCGCCAGCCTACGGTGGCCGCGGGCGGCACCCGTTTGCGGCCGGGCGCCGCCCCTGGGTGCGTTCGGTGCTCCTCACTACGCTGCCGGTATGCCGTCCACGCCGCCCCATCTCGACCTGACCTCCGACGTCACCAGCCTCACCGCGGCCGTGTGCGACATCGAGTCGGTCAGCCTCGGGGAGGCGGCTCTTGCCGACGCGGTGGAGGCGGCCGTCTCAGGCCTTCGGCACCTCGACGTCACTCGTGTCGGCAACACCGTGGTGGCACGGACGTCCCTCCACCGCGCGGAGCGGGTGGTGCTGGCCGGACACATCGACACGGTGCCGCTCACCACCGACCCGGCCAACCTCCCCACCCGCAGAGTCCACGCCCAGGGCGGCGAGGTGCTCTGGGGGCGGGGGACGGTGGACATGAAGGGTGGCGTCGCGGTGATGCTGCGGGTCGCCCAGGCGCTGCAGGCGCCGAGCCGGGACATCACCTTCGTCTTCTACGAGGCCGAGGAGATCGACTCGCGCTACAACGGCCTCCTCCACGTCCAGGAGCAGCTTCCCGAGCTCATCGCCGATGCCGACTTCGCCGTGCTCCTCGAGCCGACCGACGCACGGGTGGAGGGCGGCTGCAAGGGCACCCTGCGTGCCGAGGTGACGACGAAGGGCATCGCCGCCCACTCCGCCCGTCCGTGGAAGGGGCACAACGCGATCCATGACGCTGCGGAGGTGCTCTCCCGCCTTGTCGCCTACGAGCCGCAGACCCACGTGGTGGACGAGCTGGAGTTCCGTGAGGCGCTCAACGCGGTGCTCGTGTCGGGCGGCGTCGCCACCAACGTCATCCCGGACCGCTGCGTCGTCACGGTCAACTACCGCTATGCACCCTCGCTGACCGAGGCGGATGCCGAGGCGCACGTTCGCGACGTGTTCTCCGGTTTCGACGTCGAGGTGATAGACAACGCCGGTGGTGCGCGCCCTGGTCTGCACCTGCCGGCCGCGAAGGCGTTCGTCGAGGCGTTGGGGTTGCCTGTCGAGGCCAAGCAGGGCTGGACCGACGTCGCCCGGTTCTCCGCGATGGGCGTGCCTGCCGTGAACTTCGGTCCGGGTGACCCGAACCTCGCTCACATGGACGACGAGCAGTGCCCGATCGAGCAGTACACCGCATGCGAGGCGGCCCTGCTGCGCTGGCTCGGCTGACCGGGGGCCGCGCCGACGCGAGAAGTGCGCCAATGGCGCCACCACCCGCCCCCGCGAGCACCCACCTCGTCTGTCAGATCGTCGGCCGACGCCGCCGGAGGCGGCGTGTCGGCGCATGCCGACAGACGAGGTCGGGGAGTGACAGCGGCGGCATACAGTGGCGCGGTGGACGTGACCTCCGGCTCCCCCTCGATCCCCGACCGTGACCCCTCCATAGCGGACCGTGAGCACGTCCCCGACCGTGACCACACCACCAACGCTGACCAGCACGTCCCCGACCGGGACTACCACCAGGGCTCGGTCGTCATGCGCCGCTCGAAGGTCCCGGGCTCGACGAGCGACCAGCGACTGCTCGACAGCCGGGGCTCGGCCGACTGGGTGCACACCGACCCGTGGCGGGTCATGCGGATCCAGTCCGAGTTCGTCACGGGCTTCGGAGCGCTCGCTGAGCTGGGCCCGGCCGTCAGCGTGTTCGGGTCCGCCCGCACCCACCCGCACGACCCGGTCTACGAGCTCGGCACGCAGGTGGGGCGCGCGCTCGTCCAGGCAGGCTACGCCGTGATCACGGGCGGAGGACCAGGGGCGATGGAGGCCGCCAACCGCGGTGCCCTCGCGGCGGGGGGCACCTCGGTCGGGCTGGGGATCGAGCTGCCGTTCGAGGCGGGCCTCAACGAGTTCGTCGACCTCGGTGTCAACTTCCGCTACTTCTTCGCCCGCAAGACGATGTTCGTCAAGTACGCCCAGGGCTTCATCGTCCT
>CALCXF010000127.1 GCA_937907685.1 uncultured Nostocoides sp.
TCAGCTTGTAGAGGTCCTCGTAGGTCGCCACGCCGCGCAGCGGGCGGCAGCCGTGCTTCGCCGCGATCTCGAGGGCTTCGTCGATGTCGTCGACCGAGAAGGCCACGCGGTGCATCCCGATCTCGTTGGGCCGGGTGGGTTCGGTCTCGATTGCGTCGGGGTGGATGTACTCGAAGAGCTCCAGGCGACCGTTGCCGTCGGGTGTCTGGAGCATGGCGATCCTTGCGTGGTTGCCGTCCAGGCCAACCGCGGTGTCGGTCCACTCCCCGCTGACCGTGTCACGGCCGAGGACGGTCAACCCCAGGTCGGTGAAGAAGGCGATCGTCGCTTCGAGGTCGCGGACCGCGATGCCGACGTTCTCGAGCTTGATGGGCATGTCCTTCACGCTACCGAGTTCGGATGGGGTCATCAGGTCCACACCCCCGATCGAAGGTCGCGCTGCCACCCGAGCCTGACGTGGTGTCTTCTCACTCACGTTCGACGGCACGCCGAGCATCGCCCGTCACAGAGTGACAGGGGCGCTCGGAGATGGTCGCCGTGTCGGTGTTGAGGTGGATCGTTGCCGCCGTCCTGCTCGTCGCCGCCGCGATGCTCGTCTGGGGCGTCGGCGAGGCGGGCTTGTGGGTGGCCGTCATCGCTGTGAGGGATCGCGGTGGTTGCCGTGGGGCTGGCGCGTCGGCGTCACGCGTCCTAGCAGGGTGAGGTCGGCCGGGCCGCTGCGCGGCTCAGTCGACCCAGACCCGGGCGTTGCGGAACATCCGCAGCCAGGGGCTCTCGTCCTCGACGGGTCCGGAGGTCCACGACAGCTGCGCGTTGCGGGAGACCCGCTCCGGGTGCGGCATCATCGCGGTGAACCGCCCATCCGGTGTCGTCACGGCCGTCAGGCCGTCGGGCGATCCGTTGGGGTTCATCGGGTATGCCGTCGTGGGCCTGCCGTGGTGGTCGACGAACCGCGCCACCCGTTCCACCCGGCCGGAGTCCCCGCGGGCGGAGAAGTCGGCGAACCCCTCACCGTGAGCGACCGCGATGGGGAGCCGGCTCCCCGCCATGCCGGCCGTGAGGACGGACGGCGACTCCAGAACCTCCACCATGCTCAGTCGTGCCTCGTACTGCTCGGAGCGGTTGCGGGTGAACGTCGGCCAGGCCTCCGCCCCCGGGATGAGGTCGGCGAGGGCCGCGAACATCTGGCACCCGTTGCACAGGCCCAGCCCGAAGGTGTTGCTCCGGTGGAAGAAGTCGCGGAACGATGCGGTGAGCCGCTCGTTGAAGAGCACCGACCGGGCCCAGCCCTCACCCGCACCGAGCGTGTCGCCGTAGGAGAACCCGCCGCATGCCACGAGCCCGATGACCTGGTCGAGGTCGAACCGCCCGGTGTGGAGGTCGGTCATGTGCACGTCGTACGTGTCGAACCCTGCCCTGTCGAAGGCGAAGGCCGTCTCGACGTGACTGTTGACGCCTTGCTCGCGGAGGATGGCAACCTTCGGCCGGATACCCAGCGACAGGTACGGGGCGGCGACGTCCTGGGTGGGGTCGAACGTGGGCATGAGAACGAGGCCGGGGTCGTCGTCCGACCCCACCGCCGCATGCTCCTCCTCTGCGCAGACCGGGTTGTCGCGCATCGCGGAGATCCGCGCCGAGACCTCGTCCCACGCCTGCGCGAGGTCGCGCACGGGCTCGTCGAGGACGACCTCGTGGCCCAGGCGCACCCGAGCGCGGCGCTCGTGCAGCGGTCGCCCGACCACGCGGAACATGCCGCCGAGCCCGTGCGAGGCGAGCACGGCCTCCACCTCGGCCAGCCGCGCAGCCGGAACCTCGAGCACAGCACCGAGCTCCTCGGCGAACAGACCCGCCAACGAGGGCACGTGGACCTCGACGCCGCACGCACCAGCGAACGCCATCTCCGCGACGGTGGCCCACAGGCCGCCGTCCGACCGGTCGTGGTAGGCGAGAACCGCTGCACGGGACCGGAGGTCGTTCACAGCAGCCACGAGGTCAAGGAGTCGCTGCGGATCGTCGAGGTCGGGCACCGGGCCGCCGAAGACGCCAGCCACCTGAGCGACCACGGACCCGCCCAGGCGGTCCCGGCCAGCTCCGAGGTCGACGAGCACGAGCACCGTCTCGCCGGAGGCCGCCCCGCCGGCAGCGTCACCGCGCCCACCGCGCAGCTCCGGTGTCAGGGTTCCCCTGACGTCGGGGAGGGACGCGAACGCAGTCACGACGAGTGAGACCGGGGAGGTGACCTGCCTGGCCCGGCCCGTCGTGGCGTCGGTCCACCGCGTTCGCATCGAGAGCGAGTCCTTACCGACCGGCACCGACACCCCCAGCGCCGGACACAGCTCCATCGCCACGGCCTCCACCGTGTCGTAGAGCGCCGCGTCCTCGCCGTCCTCCCCGCACGCCGCCATCCAGTTGCAGGACAGCTTGACGCCGCGCAGTCCGGTGACGGGCGCGGCGAGCAGGTTGGTCAGCGCCTCGCCGACCGCCATCCGGCCGGATGCCGGACCGTCGACCGCCGCGAGCGGCATCCGCTCACCCGTCGCCATCGCCTCGCCGGCGAACCCGACATGGTCGGCCAGCGTCACGGCGACGTCCGCGACGGGAACCTGCCACGGCCCCACCATCTGGTCGCGGTGAGTGAGACCGCCGACCGTCCGGTCGGCGATCGTCACGAGGAAGCGCTTGCTCGCCACGGTCGGGTGCCGCAGCACGGCGTATGCCGCGTTGCGCACATCGATCCCCGAGAGGTCGACGTCACCGGCATCCCGCTCGACCCGAGCCACGTCCCGCGTCATCCGGGGGGGTTTGCCGAGCAGCACCTCCATCGGCATGTCGATCGCGCGGTCCTCGCCCGGCTGGTCCTCGGGCCCGTCTGCCAGCACGAGGCGCCCGTCGTCGCGCGCCACGCCGACGACGGCATACGGGCAGCGCTCACGCTCGCAGAGCGCGGCGAAGCGCGGCAGCGACTCGGGCGCCAGGGCGACGACGTACCGCTCCTGGGACTCGTTGCACCAGGCCTCCTTCGGAGCCAGACCCGACTCCTCGAGCGGGATGGCCGAGAGGTCGAACCGGGCGCCGAGGCCGGCACCGTCGACGAGCTCCGGGAAGGCGTTCGAGAGCCCACCGGCACCGACGTCGTGGATGGCGAGGATCGGGTTGTCCTCGCCGAGCCGCCAGCAGTGGTTGACGACCTCCTGGGCACGCCGCTCGATCTCGGGGTTGCCCCGCTGCACCGAGTCGAAGTCGAGCTCGGCGGCGTTGGCACCTGCGGCCATGGACGACGCCGCTCCCCCGCCCATGCCGATGCGCATCCCGCCTCCGCCGATCTGGACGAGCAGGGTGCCGGCCGGGAAGAGCACCTTCTCGGTCATGCCTGCGCTGATCGTGCCGAGGCCGCCGGCGCTCATGATCGGCTTGTGATAGCCGCGGCGCACGCCGTCGACCGTCTGCTCGTAGACCCGGAAGAACCCGCCCAGCCCCGGACGGCCGAACTCGTTGTTGAACGCCGCTGCCCCGATCGGTCCCTCGACCATGATCTCCAGCGGGCTGGCGATGTGATGGGGGGCGCCGTACGGCTCGGCTTCCCACGGCTCGTCGAGGCCCGGGAGGTGGAGGTTCGAGACGGCGAAGCCGGTGAGGCCCGCCTTGGGCTGCGAGCCCCGCCCGGTCGCGCCCTCGTCGCGGATCTCACCGCCGGCGCCGGTGGCGGCGCCCGGGAACGGCGAGATCGCGGTCGGGTGGTTGTGCGTCTCCACCTTCATGAGGACGTGCACGTCGTCCTCACGCCCGGTGTACCGGCTGGGTCCGTCGGCCGACTCGGGCCGCCAGGCCACCCGTCGACCACCCACCATGACCGAGGCGTTGTCCTTGTAGGCGACCACCGTGCCCTCGCCGGCGACCTCCTCGGTGTGCCGGATCATCCCGAACAGCGACCGCGGCTGGGCCCGGCCGTCGAGGACGAAGTCGGCGTTGAAGATCTTGTGCCGACAGTGTTCGGAGTTCGCCTGGGCGAACATCATGAGCTCGACGTCGGTCGGGTTGCGACGCAGGCCGGTGAAGGCCTCGACGAGGTAGTCGACCTCGTCGTCGGAGAGGGCCAGGCCGTATGCCGTGTCCGCCTCCACCACCGCGGCACGTCCTCGGCCCAGCACGTCGACGTGCTCCATGGGCTCGGCGTCCCGCTCGACGAAGAGCGCCGCCGCGTCGCTCCGCGTCGGGAGCGCCGACTCTGTCATCCGGTCGTGCAGCGCGGCGGCGCAGGCGGCCCACTGCTCATCGATGAGCGGCTCGCGGGAACCCAGGTGGTACTCCGTGACGCGCTCCACGCGGCGGACGTCGACCCCGCAGCTGTGGGCGATGTCGGTGGCCTTGCTCGACCACGGGGACAGCGTGCCCAGTCGAGGTGCCACGACCACGCAGGTGACGTGCGCGTCCTCCGGGTCGCCGGCATACGGCTCGCCGTAGGTGAGGAGCCTCGCAACCGTGGCGGCCGTTCCCTCGTCGAGCTCCGTCTCACTGGCCACCCAGTGGACGTGGCGGGCGGTCACCGACGTGACGCTCGGCACGGACGCGCGGAGCCGGGCGAGGAGTGCCGTGGCGCGGAACGGGGAGAGGGCGTTGCCGCCCGGAACGGTGGTCAGCACGAGGTCGTGCGACGAGGCCATGTGTGCGGTCTCCCGGTGATGCGACGGGGCGGGTGCCGGGTCTCAGGCTACCGGCGGCCACCTGCGCCGCGCGGGCGCCACTGCGACTGTCGCGGCCGGTCCGTCCCGGGACTCAGAACCGCTCGCCCGTGAGCCGCTCGTACGCCTCGACGTACTTCGCACGCGTGCGCGCCACGACGTCGTCCGGGAGCGGCGGCGGGGGCTCCCCAGAGCTCTTCGACCAGCCGGAGGCCGGAGAGGTGAGCCAGTCGCGGACGTACTGCTTGTCGAAGCTCGTCTGCGGATGCCCGGGCTCCCACTCGTCGGCCGGCCAGAAGCGGGACGAGTCCGGTGTCAGCACCTCGTCGGCAAGGACCACCTCGTCCCCGCGCATCCCGAACTCCACCTTGGTGTCGGCCAGCAGGATGCCGCGGTCGGCGGCGATCCGGTTCGCTCGCTCGAGGATGGCGACGGTGAGGTCCCGCACCCGGGCGGCCAGGTCGGCACCCAGCTCCGCCTCGACGACGGCATACGGAATGGGTTCGTCGTGCTCGCCGACCGGCGCCTTGGTCGACGGCGTGAAGATGGGCTCGGGCAGGCGGTCGCCGTCCACGAGGCCCGGCGGGAGCGGGACACCGCTCACCGCGCCCGTCGCGGTGTACTCCACGAGCCCCCCGCCGGTGAGGTAGGCGCGAGCCACGCACTCGACGGCGAGCATCCGCAACCGCTCCACGAGCACGCCCCGGCCGCGGACGGCATCCGGCACGACTGTCGAGACGACGTGGTTGGGCACGAGGTCGTCGAGCTGCGAGAACCACCACAGGGAGAGGCGGGTGAGCACCTCTCCCTTGTCCGGGATGGGGCTGTCGAGCACGACGTCGAAGGCGGAGATGCGGTCGGAGGCGACGAGGAGCAGCTGGTCCTCGCGTGGCTGACCCGAGCCGGGGTCGAGTGGGGCGTACAGGTCCCGGACCTTGCCCGAGTAGACGTGGACGAAGCCGGGGAGCTGCTCGGGCTGGTCGGGCATGGAGCGATTCTTCCAGCCCCGGCGGGTCCTCGGCCGCTCGTCAGTCTCGCGTCGCCGGAGGCCAACGACGGGGGCCCGACCCCTCCGACGCCAGCGAGTCGTCGCGGTTGTAGACCGGGCACGTGCGCAGGGACAGGCAGCCGCACCCGATGCAGGACTCCAAGCCGTCACGGACGGCGATCATTGCGACGATCCGCTCGGTGAGCAGGGCCTGCCACCGAGACGAGAGCCGGGTCCAGTCGCGCTTGGTCGGCGGCCGGTCCTCGGGCAGCTGGGCGAGAGCGTCGGCGAGCTCGGCGAGGGACAGCCCGAACCGCTGACCCGCGCGGATCACCGCGATGCGTCGCAGTGTGTGCCGCTCGAAGCGGCGCTGGTTGCCATGGGTGCGCACGGAGGAGATGAGGCCACGCTCCTCGTAGAACCGCACGGTGGGCACGCTGACGCCCGAGCGCGCGGCCACCTCACCGATCGGAAGGAGGTCGCGGCGGTCCACTCCTGCACGGTACGCCGCCTTGACCTCAAGTGCACTTGAGGTCTCACCATGTTCGTCATGCCCACGACCCAGGTGACACGGACGAGCCTCGCGACGCCTCCGAGGCCGCCCTCGCTCACCGCCCCTCCCGGTCGCCTCTTCGCCCGCGAGCACCTCCCCGTCGTGGCCGGGACCGTCGCGCTCGTCACCCTCGCGGCGTTCGAGAACCGAGCGGTGATGACGATCCTGCCCACGGTGACGCGTGACCTCGACGGCTGGGCGCTGTTCGGTGCGTCGACCGGCGCCTCGCTCGTGACGTTCACCATCGCCATGGCGTGGGCCGGCGGCTGGACCGACCGGCGCGGACCTCGGCCTGGGCTCCTTCTCGGGCTGCTGGCCTTCACCATCGCGCAGGTCGTCTCCGGCCTCGCCCCCAACATGGCCGTCTTCGTCGCCGGACGGGCCTTGTCCGGGGCGGCAGAGGCCCTCGTCAACACGGCGTTGGTGGTGCTCGTCGCGCAAGCCCTACCAGCCGGCCTCCGCGCCAAGGTCTTCGCGTCGTTCGCGGCGGCGTGGATCCTGCCGTCACTGCTCGGCCCGAGCGTGGCGGGTGGGCTCGACGCGCTCGCGGGATGGCGGGCGGTCTTCGTCGCGCCGCTCGTCATCGTGCCTCTCGCGCTCCTCCCGGTGCGACGCGCACTCCGCACCACTCACCCTGGCCTCAGCGGTGAGGTGGACGTGGGCCAGGGCCGGCGGGTACGTGCGTCCCTCGTCCTCGCAGGAGGTCTCTCGGTGACGCTGCTCGCGGCGACGCTCCTGGCGGTGCCGACCACCCGGGCAACCGGCGTCGTCGCGCTCACGGTCGGGGTCGCCGGTGTTCTCGTCGGCGCCGCCCGTGCGCTGCCGGACGGCACGACGCGACTCGCGCGGGGGATCCCGACCGTCGTCACGCTGCAGCT
>CALCXF010000128.1 GCA_937907685.1 uncultured Nostocoides sp.
CCCACAACCTACGGATTAAAAGTCCGCAGCTCTGCCAGTTGAGCTAGAGGCCCTGACGAGTGCCGCGGCATCCGTCGCGCACAACGCGCGATCACTCTAACGGGCGCATGTGGCACGCGATTGGGGCGGGCATGCGCCGTGTCAGGGGTCGGGCTGGACGCCGGACAGCACCCTTGCACGACCACAGGAGACCAGCAGCACCGCCCAGCATCGAATGCCCCAGGTGCCGCGCCGCCAGCTTTGCCACCCGGCTCAGCGGCCGCCGAGCACCAGCAGGGCGAGGACCAGCACGATGAGCCCGAAGACCGGGAGCCACGCCCAGTGCACATGCCCCTTGGGGGCCACGACGATGCTCGTGGGCGTCGGTGTGGGGTCCCCTGTCCCATTCCAGCGCGGCGGGGCGGCCGGGCGGTCGTCCACCTCGGCCTCCGCCTCGGCCGCGGCCCCGACGACCTGCACGGCGTCCTCCGTGCTGTCCGGCAGGTCCCCCTCGGGTAGCCCCAGACGCTCGCCCAGCTCGCGGGCAGTCGCCGGTCTGTCCTCGGGCCGCTTGGCCAGGCACTGGGTGATCAGTGCACGAAGCCCCTTCGGGACATGGGGGGGTAGCGGGGGCGGCGTGTCGTGCACCTGGGCCAGGGCCGTCGCCACGGGCGTGCCCCTGTCGAACGGCCGCCGCCCGGTCAGCATCTCGTGCGCGACGACACCCAGGGCGTAGAGGTCGGATGCGCCGGTCGCCGGCTCACCCAGCGCCTGCTCGGGCGACAGGTAGTGAGGCGTGCCGAGCACCTCACCGGTCTGGGTCTGCCCGGAGCCGTCGACGGCACGCGCGATGCCGAAGTCGGTGAGCTTCACGGTCCCGTCGGGCATGAGGAGGATGTTGGCCGGCTTGACGTCACGGTGCACCACCCCGGCCTCGTGGGCCGCTCCGAGGGCGAGTGCAGCCTGTCCCATGATCGTCCGGACCCTCGCCGGCTCGAGGGCACCCTCTCGGGTGATGACCGCGGAGAGCGGCTCGCCCGGTACGAGCTCCATGACGAGGTAGGCGAGGTCGTCCTCCTCGCCGTAGTCGAAGACCGTGGCGATGTTGTAGTGGCACAGGTTCGCGGTGTGGAGAGCCTCGTTCCGGAAGCGGCGCGCGAAGACCTCTTCCTCGTCGAGGCTCGGTCGGAGGATCTTGACGGCCACCCTGCGCTCGAGGACGCCGTCGGTCGCCTCCCAGACATCGCCCATGCCGCCGGAGGCAATCCGCGTCCCCAACCTGTACCGATCTCCGAGGACGGCTCCCTCCTGGAAGCGGTTCACCCGGTGCTCGGCGATCTCACGCGGAAGATCGTAGGCGACGCGGTGGAGGGTGGTGGCGATCCTGACCTGCCGTCTTGCCGGGCACTCTCACCCTGATCTCAGTGCCGCCGTCGGTGTCGTGGAGAGGTCTGGTGCGAGGCCAGCGTGCCCAGCTCGGATGCCGTGGGACCACCGCGCGTCGCAGCCCGCCCCGGTCCGCCGCCAGTGCCTGAACCGCCGTGACGGCGCTCGCCCTCGCCCTCGTCCTCGTCCCGGGACTGCGAGTCGAGCCTGAGCTCGCGACCGGCGGCCACCTTCTCCTGCAGCTTCTTCTCGGCCTTCTCGGAGTTGCGCGTGTCCCGCGGCGGCAGCTGCAAGGTGTTCTCGGCCTCGATGCCGGCCTGCAGCTGCCGGGCTCGCTCGAGCTCGGCGTCGGTCTCGGCGCCGAAGAGCAGGGCGAGGTTGGTGATCCAGAGCCAGAGAAGGAAGACGATGATGCCGGCGAGCGACCCGTAGGTCTTGTTGTAGGAGCCGAAGTTGCTCACGTAGAAGCCGAACGCGATGGAGGCGAGCACCCAGACGAGGATCGCGACGGCGGCACCGACCGAGACCCACCGGAACTTCGGCTGCTTGACGTTGGGCGTCGCGTAGTAGAGGACGGCGACCATGACGATGACGATGCCGAGCATCACCGGCCACTTGAGGATGTCCCAGGTGGTGACGCTGGCGTCCCCGAGGCCCACCACGTCGCCGATGGCCCGGGCGACGGGCCCGCTCACGACGAGACCGATGAGCACGAGAGCCGCCATGACGACGAGCCCCACGGTGATGAGCAGCACCACGGGGCGCAGCTTCCAGATCGGCCGTCCCTCGTCGACCTGGTAGACGCGGTTCATCGCCCGTCCGAAGGCCCCCACGTAGCCCGAGGCGGACCACAGCGCGCCGGCGAGACCGACGACCAGGGCGATGCCCGACCCCCGGGCCCCGCTGATCTGGTCGATGGGGCCTTGGAGCTGGTCGGCGACCTGGCCCTGCCCGAGCTGGCGGACGATGTCGAGGAGCGCCGTGGTCGTCGTCTCACCCTGGCCGAAGACCCCGAGCAGCGAGACGAGGGCGAGGATCGCGGGAAAGACCGACAAGACGGAGTAGTACGTCAGTGCCGCGGCGAGGTCCGTGCACTGGTCGCGCTGGAACTCCCGGAACGCGGACTTGGCGGTGTAGACCCACCCGCGTTTGCCGATGTCGTCCGGGGAGTCGGGCTTGCGCCCGGCATCCGGGTGGGGAGCCGTCTCGGCGCGCTCGGCTGCCGCTCCTTCTCGTGCCATGCGCTGGCTCCTACCCCTGCGCCACCCTCGGCACACTCCCCAGAGAGCGCCGAGGTGCACGACGAGGCGCGACGTCCGGGCGGATGGGACACTGTGTGGATGAGCGACGGCGGACGAGCCCTCCCCCGGCGGCCCGTGCCCTTCGGGCCCGAAGCCCTCGAGGCGCACGGGGGCACCCTGCCCGGCCCCGCGGAGGTCACCGAGGTGGCCCACCAGACGGCGGCGATCCTCGTGGGGACCGGCCGCGCGGCCCACGACCCGGAGGTCACGACCCGGCTCGTCACCCTCGTCGACGACCTGGGATTGTCGACGGTCGCGGACCTCTGGTCGGCGCGCCCAGCGCGCTCGTTGCCCGGTGCCCTGTGGCGCCTCTACGCCTTGCGGGAGTGGGTGAGACGCACCCCGGAGCAGGCGAGTCGCGAGTATGCCGCCGGCATCCGCTTCACAGACGTCGCCCACGCTGTGGCGGGGATCGCCGAGCCGCCGCGCCCCGAGGAGATGCAGCGGGTGGCCGACCAGATCCTGGAGGGCGTGTTCGAGGGTGACCTCGCCGTGGCGCTGGAACGCGCATCGGCATTCTGCGCGGTCGTCGCCGCCGGTCGTGCGGAGATCGCGCACGACCGGGACGGGGCCGATCCCGGAGGGGCGAGCGACCTCACGAGGACCGCCGCGGCGATGCTCACGACCGGTGAGGACCTGCGAGCCTGCGCCAACCTCTGGCGGTCCGGCGACCTCGACTGAGCACCTCTCGCGATCACCCCCGGTCACGTTCGGGAACACATCTGGCGCGGACAGGCGTTAGGGTCGTCTGTGGGTGCCGGACCGCGGCAGCCCCGGGTCCCAACATCAGCCGCTACGAGCGGCCACGCGCCGTGAGGCGCTCCCGGTCCGGCACCCACCTCCGCTCCGCTCGACGTGAACGCGGCATTCGGCTGTGGACAACGAGCCGCGCGCCGTGCCACGGCCGTACGGTGAGCAGGTGACGTCGGACCCCTCGCTCCACGACCACCAGCTCGAGACCGAGATCAGGCTCGTCGGTGACCTCGTGCTCGCGGCGTCGCAGAGCGAGCAGCACCTCACCGACCAGCGCATCGACGAGGTGCTCGGGCTGGACACAGCAGATGGCGAGGGCAGTCCTACCGCGGCCGACGGGGCTGGCGCGGGTGACGGTGCCGGGATGGCTGACGGATCCGGCGCCGGTGCCAGGACGGGCGACGCCTCCGGTGCGGGGACGGGCGACGGCGACGCCTGAGTCCGCCTACCGGGCACTCGCGGGTTGGCCCTAGCCTGTACCCACCGACTGGCCCCCTATCCGGAGACCGACCGTGGGCATCCGCCTCACCCCGCAGGACCCCCGTTTCTTCGACCTCTTCGCCGCCTCCGCGCGGCACCTCGTCGACGCTGCGGCGGAGCTGACCGCCCTCCTCGGCGCGTCTGCGGACGAGCGCGAGGTGATCCTCAAGCGCATGCACGAGCTCGAGGCGTCAGCCCGCGAGGCGACCCACGAGATCATCCGCAAGGTCAACGGCTCCTTCGTGACGCCGTTCGACCGCGCCGACATGCACGGGCTGGCCGTCGCCCTCGACGGCTGCGTCGGGCTCATCGAGGCGGCCGTCGACCTCATCGTCCTCTACCGCGTGGACGAGGTCCTCCCACGCGTGGCGAAGCAGGTCGAGGTCATCTCACGGATGGCGGACGTCACCGCCGACGCCATGCCGAGGCTGCGGTCGATGAAGGGTCTCACCGCCTACTGGGTCGAGGTCGACCGGCTCGAGAACCGCGCCAACAAGGCCTACCGGCGCATGCTCGCCGAGCTGTTCAACACCCCCGGCGCCGACCCCATCACCGTGATGAAGCACAAGGACATCATCGACGCGCTCGAGGCCGCCGCGAACGGCTTCGAGGAGGTCGCCGTCAAGGTCGAGGCGATCTCCGTCCGAGAGTCCTGACGGGGTGGACTGGCTGCCCGTCGCGCTCGTCGTCGTGCTGGCGATGGGCTTCACGTACACGAACGGCTTCCACGACGCGGCGAACGCGATCGCCACCTCGGTGTCGACGCGGGCACTGACCCCCCGCATCGCGCTCGCCCTCGCCGCCGTGATGAACCTGATCGGCGGGTTCGCCGGCGTCCGGGTCGCCCAGACGATCGGGGCCGACATCATCGAGGTCCCGGTGGGCCCGTCGGGGGTCGCCGTGTGTGCTGCCGCCCTCATCGGCGCGATCGGCTGGAACCTCGTCACGTGGTGGGGCGGCCTGCCCTCCTCGTCGTCACACGCCCTCATCGGCGGCTTGGGAGGTGCCGCTCTGGCGGCCGGCGCGACGGTGAAGTGGGCGAGCATCCTCGACCGGGTGGTCGTGCCGATGGTCCTCTCGCCCCTCCTGGGACTGGCCGGCGGCTTCCTCGTCATGACGGCGATCCTCTGGGGGTTTCGGCGGTCGGCGCCCGGGCCGACGGCGCGCGGCTTCCGCTACGCGCAGACGGTGTCCGCAGCTGCCATGGCGTTCGGGCACGGCATGCAGGATGCGGCGAAGACGGCAGGGGTCGTCGCCCTGGCGCTTGTCGCCAGCGGCTACCGTTCGCGGGAAGACCTCTCCATCCCCTGGTGGGTCATCGCCCTGTCCGCTGTGGTCCTCAGCCTCGGAACCTATGCCGGTGGGTGGCGCATCATGCGAACCCTGGGCCGGCGCATCATCGACCTGGACCCCCCGCACGGTTTCGCGGCCGAGACCACAGCCGCCGCAGTGCTCTACGCCGCCACCGCGACCGGAGCGCCCATCTCGACGACGCACGCGATCACGGCGGCGATCACCGGAGTGGGTGCCACTCGCTCGGCCAAGGCGGTCCGGTGGGGGGTCGCGCGACAGATCGTCACGGCCTGGGTGCTGACGTTCCCGGGGGCAGGAGTCGCGGCGGCAGCGGCATACCTGCTGCTGTCACTCTTCCTCTGATGCCGGGTGGGACGCCGACAGCTCGTCGCCCAGCCTGCCGGCCGCGACACCGGTCGCGAAGCCGACGCGCAGCCGCTCGAGAGACGGTGAAACGCTCGACGTCTCAGCGGCCGCTCTGGCGGGCGCGTCGCAGGAGCCGTCCGCAGAAGACACCCCGGAGGCGACCTCCGCGTCGGTCAGGGCACTGCCCGACGAGCACACCCCCGTCTCGGGGAGGACGAGCTGGACCTCGTCGGCCGCCGCGTGATCTCCGGCGAGGTGCGCCACGACCGAGCGGACCTGCTCGTTGCCCGTGGTGACGAGGAACGTGGGTGCGCGTCCGTAGGACTTCATGCCGACGACGAAGAACCCGGGCTCGGCGTCATGGGCCAGCTCGCGCCAGCCATGCGGTGGGACCGAGCCGCACGAGTGGACGGCAGGGTCGACGAGGGGACCGATGGCCCGTGGCGCCTGGAGGCCGAGGTCGAGGTCGAGCCGCAGCTCGGCGAGGATGTCGAGGTCCGGCCGGAACCCGGTCGCGCCGACGACGTTGTGCACACCGGCGATCGTCCGCTCGCCCTTCGCCGTGTCCCCCACGACGTCCACGGTCGTCGCGTCGGGACCGAGGCGAAGCTCGCGGGTCGCGAAGCCGTGAACGAGCTCCACGGCGCCGGAGCTCACGAGCCCCTGCAGGTCCGAGCCGAGCCGGCCGCGGTCGGGGAGGTCGTCGGCCGCTCCGCCGCCGAACACCCGTCGCGCCGTGGTGGCGCGGATCGCCCACACCAGCCGGGTGTCGCTGTTCTCGCGGGCAACCTCGGCCAGCGCCACGAGCGTGTTCGCGGCCGAGTGCCCCATGCCGACGACCAGGGTGGTGCGGCCGGCGAACCGCGTCCGGTCGGCGCCCAGGACATCGGGGAGTGGCCCGGGAAGGCGTCCACCGGCCCGGGCGACCTGCTCACCCAGTGCGGGGAGGCCCGAGCTGCCGAGCGGGTTCTGCTGGCCCCAGGTGCCCGAGGCGTCGAGAACGGCGCGGGCCCTCACGTCCTGCACCGTTCCGTCCCGGTGCTCGATGCGGACGACGAACGGCCGCGTCTCCCGCCCCACGCCCCGCGACCTGTCGAGGCCCTCACGGGACACCGCGACCACCCGTGCGCCGGTGTGGACCCGGTCGCCGAGGACCCCTGCCAGCGGAGTCAGGTACCGGGTGACGACCTCCGCGCCCGTCGGGGAGCGGCGCGTGGTCGGCACCGACCACCCGGTGGGCGCGAGGAGCTTCTCGGCGGCGCTGTCCACGATGTAGCGCCACGGCGTGAACGTGCGGATGTGGCCCCACTGCGCCACCGCCGCCCCCACGGTGTCCCCCGCCTCGAGGACGACGAAGGGCAGGTCGCGGGTGGTCAGGTGCGCCGCAGCGGCCAGGCCCACTGGACCCGCACCGATGACCACCACGGGCGGATCCTCTGCCTTCGTGAGCGGTGGGGTGGACACAAGGGTGCCGACAGGCATCAGGATCTCCTTCGATCTGCGTGGACCGGCCGATGACCGGGAGAGCGCGACGTTGGTACGGGCGCGGTTCGACCTTCATCGAAGCACAACTTCGATATCGGTGGAAGTATTTCTTCGATGAACATCGAAGGATGGGTAGGATGACGGTCATGAGGACAACCACCATGGCCGCCCCGAGGGGACTCCCGTTGACGGTCCTGTCCGCCTGCTGCCAGCCGCCCAGCGCCCCCAGGGTCGACGAGTCCGCACAGACGCTCGCCGCCCTCTTCAGGGCTCTCGCCGATCCGGCGCGCGTCACGATCATGGCGATGCTGCTCAACGCCGACGAGGTCTGCGCCTGTGACATCTCCGAAGGCATCGGCAAGAGCGCGGCCACGGCGAGTCACCACCTGAAGATCCTCAAGGACAGTGGCCTCGTGGCCAGCGAGAAGCGCGGCACCTGGGTGTACTACCGGGCCGTTCCGGAGCGGGTCGCGGCGATCGCCGACGCCCTGGCCCCCGCACAGTCGACACCAGGACCGAAGAGCCGGAAGGGAAGGAGCACGTCATGAGCAGACCCGACCTGCGTGAAGAGGTGCGGGCGCACTACGCCCGGGCCGCCTCGTTGCTCGCCGACCACACGGACCAGCCGGAGCTGAGCCGGCGCGACAGTGCGTGCTGCGGCCCCGCCACGGGAACAGCAGCCTCCTGTTGCGGGGGTGGGCTGGAGACCGACGCGACCTTCGGGGCGGGCCTCTACTCAGCGGTGGAGCAGGGCCAGCTGCCGGTTGCCGCGGTCGCCGCCAGCCTCGGTTGCGGAAACCCGATGCTCGTCGCCGAGCTGCGCGAGGGCGAGACCGTCCTGGACCTGGGGTCCGGCGGTGGCATCGACGTGCTGCTGTCGGCCCGACGGGTCGGCGAGCGCGGGTTCGTCTACGGCGTCGACATGACGGAGGAGATGCTCGCCCTCGCCCGGGCCAACGCCGCCACCGCCGGCGCGGAGAACGTCGAGTTCGTCCGGGGTGTCATCGAGGACCTCCCACTGCCGGATGCCGCCGTCGACGTCGTCATCTCCAACTGCGTGATCAACCTCTCGCCCGACAAGCCCGCGGTCCTGTCGGAGGTGTACCGGGTGCTCCGGCCGGGAGGCCGGGTCGGCATCTCCGACGTGGTGGCCGAGGACCGGCTGAGCCCCGCAGAACGGGCCGAACGCGGCTCCTACACCGGATGCGTGGCCGGCGCCCTGTCGCGCCGGGAGTACCTCGACAGCCTCGCTGCTGCCGGCTTCGTCGACGCCGAGGTGCGGTTCACGCACGCGGCCGGCGACGGCATCCATGGCGCCCTCATCCGGGCCGTCAAGCCCGGGGGCTGAAGTCCGCGGAGGCGAGCGGCGGCTGGGTTGTGGACGCAGCGTGCCCGATCGCCCCCGCGGACGTGCGGGGCCCCGGTGGGCTCAGCCGAAACGGCCCGAGATGTAGTCCTCGGTGCGCGGGTCGGCCGGGTTGCTGAAGATCTTCGTCGTCTCGGCGAACTCCACGAGGTGTCCGGTGCGGTCGCCGTGGCCCTCCGCGGCCTCGGCGGTGAAGAAGGCCGTGCGGTCAGCGACCCGGGCCGCCTGCTGCATGTTGTGGGTGACGATGACGATGGTGTAGTCCTCGCGCAGCTCCATCATGAGGTCCTCGATGCGCGCGGTCGCGATCGGGTCGAGCGCGGAGCAGGGCTCGTCCATGAGGATGACCTCCGGTTTCACCGCGATGGTGCGTGCGATGCAGAGGCGCTGCTGCTGACCGCCGGAGAGGCCGTAGGCGGACTGCTTGAGCTTGTCCTTCACCTCGTCCCACAGGGCTGCAGCCCGCAGGCTCTCCTCGACGACGTCGTCCATGCTCGAGACCTTCATCCCGATGACCTTGGGGCCGTAGGCGACGTTGTCGTAGATCGACTTCGGGAACGGGTTCGGCTTCTGGAACACCATCCCGATCCGGCGCCGCACCTCGATCGGGTCCACGTCCCGGCCGTAGATGTCCATGCCGTGGTAGGCGATCGTCCCCTCGACACGGGTGCCGGGGATGAGGTCGTTCATCCGGTTGAGTGCTCGCAGGACGGTCGACTTGCCGCAGCCGGAGGGTCCGATGAGCGCCGTGATCTCGTGGACGCCGATGTCCATCGTGACCTGGTTCACGGCGCGGAAGTCGCCGTAGTAGAGGCTCACGTCCGTGCAGCTGAGGACGGCGCGGGGAACCTCCGACAGCTCGAGTCGACCGGCGTCGATGGGCTCCGGCAGGCGCATCGAGATGGTGGCGGTGCTGTCCACGGTGGGCTCTCCTGGGGGGTCGCTGGTCAGGTGGGGGGACGTGGGCTCGGTCATCGCGGGTTCGAGTACTTGTTGCGGATGATGATCGCGACGCCGTTCATCGCGAGAACGAGGACGAGGAGCAGGATGCTGGCCGCGGCGGCGAGCTGCTGGAAGGACTCCTGGGACCGGCTGGCCCAGTCGAAGATCTGGATGGGCATCGTCGTGAAGCCGCTGAGGATGCCGTTGGGGTCGAACTTCACGAACACCAGCCCACCGAGCAGAAGCAGCGGAGCGGCCTCGCCCATCGCCCGCGAAAGGGCGAGGATGGTGCCCGTCGCGATGCCCGGGACCGCCGCCGGGAGCGTCTGGCGCTGGAGGGTCTGCATCGGGCTCGCGCCGAGGGCGAGCGAGCCCTGACGGATCTCCTGCGGCACGGCGCGCAGCGCCTCACGGGTCGACACGATGACGACCGGCAGGATGAGCAGCGCCAGCGCGATGCCGCCGGCGATGACGGTGTTTCGCGGGATGCCGATCGCGACCACTGCCGCCGCGGCCAGCATGCCGTAGATGATCGCCGGCACGGCAGCGAGGTTCTGGACGTTCAGCTCGACGAGGTGGGCGAACCTGCTCTTCCTGGAGGCGAACTCCTCCAGGTAGGCGGCCGCGGCGACACCAATGGGGATGGCCAGGAGGGCGGTGACGCCGATCACCCATGCCGTCCCGAGGATGGCGGCGCGCGCCCCTGCGGTCTCGGGGGCGATCTGCGAGGTGTAGTTGGTGAAGAGCTGCGCGTCGATCCGCGACCGACCCTCGATGAACGTCGTCACGAGCAGAACGGCGAGGACGAGGATCCCGAAGACGAGACTCAGCCACAGCAGGACGAGGAACACCAGTGACTGGGGGCTCTTCTCCCCGTATGCCGCCGTGGTGAGCGGACGGCTCCCCGACGTGGACTCGGCGGTGATGGCGGCCATCAGTAGATCTCCCGGAAGCGGTTGACGAGGCGAATACTGATGAGGTTGATGACCAACGTGATGACGAAGAGCGTGAGACCCACCGCGAACAGGGTGTTGTACTGCAACGACCCCTGCACGCTGTCGCCGAGCGCGGCCGACGCGATGAAGCCCGTCATCGTCTGCCCACTCTCCAAGGGGTCGGTGACCACCTTGGCCTGGCTGCCCGCCGCCATGGCGACGATCATCGTCTCGCCGACGGCTCGGCTGAGGCCGAGGACGATCGAGGCCGCGATGCCGGAGATCGCCGCCGGGAAGACGACCCGCAGCACCGTGCGCGTCCGGTTCGCCCCGAGCCCGTAGGACGCCTCGCGCAGGGCCCGGGGGACGGCCGACATGGCGTCCTCGGCGAGCGAGGCGACCGTCGGGATGATCATCACACCCAGCACCAGACCCGCCGCGAGCACCGAGAACGTCCCCACCTCGATACCGAGCCAGTCGTTGAGGACGACTGGTCCCACGAACACCACCGCGAAGAGGCCGTAGACGACCGACGGCACCCCTGCCAGCAGTTCGAGGGTTGGCTTGAGGACCCTCCTGGTACGCGCCGACGCGTACTCGGAAAGGTAGCTCGCGGCACCGAGACCGATCGGGATGGCGATCGCCAGGGCGATCGCCGTCGTCCACAGCGTCCCGGTGATCAGGGGCAGGACCCCGTAGCTCTGGTCCGCGAACCGCGGCGTCCACGACGTTCCGGTGAGGAACTCGGTGATGCTCACCTCGCGGAAGAACTGCGTCGCCGGGACGACCAAGGAAAGCACGATCCCGACGGTGGTGAGGACGGAGACGCCGGCGGCGATGACGAGGAGGGCGTAGGCGACCTTCTCCCCGTAACGGGGCCGGGTCGAGCGAAGCGAGACCGGCTCGGGAGACGGCCGCAGGCCCCTCGAGGTCGTCGAGGGGCCTGCGCCGGCACTGATGGTGGACACGAGGGCTGACTCCGATGGTCGGGGCGACCGGTCTCAGCCGAGGGCGGCGAGCTCGTCCTGGGCGGTCTTCTTCTGCTCCTCG
>CALCXF010000129.1 GCA_937907685.1 uncultured Nostocoides sp.
GGGGCCCGATGCTGCACCGTGCGCTGCAGCAGTTCCTCGCCGACGTGTTCTGGGGCGACCTCGACGTCCTCCTCCTCGACCTCCCACCGGGCACCGGGGACATCGCGATCTCCACCGCCCAGCTCGTCCCCGGGGCGGAGATCCTCGTCGTGACCACCCCGCAGCAGGCCGCCGCCGAGGTCGCCGAGCGGGCCGGGGCCATCGCCCTGCAGACGCACCAGCGGGTCACCGGGGTCATCGAGAACATGAGCTGGCTGGAGCTGCCCGACGGCACTCGCCAGGAGATCTTCGGCTCCGGCGGAGGACGCGACGTCGCGGAGTCCCTGACCCGGGCCATCGGTGCCGAGGTGCCGCTCCTCGGTCAGATCCCCCTCGACACCCGGCTGCGGATCGGTGCCGACTCGGGCATGCCCGTCGTCCTCGGGGAGCCCGACTCCCCGGCCGCGGTCGCCCTGCGTGGCATCGCGAAGGGACTCGGGACGCGCTCACGCGGGCTGGCCGGCCGCTCGCTGGGGCTCACGCCCGCCGCCCGCTGACCGTCCGCTCCCTCGCGTCTCCGCGTCAGGTGGCGTCGACGTCGTACGGGGTCGGCCGGGAGGGGTCCCAGTGCGTGGAGCTGCGAGCCTTGGAGATGTAGACCGCCGGGCCGGTAGCGTCTGCCGCCGCGCCCGCCGCGGTCGCACCACCTGCAGCGGCCACGGTTGCGCCGCCGGTGATGCTGCCCGCCGACCGGACTGATCCGATCTCGTCACGCACCGGGGACACCGCATCGTCGAGGGGGTCGAGGAGGGCCTCCTTGACGATGCGGCGAGGGTCGTACTGCCGAGGGTCGTACTGCCGCCAGTTGATGTCCTCGTACTCAGGGCCGAGCTGGTCCTTGAGCTGCCCCTTCGCGCCCTCGGCCATGACGCGAAGCCTGCGGATGCCGCGAGCCAGCTTGGCGGCGTACTCCGGCATCCGGTCCGGTCCGAGGATGAAGACCGCAATGAGCGCGAGGAGGACGATCTCCCAACCGTTCACGCCGAACACCGGGTCCTCACCGTCCTTCCGTCGATCCCGTGCGAGATGGGGTCAGTCTTCCGAGCCCTCGAGCACCATCGTGACATCGCGGGAGTCGCCGTCGCGACGGATGGTCAGGGTGACCCTATCCCCCACGGTGCGCGCGCGGATGGCGACGACGAGCTCGCCCTGCTCGGACACCGGCCTCCCCTCGAACGCGACGACGACGTCGCCCGGGCGCAGGCCCGCCGCGTCGGCCGGACCGTCCGGGTTGACGGCCGGTTCGCCTCCCGGACCCTCGTCGGCGATCCTCACCCCCTCGCCCTCGTAGGTGGAGTCGAGATAGACACCGATGACCGGGTGGACCGCCCGCCCCGTCTCGATGAGCTGCTGCACCGTCGTGCGGACCTGGGCGCTGGGGATGGCGAAACCGACCCCGATGTTGCCGCTCTGGCCGAACGAGGAGCCGGGTGCGCGCGCGATGGCGGAGTTGACCCCGATGACGCGGCCCCCCATGTCGAGGAGCGGGCCACCGGAGTTCCCCGGGTTGATGGCGGCATCGGTCTGGATGGCGTTGATGAAGGACTGGTCGTCGTCCTCGCCGGGCGTCACCGGCCGGTCGAGGGCACTGACGATCCCGGACGTCACCGTCGAGTCGAGCCCCAGCGGCGCTCCGACGGCGACGACCTGGTCACCGACCACGACGTCCTCCGAGCGGCCCAACGTGAGCGGCGTGAGGTCGGTGCGGTCCACCTTGACGACGGCGAGGTCGTACGAGGAGTCGTGCCCCACGACGCGCCCCTCGAGCTGCTTGCCGTTGGCCAGGACGACGGTGATCTCCCCGCTGTCGGCGACGCTCGCGACGACGTGGTTGTTCGTCACGATGTGGCCCCGGCCGTCGTACACCCAGCCCGACCCCGTGCCAGCCCCCTCCGCACCCGCGACCCGCAGGGTGACCACGCTGGGTGTCGCCCTGGCCGCGATGTTGGCGATCGAGCCGGTCGGCCGCGTGGTCGCGCCCACGCCGGCGCTCGGTGCGGCCTCGGGGGCGCCGGTGCGCTCGAACGCACCACGCTCCGCGAGCACACCACCCACGAGGCCTCCTGTGGTGCCCGCGAGCACTGCAGCCGCGAGAGCCACCCCGACGACGGCACCCCATCCGGGTCCCCGCCGGCTGGGGGACGCCTGGTCCGGCGTGCCGGCCGGGTGTGCGGGATCCTTCTCCGCATACGAGGGGTATGCCGGAAAGGACGCCGAGGGAGTAGCCGCGCCGAGAGCCGGCGCCGGCGCCGCGGTGGGCACCGGCTGGGTCTGCGCGGACGGGTCACCGGCCGACGGGTCGTCGGAGCGGTCCCAGGGGTGCCAGTTCCCGCTCGTGGCCCCCTGCTCGTCGGTCATGGGGTCGATTCTGCCTGCTGGCCGAGACGCGCCACGACGACGGGGCGGGACAGCCCGAACGAGGCCACCCCGGTGTTCGTCGCCGGGCTCGCGGTCGTCGGCGCAGCGGCGGGTTGGACGGCGGGAACGGTCGTCGTGCCGAGGCCGGGCCGGACGGCGGTCGGGGCGCCGATGATCGTCAGGCTCCACGCGGCCGCGGCGGAGACCCCGGCTGCGGCCGCAGCGATGACGGTCGCCCGGAGGGCGCTGCGGTGGCAGGGTGGGGCGCCGGGGGCGAGGAGGACCAGCGGGGGACGGGGATGCGCGGTGGTGGCCGGCGCTGTGGCCGATGCCGCCAGGGTGCTCCCCAGCGCGAGGAGGGAAGAGCGCAGGTCACCCGGCATCGACGGAGCCCCGGCCAACACGCTCCGCAGGCGACGCTCCTGGGCCACGGCGTGCGCGCACACCTGGCACGCGACGAGGTGACGGTCCCACGCCCACTGGCGCTCGAGGGACAGTCGGCCCGCGGCGTACTCGGGGAGCTCGTCCCCGAGGCAGCGCACCCGCATCGCGTCGGTCATACGGTGCCCGCGGCGGGTCGACGGACGATCCGACGCCGGGTCGGGGCCGGTGCGGTGGACGGCTGGGGGGCTCGGTGCGCGAGGGCCTCGCGCAGCTGGGCGCGGCCACGGTGGATCCGCGAGCGGACGGTCCCGAGCTTGATGCCCAGCGTCGCGGCCACCTCCTCGTACGACAGGCCCTCGATGTCACAGAGCACCACGGCGGCCCTGAAGTCCGGCGACAGGGCGTCGAGGGCGCGCTGGACGTCGGCGTCGAAGTGGGCGTCGTGGTAGCTCTGCTCCGGGTTCGGGCCCCGGCTCGGCAGGCGGGCGGCCGACTCGTCCGAGAGCGCGTCGAAGCGGATCCGCTGCTTGCGGCGCATCTTGTCGAGGAAGACGTTCGTGGTGATGCGGTGCAGCCAGCCCTCGAAGGTTCCCGGCTGGTAGGTGTGCAGGGACCGGAAGACCCGCACGAACACGTCCTGGGTGAGGTCCTCGGCGTCGTGGACGTTGCCGGTGAGCCGGTACGCGAGGCGGTACACGCGGGCCGAGTGCTGCTCGACGACCTCCTCCCACGTGGGCGGCACCCAGCCGGCAGCCGGCGTCCCGCCGCCCGTGGCGGCATCCGTCGTCATCATCGGCTGTTCCCTCACCATGCTGGTCATGTACCCATCGGTACGCGTCGAAGCCGTGAATTGTTCCCGGTCAACCTGAACGCCCGCTGGGAACGTGACACTCCCGGCGACCCGGAGCGTGGAGCCCTAGGGTTGGCGCATGAGCGCACTCAAGCCGGCCAGCTGGTCCTACGCCGAGGAGTTCGTCCCCGAGCCCGAGGTCGTCGAGGCGGCCCGGCGCCGCGGGATCGAGCTCGGCGAGGCCACTCCGGTCGGCACCGGCGCGGGCGCCGCGCTGCGGTTCGTCGCCGCGGCCGTGCAGGCCCGTCACGTCCTCGAGGTCGGGACCGGCGCCGGCACGTCCGGCCTGTGGCTCCTTGCCGGGATGCCGGAGGACGGGGTGCTCACGACCATCGACTCCTCCGCCGAGCACCAGCGGGCCGCTCGCGAGGCCTACGCCGCGGCCGGCTACGCCCACCAGCGGACCCGTGTCATCACCGGTGCTGCTGCCGACGTGCTCCCGCGGATGGCCGACGGTGCCTACGACCTCGTGCTCGTGGACGCGGACAAGGGCGGCTACCCCACCTACGTGGAGCACGCCGTGCGGCTGCTGCGCTCGGGTGGGGTGCTGGCGATGGACAACATGCTCTGGCACGACCAGGTCGCCGACCCGGCTGCCCGCGACGCGACGACGACGGCCCTGCGGGACCTCGGCAAGAGCGTGCGCGACCACGTGGACCTCGTGCCCGCGCTGCTGCCGGTCAGCGACGGCCTGCTCGTCGCCGTCCGACGCTGACCCGCCGCATGGGTCCGCTCCTCGTCAGCTGACGTCCGGGCCGGCACCCCGACGGAAGCCGGCCGGTCCCTCCGCGATCGCGACGACCTCCCAGTCCTCCACGAGAACAGGGGCGGACCCGATGATCCCGCTGCCCGGGGACCGCTGCCCACCCCGCTCGAAGCCTTCGCGGAACTGGGTGCGGTCCTGCTCGCTGTCGAAGACGTAGGTCCCCTCGAACCACTCGCCCTCGCGCATCCGCCACACCTTGAAGGCGAGCCCGTCGAGGAACATGAACCGCGCGATGGACGTGCCGACGACGTACTCCCGCAGCTGGTCGGCCACGTCGTCCGGTGCCTGCGTCAGCGACCAGCGCACCGTCAGCCCGTACCCGGCGTTCATGCCATCTCCTCCAGCCACCGCAGCAGCAGTCGTGTCCCGAACCCGGTGGCGCCCTTGGCGGCGATGCCGGCGTCGACGTCCGAGCGCCCGGTCCCCGCGATGTCGAGGTGGGCCCACCGGCGATCCCCCACGAACTCCCGGAGGAACAGTGCCGCGGTGACGGCCCCGCCGCCGACATCGGGTGCGATGTGGGTGAGGTCGGCGACGTCGGAGTCGAGGGCTCGACGGTAGGTCTCGGGCAGCGGCATCGGCCAGAGCGTCTCACCAGTCGTCGCACCAGAGGCGACGAGGGCGTCGCGAAGGTCCTCGTCCGTCGAGAACACCGGTGCCGCGACGCGGCCGAGGGCGACTCGCGCCGCGCCCGTCAGCGTCGCGACGTCGACGAGCCAGTCCGGGTCGAGGTGGGCTTCGGCGTAGGCGAGCGCGTCGGCGAGCACCATCCGGCCCTCGGCGTCGGTGTTCCGGATCTCCACGATGCGTCCGCCGTAGTGCCTGACGACGTCGCCCGGCCGGTAGGACCCGCCACCGAGGGCGTTCTCCGCGAGGGCGAGCAGGCCCGTCACCCTGACCGGCACCTCGAGGTCGCGGCACGCGGCGAGGACCGCGAGCACGATGGCCGCACCGGACATGTCGGTCTTCATGCCGACCATCCCGTCGACCGGCTTCACCTGGAGGCCCCCGGTGTCGAAGGTGATGCCCTTGCCGACGAGCACGACCCGCGGGGTCTCGGACGTCACCCCCACCGGCTCGTGGTCGAGGCGGACCAGGCGGGGAGGGCTGGCGGAGCCCTGCCCGACCGCGAGGATGCCACCGAAGCCGTCGCGGCGCAGGGCCCGCTCGTCCCACACCCGCACCTCGACACCGGAGCGTCGACCGGCAGTTCTCGCCTGTCCCGCCACCCAGGTGGGGGTCTTCGTGTTCGAGGGCGTCACCGCCAGTCCGCGGGCGACGAGCTGCGCCCGAGCCCGGGTCACCGCGCGTGAGACCACCTCGGCGGCCGTGGTGCCGGTGACCACGGCGGTGCCCGCCGGCTCGGCGCCTGCGACCGCTCCCTGCCGAGTCCAGCGCGGCGACGCCCAGGACCCGAGGACGACGCCCTCGACGTATGCCGTGAGGCCGGCTGCCCCGGCCGCCTCACCGACCGCGTGCACCACCGCGCCGCCTCCGCGTGTTGCCCGGCCGACCGCGGCACCGGCGACCCGCCAGGAGTCGTCGGAGCGGTCCCCGACTCCGACGAGCAGCACGCGGCGCACGGCATGCGCGCCGGGTGGGAGGAGCACGGTCGTGACTGTTCCCGTGGTGCCCTCCGGCTCGTGGGTGGTGAGCAGCTCATCGACGTCGAGACCGAGCACGTCGAGAGCCGGGCGGACATCGGAGGGGTCCTCCTCCCCGAGTGCGGCGACGAGGACGTCCGGGCTCGGGTCATCGGACCGAGGGGACCGGAGGGCGTCCTCGGTCGCTCGGGTCACCCCCCAGACTGACGTGCGAGGGTCCAGGATGACGTCGTCTCGGCGCACGCGGCGACCCTACCGAGTGGCCGCGCCGACCCTGCCGAGTGGCCGGCACACCGGACCCCAGGAATGAGACGCACGACGGGGCCCCCACCGTGTGGGGGCCCCGTCGACGTCTGAGCGGGAGGTTGTTTCAGGCCCTGGCCGCCGTCAGGCCCTCGCAGTTGTCGATGGCCTCGCCGAGCGCTCGCACCTCATCGGGGGTCATCTCGACGACGAGCCGGCCGCCACCCTCGAGGGGCATGCGCAGCACGATGCCGCGACCTTCCTTGGTGACCTCGAGCGGACCGTCGCCCGTCCTCGGCTTCATTGCCGCCATGGCTGAAATCCCTTCCTCACCGCAGCTGCGGGTGTTCGCGCCGCGTGGTGCTCGACGCCGGACCGTCGCGCTGCGCTCCATTATCCCGTAGGCCTGCGACTGTGCGAAATCTGGCTCACCGAACCGCTGCTCACGGAGGGAAGGAGCCCCACGGCGTGTAGACGAGGAACGCGCAGGTCCACCAGAAGACACCGCCGAGGAGGATGGCGAGGACCACGGCCACCCGTCGCCGCCAGTGTGGTACGACGCTCTGCCCGTTCGCCGTTCGCATGGCGACGGACGCCACCAACGCCGCGAGGGGGAAGTCGAGCAGCAGGAAGCGCCACATGCTCGTGATGGGGCGGACCACGGCGAAGAGGTAGAGCGGGTAGGCCAGCGCCCAGGCTCGCGCCTCGATGGAGATCCACCGGCCGTGCCGGCCGACGACGAGCGCGACGTAGGTGGACACGAGGGCGACGAGCACGAGGACGCCGGCGAGGCCCTTGCCCTCCCAGGCCCACTCGAACCACAGAACGAACGGACCCTTGTCCGGGCGCTGTCCCCAGGCCGCCTGCACGTCGAAGAACGCCGTCCGCACTCCGGTGACCAGGCCGGCGACGACCGGCCAGGCGACCGAGCTCACCGCGAGGGCACCGAGCATGACGGCGGCACTGGCCCGCTGCCCCGCGAGCGGTCGGATGCCGGCCGCGCGGTCCTCGCGCCACCTCACCACGAGGTGGATGAGGGCGGCGCAGCCGAGCGCGGGCGCCACGCCGCGGGTGAAGCCGAGGGGAATGGCGACGGCGGCGACGAACAGGTACCGGCGCCGTACGAGGAGCAGCAGCGCCCCGGCGACGAGCACGGCCGCCAGTGCCTCGGTGTACGGCTTGAACATCACCGCGGTCGTCGGGTAGAAGCACCAGAGGCACGCCGCGACGAGCGCGAGGCGGTCGCGTTGCGGCTGGCGGTCCGCGTGCACACCCGAGCGCAGCACCGCCCAGATGAGGAGCGCCGCGGCACCTCCGAGCACGGCGTTGAGCAGGCCCCCGGCCACCGTGAACGGCAGCCCGGTGACCATGACCACCTTCACGAGGTAGGGATAGAGAGGGTAGAACGCCCACGCGCTGTACGTGACTGCGCCGGTGTCGGCATCGACGGGCAGCTGCACGGGGTAGCCCTCCCGGGCGACCCGCTCGTACCAGACGCCGTCCCAGAGCCCGAACATGTCCTGGAGGCCCGGCTCGGTGTGCCCGACCCCGGCAGGGTTCTGGAACCAGGTGGCCGCCACCCAGAGCGCGAGGAGGGACACCACGCGCGAGACGAGGTAGACGACGAGCAGCGTGCGCACGGGGTGGGCGAGCGCCCTCGCACCGATCGCGTGCCGTCCCGCCGACGTGAAGGGCGTCGGCCGTGCGAGCTCCTGCCGGCGCGACGCCTCAGCCAGCGCCATCCGTCACGCTCCTCACATCCCAGACGTAGACCCCGCCCGTGCGTTCCGGCGCGCCGAGCGCGCTGCTGACGGAGGCGAGCAGCACCGGCGCATCCAGACGTTCCTCGGGGAGGACCACGGCATCCACCCGACCCGCTCGGAGGTCGGCACGGAACTGCTCGACCTGCTCCTGGTCGGCGGTCCGGGCGATACCGGACTCGGCGATGCCGACGAGCCACTGGGTGAGCGCGGTCGGGGTGGCGCCGTACTGCCCCCCGCGCTCGGGCGTCGAGTCCGGACCGACGAAGTAGCCGGCGACGACGGGGAAGCCCCACCGGGCCTCGGCCTGCCACTCCAGGGCACGGGTGTCCGCGACGGCCGTCGGGGGCACGGCGAGCACCGAGCCCCCCTCGTCGACGTGGTCGCGCCACGTGCCGTCGGTGAAGAAGGACGGCATCGCGGGGCGGGGGTCGACGACGAGGGGTGTGGGCATGACAGGCAGCAGGACCACCAGCCCGGCCGCCGCGGCGAGCGCCAGACCGGCGCGGGCGTGCCCGGCATACCCAGCGGCGGCGGTGCGGAGCGCCTCGATGCCGAGGGCGAGGAGCGCACCGAGCGCCGGCACGGCGACGAGCGCCAGGCGCGTCGGCAGCACGTTCTCGACGATGGGCACGTTCTCGAGCAGTGCCCAGGGGCCTGGGATGCCGGTGGGCCGCCCGTTGAGCACGACCTCCTCGCCCAGCGAGAGCCAGCACGCCACGACGACGACGGCAGCCAGCGCGCGCACCACGGGGCGGCGCCAGAGCAGCACCGCCACGGCGGCGGCAGCCAGCAGCAGCGGGATGCCGAAGAACGAGTTCTCCTCGGTGCGGTTCATCGAGAGGGCAGCGGAGGCCCAGGGGTCGGCGCCGATGCTGCGGGTGGCCCTGCCCCAGAGCTGGGCGAGGTCGTTCCCCGACGGTGGGTGCCAGATCGAGGAGTAGCTCTGGGGCCCGGCGAACTGCCACCACAAGGGGATCGCGACGATGGCGAGGCAGACCGCGGCTCCGATCGCCAGCCCAGGCACCAGCCGGCGCAGCTCGAGACGCCCCTGTGCGACGAGGACCACGCCGGCGACGCCCATTCCGATGGCCGCGAGGAGGAGCGTCTCCTCCCCGATGAACAGCTGCCACGCCGCCAGCAGACCCAGCACGACACCGTCGCGGAGCCGGTGGTCACCGTCGACCAGGCGCAGGACGCGGTCGACGAGAACGGGAACGAGGAACTGCGCGACGAAGTTCGGGTGGCCGTTGGCGTGCGAGACGAGGCCGGGGGCGAAGCCGGCGAAGCCGGCGCCGAGGGCCGCGGCGAGCGGGTGCACCGGCAGCCACCGCCGGAACAGCCAGAACCAGGCGGATGCCGTGAGCGCCAGTCCGAGCAGCTCGACGAGGAGGAAGGTCAGCTGCGGACCGGCGAGCAGGGTGAGCGGCGCGAGCGGGACCCCGAGACCCAGCACCGCGGCGTTCGCCATGAGGTTGACGCCGGTCGGGTAGTTCTGCAGGTCGGTGAAGAGCGGGTTGGAGAAGGTCGCCAGGTTGTGCGCAGTGGCGCCGAAGTACCACTCGAAAGCCTGCTGGTCCTGGACGCCCTGGGAGAGGTACCCCGTCCGCGGCTGGGCGAGGAGGCCCGAGAGGACGAACCCCGCGAGGAGGAGGTAGGCCGCCGGAGCGAGCAGGTCGTACCGGCACAGGGGGGCGGGGTGTCCGACAGCCGGCGAGTCCTGCGGGCCGGCTGCCGGACCCCGTCGGGGGGGCGGCTCGTCCTCCCGGGCGGTGCCGCGCCCCGGCTCCCCAGCACCTGGCGCTGTCCCAGGCGGGGCCTGGGTGGGTGGCGTGGTGAGCGCCGTGCGGGTCATGGTGGGAGTCGGTGGAGGTGTCGGCTCTCCGCGCAGGGCCGCGATGGCGGTGTCGTGGCGGGCGATCCGGCCCTCCAGAGCGTCGACCACCGCGTCCACCTGGTCCATCCGGTAGCCGCGCAGCTGGGGTCGGAAGCCGTCCTCCCCGCTGCTCGGCTCCAGCCACCGACCTCTCGGGACCTGGTCGTCGCCGTCGTAGGCGACATCACCGTCCTCGTGCGAGCCGATCGGCTCCGGACGCGGCCTGGCCAGCAGCCACGCACTGCCCGCGACGACCACCACGGCGAGCAGGGCCAGGCCGACCGCCCACGTCACGGAGCGCTCCCCGACCGGGTCGGCCGCACGGCATCCTCATCGTCGTCGGCAGCCCGGGCCAGCACGGCGTCGACGACACGGCCGAAGACGATCGGGCCCAGGCGGTCCCCGAGGCGACGGGTCGGTCCGCGCAGCCCGGGGAGCCACAGCTCCTCGGTCCAGTCGACGAGTGCTCCGTCCGGGCGTTCGGGGTCTGTTCGGACGGTGATGTCTGCCCATCCGCGAAGGAGACGTCCGACCTTGACGAGGCGCAGCCGTCGACCGGGATCGAGGACGGTGACAAGCATCCGGTCGGCCACCGCGAGCGGTCCCAACCGGGTCCAGGCGATGACCTCGGCTCCGAGGACGAGGCCCCCGGCCGGCACCTGCACGTCGGTGAACGGCACGTCGCGCGTGTGCTCGGCCAGGTCGGTCACGGCCGACCAGGCGACCTCCGGCGCGAGGGCGGTGCTCCGGCTGACGGTGAAGGCCATGTCCTCACCCGCCGTCGCTGCGGTTGGGTGACGCCGCCGGTGGCACGGCGGCTGACGTCGCCGTGGACACCTCCGCGGGCCGTGGTCCGCGCAATTGCTGTGAGCGCAGGTCGGACAGCGCCCGCTCCCGCGCTGCGAGCTCGTCGCGCAGGGCCTCGAGGTGGGCATCCACCTCGTCGACCCGGTAGCCCCTCATGGCGGTGTCGAACCGCACCGCGTCGACGTCGGATGCCGTCGGCTCGTCCGGAAGGCCCGTGTCGGGAGTCGTGTGGACCGCCTCCGCCAGCGGGTCGACCGGGATCCGGCCACTCGCCACGCCGAGCACCGTCACGACGAGCGCGACAGCCACGAGGGCGAGGATGACGAGGGCGACCACGGGGCCGATCCTACGGCGACGACCCGCACTACTCCGGGTACGTGGCTCCGGACGGCAGCGGTGCGGTGCCGACGTCGGGTGTCGTCCTCCCCCCGGGGGCAGCGGTGTCCGCGGCGACGATCGCCGCCACCGACTCCTCGACGTCGTCGGTGACGGTGAAGAGCTCGAGGTCGACCTCGCTGATCGTCCCGGACGCGGCCGCGGTGTCCCGAAGCCAGGTGAGCAGCCCTCCCCAGTAGGACGACCCGAG
>CALCXF010000130.1 GCA_937907685.1 uncultured Nostocoides sp.
CGGACATCGGCGGCTACTACCGCCCGGATGCGGCGAAGGCGTCGGCGGTCATGCGGCCCTCGGACGCCTTCAACCGCATCCTCGCGACCCTGGGCTGACCACGGCGCGTCAGTGGTCCCTCTCCGCGGCGTCGGCCTCGGCCTTCGTGAGGTGGATCGTGCCGTGCGGGTGCTCCGCCGGGCCGTGGATCGAGTAGAGCCACAAAGGGCCCTCGCCGGTGCTGGTGACGTTGTGCCACGAGCCGGCCGGCACGAGCACGACGTCGCTCGGGATCGACCGATCGGCGCGTCCCGGGCACGGGGGCGCCCGACCCCAGCAGAATGAGCGCCATGACCACACCCACCCTGCTGCAGCGCCTCGGCGCTGAGTTCCTCGGCACCTTCTGGCTCGTCTTCGGCGGCTGCGGCTCGGCCATCTTCGCCGCGATCTACCTCGCCCCCAACGTCGTGGCCGGGCAGAGCGTCCAGCTCGGCATCGGCTTCCTCGGGGTCTCGCTCGCCTTCGGCCTGACCGTTCTCACGATGGCGTATGCCGTCGGCCACGTGTCCGGCGCGCACTTCAACCCCGCCGTCACCATCGGGGTCGCGGTCGCAAAGCGCTTCTTGTGGAAGGACGTGCCCGCCTACGTCGCCACCCAGGTCCTCGGCGGGCTCGTCGCGGGCGTGGCCCTGTGGGGCATCGCCCGCGGTCGCCCCGGCTTCGACGCCACCGGCAACATGGCGGCCAACGGCTACGGCGACAACTCCCCCGGCGGCTACGGGCTCGTCGCCGTGCTCGTCGCAGAGGTCCTGCTCACGGCGGTCTTCGTCTACGTCATCCTGGGCGCCACCGACTCGCGGGCACCCGAGGGCTTCGCGCCCATCGCCATCGGCCTCGCTCTCACGCTCATCCACCTCGTCTCCATCCCGATCTCCAACACCTCGGTGAACCCGGCCCGCTCCACCGGTGTCGCGTTCTTCAACGGGAACGGGGCCCCCGGTCAGCTGTGGCTCTTCTGGCTCGCCCCGATCATCGGTGGTGCCATCGCTGGGGCGACCTTCCACCTCATCACCGGCGTCGACCGCCGGGACAGGGACATCTCGGGCGAGATCGGTCTCGAGGACGTCCGCGTCGCCGAGGGCGTGGACCCGGACGCCCCTCGCTGAGCACGTACACCCGGCAGTGCAGGACCTCGCTCACCGTCGGTGGGCGGGGTCCTTCGCAGCCGACGGTCGGACGGCAGCCGGCGCCGCCACCAGGCGCTCGGCCGCATAGTGCCGGAAGAGGAGGTAGGCCGCGACCGCGCACAACGTGTGCCAGGCGGCGTGCTGCTGGAGCAGCGAGTCGGGTCGGCACCATGCATGGCCCTGCTGGCCCGTCGTCCAGATCGCGAAGGCCACCGAGAGGACGGTGAGGCTCGCCAGCCCCCACCGGACGTCCTGGCGCGCGGACCGGCGACGGACGAGGGCGACCTCCACCGCGACGGCGGCCAGCAGCTGGAGACCGAACGCCGCGTTCCCGACATGGCCGAGGAGCGGCACGCTGCCGCCTCGCAGCTGGACCGCCATGCCGGCGACGACGGCGACGAGGAAGACGAGCGCCAGGAACGCCGGGCCCCGGTGAACGAGTCGCATGAGGGCGTAGGCGAGGGCGAACGCGGACACGAGGAACATGCTCAGCAGGTCGAGGTGGCCGCCGAGGTCGCTCTGGGTCGCGTGCATCGCCATGCTGCCGGGTCCGAGCAGAACCACGAGCACCGCGTATGCCGTCGCGAGCCCGGGGTGGGCGCCCAGGGTGAGGCCGAGCCGGGTGCGGTCGGTGGCATACCAGGCGACGGCCAGCCCGGCGACGACGAACGCGAGGTTGCTCCACGTGTTGGCCGGCTGGCGGATCCAGCCGGTCCTCGGCGCCTCGCAGAAGCGCCCGCCCCTGCCGACGTCCTCGCCCATCCACCCCCACCGTGCGGCGGCGACGACGAGGCCCAGAGACACCACTGCCGTCACCCCGGCAACGACCAGAGGCCGCAGGTCAGGGCGGCTCGGCGCCGAGGTCGTCACGCCCGCCACCTCACCACACTGCCCGGCGCGGCGCCATGTCGCGGCGCTGATAGCGTCGAGAGCGACATCTCGACACCCGCGGACGAAGGGGTACCACCGTGAGCAGCACGCCCGTCAAGGTGGCCGTCACCGGCGCCGCCGGCCAGATCGGCTACAGCCTCCTGTTCCGCATCGCGAGCGGTGGCCTGCTCGGCCCCGACACCCCGGTGGAGCTCCGGCTGCTCGAGATCGCGCCGGCCCTCCGCGCACTCGAGGGTGTCGTCATGGAGCTCGACGACTGTGCGTTCCCGACCCTCGCCGGCGTGGAGATCGGCGACGACGCGAGCACGGTGTTCGACGGGGTCAACCTCGCCCTCCTCGTCGGCGCGCGTCCCCGCGGCGCCGGCATGGAACGCGGTGACCTGCTCGAGGCCAACGGTGGGATCTTCGCTCCGCAGGGCAAGGCCCTCAACGAGGTGGCCGCCGACGACATCCGGGTCACGGTCACCGGCAACCCGGCGAACACCAACGCCCTCATCGCCATGAGCAACGCCCCGGACATCCCCACCGAGCGCTTCTCCGCCCTGACGCGGCTGGACCACAACCGCGCCATCTCGCAGCTGGCCGGGAAGCTGGCCGTGCCGGTCACGGAGATCCGGAGGATGACCATCTGGGGCAACCACTCCGCCACCCAGTACCCCGACCTCTTCCACGCCGAGGTGGGTGGGCGGAACGCCGCCGAGGCCGTCGGCGACCAGGACTGGCTGGAGAACACCTTCATCCCGACCGTGGCGAAGCGCGGCGCGGCGATCATCGACGCCCGCGGCGCGTCGTCGGCGGCCTCGGCCGCCTCCGCGACCATCGACCACGCCCGTACCTGGCTCGGGGGAACCCCGCAGGACGACTGGGTGTCGATGGCCGTCCGCTCCGACGGCTCGTACGGCGTGCAGGAGGGCCTGGTCTCCTCGTTCCCGGTCACCGTGCGGGACGGCCGGTGGGAGATCGTCCAGGGCCTCGAGATCGACGACTTCTCGCGGGCCCGGATCGACGCGTCGGTGGCCGAGCTCGTCGAGGAGCGCGACGCCGTGCAGGCCCTCGGCCTCCTCTGAGGTCGTTCGCGACGCCGGAGCCCGAGGACGTCAGGGGCTCATGGCGAGGAAGACGAACGCCGCGAAGAGGGTGAGGTGCACCGCTCCCTGGAGGCGAGTCGCCCAGCCGGGGGACCACGGTCAGCACGCCTACGAAGACGGTGATCGGGAGCAGGACCATCTGCGAGGCGCCCAGCCCCAGCCGCAGGCGTCGGGATCCAGACGGAGGCCACCGGCGATGACGGCCACCACGGCCGCACCGAGCTCGCGGCCCCACGCGGCAGGGCGCGCGACGAGCGCCACAGCGCGCAGGTTCCGCCAGAGCACGGCCGCCGTGCCGGTGTCCGGCATCGTCAGGGGCCCACCGCGACGGGTGCCGTCACCAGTGACCGCTCGGCCGCCTCGACGACGTTCGTCAGGAGCATGGCCCGGGTCATCGGCCCCACCCCTCCCGGGTTGGGGCTGACGAAGGCCGCGACGTCCCAGACGTCCTTGGCCACGTCGCCCGCCACCACGGACTTTCCCGTCGACTCGTCGACCACCCGTGACACCCCGACGTCGAGCACGGCGGCACCCGGCTTGACCATGTCCCGGGAGATGATGCCGGGGACCCCAGCCGCGGCGACGATGATGTCCGCCTGGCGTACCTCCCCTGCCAAGTCGCGAGTTCCGGTGTGGCACAGGGTGACCGTCGCGTTCTCGGACCGACGGGTGAGGATCAGTCCAAGTGGCCGCCCGACCGTGAGTCCTCGGCCGACGACGACCACCTTGGCACCCGCGATCGGCACGGCATACCGGCGAAGCAGCTCGAGGCACCCGACGGGAGTGCACGGAAGCGGGGCGGGGTGCCCGAGCACCAGCCACCCGAGGTTCATGGGGTGCAGTCCGTCGACGTCCTTGGCGGGGTCGACGGCGGACAGGATCATGTTCTCGTCGAGGCCGGTCGGCTGCTGGACGATCAGACCGGTGCACGCGGGGTCCTCGTTGAGCTCGCGAACGACGGCGAGAACCGCCTCCTGTGCGCTGTCCGCCGGCAGGTCACGCCGCAGGCTGGTGATCCCGATCTCGGCGCAGTCCCGGTGCTTTGCACCGACGTACCAGTGGCTCGCCGGGTCGTCGCCGACGAGCACGGTGCCCAGGCCGGGAACCACCCCGCGCGCGGCAAGAGCGGCGACCCTGGCCTTGAGCTCCTCCTTGATCGTGCTGAGAATCGCCGTGCCGTCCAGGGTCGTCGCAGCCACGACGCCATCCTGTCACGGGGGCAACGGGCAACCCTCACCGCTCAGCCCGGGGCGGCGGCGGCGAGGGCGGCGAGCGCAGCCCGGAAGCACCCGACGGGTGGCGTGACGAGCCCGGCCCCGACCTGGCCTGTGCCCGCGACGCGTCCGGCCATGCCGGTGTTGATCTGCGGCAGGATGCCGGTGCGCACCACCTTCGTCACGTCGATGCCGGTCGGCGTCCCGCGGAACCCGAGGATCGGCACCTGGTATGCCGGGTGCTCACCGGTCGTGATCTCGTACATGGTCCGGGTCGCCCGGAGCGCGAACGGCACGTCGCCCCCGACGAAGCGGACGATGGCGGGCGCCGCCGCCATGGCGAAGCCGCCGATTCCGCCGGTCTCGGTGACGGCCGAGTCCCCGATGTCCGGGTTGGCGTCATCGGGGCCGTACTCCCCGAGGAAGAGCCCCTCAGGCGTGTTGGCGGGCCCGGTGAACCACTGGTCGCCGGTGCCCGACACGCGGATTCCGAAGTCCGTCCCGTTGCGGGCCATGACGGTCACCACGGTCGAGCCCGGCACCCCCTCGGCCGCAACGGTGGCCAGCTTGCAGGCCGGCATCCCGAGGTTGAGGAAGAAGTGCTCGTTCGCGCCGGAGAAGCGCACCGCCTCGGCGATCTCGGACGACGACGCGTCCGCCGTGATCATGCCGGGCAGCAGCTCGCGAAGGAGCATGAGCGAACCGGCCCGGTTGCGGTTGTGCCCCTCGTCCCCCATCTGGAGCATCTGGGCGATGACCGACCTGACGTCGATGGGCCCGGTGGTACGCACGGCCTGCCGCAGGATCGGGCCGAGGACGTGGGTCATCCACTGCAGGCGCTCGAGGACCTCGGGGCCGTACGCCCCGTAGCGCAGCACCTTGCCCAAGCCCTCGTTGAGCGAGCACCAGGAATCGTTTCCGTGCACGTCGTCGTGCAGGGCGTACATCCACATCGACGGGCTGACGACTCCCGCCATGGGCCCGACCGCGCCCCGGTGATGACACGGCTCGAGATCGTAGGTCCCCGCCGCCAGGTGACGCTCGGCCTCGTCGGCCGACGCCGCGAGCCCCTCGAAGAGCACCGCCCCGATGAGGGCACCTCGCATCGGACCCGACGCCCGCTCCCACTCCAGCGGGGGACCGGCGTGGAGGAACGCGCCTCGTTCCAGGCTGAGGGCCTCTGAGGCAGGGACGACGTCGACCAGTGCCGCGTGCGCGCTCGTCATCCGCTCGAACGCCACCGCGTTGGCGGCGACCCGGCGGGGATCCCCCATGACCCGCGCGAGGTCTCCCTCCGCACCCGGCGGTGGCGGCTGCCACTCGGTCTCGGTGACCTCCACCGCCTGGTCGCGCAGGGCGTCGGCGAGCAGCGACACCCCGGCGGTGGCGACCACCGGCTCGGAGTCGAGGAGCCCGCGCAGGGGCCGACCCGTCGCGGTCATGCTGTGCCCCGCAGGAGCCCGAGGGCGTGCCTCGCCGCCTGGCTGTTGGACAGGAACACCCCGGCGCCGGCGGACGCGAGCACGTCCTGGCACCGCGAGCGGTCCTGCGGGTCGCCGTCCGTGCCGGTGAGCGAGACGACGACCGGCAATGCCCGGCCCTGGTCCTGGGCGGTCCGCCGTGCGGACCGCACGGCGTCCGCGAGCTCGTCGGCGGGGTCGGGGTGGGCGCCATGGCCCAGGACGAGGTCGAGGAGGAGGACACCGCACGTCGGGTCGGACCCTTCGACGGCGATCCGCTCCATCCGCAACGTGGGGTCGATCATCGGATGAGCGCGCCCCCTGGTGAGGCCGTCGTCGCCGAAGTCGAGGACGACGTGCCCCTCGTCCCGCAGGTCCGGCCCGAGGCGCAGGTCGGCCGAGTGCGCGATGTTGCTCCGGATGCCGCCCAGCTCCGCCTCGGCGACGGTCATCGCCTCGTCGGCGAGGGTGCCTCCGCAGAAGAGACCGCGCAGTGCCGGCCCCTGCGAGAGCGCCGGATCCTCGCGAGGGGCCGGCGAGTGCGGCCAGGGCGGTACGGCGACGCCCCGGGCGGCGAGGAAGGCCTCCACCGCCTGGGTGAGGTCTGGGCGCCCGGCGCCGAGCACCGCCCAGTGCACCGGCAGACCGAGCTCGGCGGCATACCGCTCGACCTCGTCGAGCGCCACTGGGTCCGGCGGCTTCGACACGAGGAGCACCCCGTCGGTCGCCGGGTCGGCAGCGAGCGCCCGCAGAGCCTGCCGGGTGGCGCGGCCGGCGACCGCCGCCTGGAGGTCGCGCCCACCGACGCCGAGGCAGTGGCTGATGCCCACCCCGGCCGCGTCCAGGAGGCACATCGCCTGCTGGGCGCCGGTCCCGGATGCCGCCACGATGCCCACGGATCCCGGGCGCACGACGTTCGCGAAGCCGAGCGCCACCCCACCGATGTGCGCGGTGCCGCAGTCCGGCCCCATGACGAGCACGTCGGCGGCGGCCGCTGCGTCCTTCAGGCGCACCTCGTCCTCCACCGAGACGTTGTCCGAGAACAGCATCACCGACAGGCCCGAGTCGACGGCGTCGAACGCCTCCGTCACCGCGTGCTGTCCGGGCACCGAGACCAGCGCCAGGGTGGCACCGCTCCGGCGGGCGGCAGAACCGACGGTGCGAGGAGGGACATCGGCCTCGCCGGCCCCCGTTTCCTGGCGCCCGCGCAGACCCGCGAGGGTGGACTCCACCGCGGCAAGGGCGGCGGGGAGCACGTCGTCGGACTCGGTTCGCAGGGCCACGACCAGGTCGTTGGGGGTCGCCTCGTGTGGGACGTCGAACCCCATGCCCCGCAGGACGTCCACGTTGAGCTCGGTCGCCATGGCGACCTGGGCCGCGGTCACGCCGTCGGTGCCGGCCACGGACCGTGACACCTGCATGAGGCTCACCGAGTCGTGGTAGGTCCCCCGGCGCAGCTCGACGTGGGTGGTCATGCGGCGGCCCGCCCGGTGGAGCCCGACCGCACGGAGGTCACGCTCGGCGGGAAGGGGTGGACGTCGAGCGCCGCGCGGATTCCGGTCACGAGGTCGTGGCCCGAGCTGTGCCCCATGTCGAGGACCGGCGGAAGGGCGACGCGGACGGTCGGCGCGTCGCCCGCCAGCACCGCGTCGACGAGGGTGACCACCTGGCGGGCGGCGTAGCCGTCGGTGGCCGCCCGCAGCAGGGAGCAGGAGACCGCCGTGGTGGCGCAGAGCCGCGATCGCACGGCAGTGGCGAGCCGGCCGTCCGACCCCAGGGCGTGACCGACGAGCAGCGCGCCGGCGAGAGCATCGTCGCCGGAGGGCGTGAGACCCCGGCCCCGGCCGACCAGCCCGCGAACGTGCGGCAACGGGTCCCGTGCGAGGACGGCATCCCGGATGCCGTCCGCCAGCCACCCCGTCGCGGGCACGGCGTCGCCCAGGGTCGCGCCGGTGAGCTCCTGGCCCCCCCACCCCCGCGCCGACGCTCGGGCCACCCGGGCCGGACGCCAGGTTCGGGCGGCGACGAGGTCGAGTCGCGGCAGCACCACCCGACGGAGGCCCACCACGACGCGGTCACCCGGTGCCACACCCCAGACCAGCGGGCCGGAGCGGCCGGAGAGCCGGAGCGCGGTCGGGACCGGCACGGCATCCCAGGTGACGACGGGCAGCACGTCACCGGCGACGTCGAGGTACAGGCCGAACCGGTAGGCCGCCACCACCGTGCCCACCGTCGGCGGGCCGTCCACCAGCCCGGCGCTCAGGCTCGACACCGCGACCGGCACAGCGGCCCGCCGGGGGCTGGGCGACGGCATGAGCCGACGCTAGCGAGGGGTCTACAGTGACCGGGTGGTCATTGTTGCCAACGATCTGCCGCCAGACGCGCAGACCTTGCCATCGACCAGCGGGGCGCACAGTTCGCCCGCCGCTCTGCCCGCGGACCTGCCCGCCGACCCGACCGAGCGGGCCGAGGTCCTCGCGGAGGTCGTCGAGCGACAGGCAGCCCTGCTCCAGCGCGAGGACGAGGTGCACCGCGTGCTCGTGCGCATCGTGCTGGGCGGCGGCTCGCTCGCTGAGCTCTGCCAGGCCGTGGCCGGTTTCTTCGGCGGCTCTGCCGTGGTGACGACGACGGATGGCCGGGTGCTCGCCATGGCCGGCGGCGAAGGTCACGTCGAGCAGGCCCGCGCGCTGGACTGCTTCGACAGGACCGGGCGGCTCGTCGTCGAGAACGAGCCGGTGGGGCCGCGGGAGACCGGGGGCCACGAGCCGACCCGGGCCTTCGTGAAGATCGTGGCGGGCGCCTCGGACCACGGGCTGCTCGGCGCCTTCTCGCCGGAGCGCCCGCTGAGCGCTCCCGACGTCCACATGCTCGAGCGGGCCGCCACCGTCGCCGCCCTCGCCATCACCAAGGAGCAGGCAGTCGCCGCGGTCGAGGGGAAGTACCGGGCGGAGTTCCTCCGGGATGCCCTCGCCGGGCGGGCCGGAGAGCCGGCGGACGCGATCTGGCACGCGACGTCGCTCGGCTGGGACCTCGCCCGTCCCATGGTGGTCGTCGTCGCGGAGACCGACGAGAACGACGCCGAGACCACGCGGTCGGCCGACGAGGTGCGCGCCCTCCAGGAGCGGTTCGTCCGCGCATGGGTGCAGGCCGTGCGTACGCGGGACGCCAGCGTGCCGGTCGCTGGGTTCAGCCAGGAGGTCGTGACGCTGCTGCCGGTGGCCCCGCGCGCCGACGCCGACGCGGTGATGCGCACCGTCGGTGAGATCGCCCGGGTCGTCAGTGGCGACGGCGGCGGTGGCCGCCGGACCTTCTCGACCGGCGTCTCCCGCCCGGTCACGTCGGTCGCCGACCTGCCGGTCGCGTACGACGAGGCGCTCAAGGCGGTGCACGTGGGTCGGCAGATGTACGGGGAGTCGGCCCTCACCCACGTGGACGGCCTCGGCATCTACCGGCTGCTCGCCCTCATCCCCGACGGGGCCGACCTGCGCCGCTTCGTCGACGAGTCGCTCGGTGAGCTCGCGAACGACGACTCCGCCGAGAACGCCGACCTGCGCCGCACCCTCTCGGTGCTCATCGACACCAACCTCAACGTCGCGGAGACCGCCCGCCGGCTCTTCTTCCACTACAACACGCTGCGCTACCGCATCGCCAAGCTCGAGCGGATGCTGGGCCCCTTCACCTCGGACCCGCAGCTGCGGCTCACCTTGGCGCTCGCGCTCCGTATCCACCAGATGCGCGGTATCTGAGGGGCTGCCAAACGACACAGCGTCCGGCTGTCAACGATTGCCGAGGGTGTCGCATGACACGGTCACTAGGTTCCGGGTATCACGGACACGTGAGCCGCGTCACCGTCGACGCGGACCGTCGAGAGAGGTCATACCAATGGCGCTGGGTGTGGGTTGGACGCTGAAGGGGGACGGGCGGACTCTGGGGCCCGACGAGGTCGTGGCACCGGACGAGCGCCTCTCCTGGGGAAAGACGGTGGGCCTGGGCGCCCAGCACGTCGTTGCGATGTTCGGGGCGACGTTCGTGTTCCCGCTGGTCATGGGGCTGAACCCTCAGCTCGCGATCATGATGAGCGGCATCGCGACGATCGCGTTCCTGCTCATCGTCTCGGGCAAGGTGCCCAGCTATCTCGGCACGTCCGCGTCCTTCGTCGGCGGTGTCGCGGCCATCCGCGCCAACGGCGGTGACTCGGCCGAGGTGACCGGCGCCATCCTCGTCGCGGGCCTCGTCCTTGCGGCCGTGGGTGCCGCGATCCACTTCGCCGGGTCCTCGGTGCTGCACAAGGTCCTCCCGCCGGTCGTGACGGGCGCCGTCGTCATGCTCATCGGGTTCAACCTCGCGCCGGTCGTGGCCGGCATCTACTGGCCGCAGGACCAGTGGGTCGCGTTCGCGACGATGGCGTTCACGATCCTCTGCGCGGTCGCCTTCCGCGGGTTCATCAGCCGGATCGCGGTGTTCCTCGCGCTGATCTTCGGCACCCTCCTCTCCTGGCTCCTCGACAACACGGTGGGTCAGATCACCTCGGTCCTCGGCGGTGCCGCTGAGGCGACGACGCACTTCCGGTGGGACACGAGCCAGGTGGGCGAGGCCGCATGGCTCGGCTTCCCCGACCGGACGATGATCGCCGCCGACGGACAGGAGGTCGTCGGGTGGCACACGCCGAGCTTCAGCGTCGCGGCGATCCTGCTCGTCCTGCCCGCGGTCATCGCGCTGATCGCGGAGAACACCGGACACGTCAAGGCGGTGGCGGAGATGACCGGGCACGACCTCAACCCCGTCATGGGGCGCGCCATCGCCGCCGACGGCGTCGGCACCGCCCTGGCCAGCTCGGTGGGCGGCTCCCCCACGACCACCTACGCCGAGAACATCGGCGTCATGGCGGCCACTCGGGTCTACTCGACCGCCGCCTACTGGGTCGCCGCCGCGGTGGCCATCCTCTTCGGTCTCTCCCCGAAGTTCGGCGCGCTCGTGGCCTCTGTGCCCGGTGGCGTCCTCGGGGGCATCACGGTCGTCCTCTACGGCATGATCGGCCTGCTCGGTGCGAAGATCTGGCGCGAGAACGGCGTCGACTTCGGCAACCCGATCAACCTCGTGCCGATCGCCGCCGGCATCATCATCGGTATCGGCAACGTCAAGATGGTCCTGGGCGACAACTTCTCGCTCGAGGGCATCGCACTGGGCACCATCGTCACGATCGTGGGGTACCACGTCGCCCGGGCCATCTCGCCTGCCGAGGTCAGGGACCGCGCGGGGGGTGCCGCCATCGCGGTGGGCGACTACACGTACGGTGACAGCGACGAGGTGGACGACCTCTACCAGGAGGGCTACCCCGGCGACGCCGTCGGCAGGAAGACGGACTCCCGCGCCCCGCATCGCGAGAACCCCGGGGAGCCCGACCACTCCGGCCGGCCCGACCACCGGTAGGTCCGGTCCGACGTCGCCCCGCCCGGAGGCCCCACCCCGGGCGGGGCGCGGCTTTCCCCACACCCCGCGAGCAGGCAGGATCGAG
>CALCXF010000131.1 GCA_937907685.1 uncultured Nostocoides sp.
CGTCGTGGGGGTCGGTTCGTGACGTTCGGGTTGGGGAGCACGCGGTCGGTCGCCCTCTCGGGGCTGGACGGGACTCTCGTCGACGTGGAGGCCCACATTGCCCAGGGGCTTCCGCATTTCGCCATCGGCGGCCTGCCCGACCCCGCCTGCGCCCAGGCGCCGGACCGGGTGAGGCCCGCGGCGGCGAGCTCGGGGGTACCGGTGCCACCGCACCGGGTGACGGTGAACCTCTCGCCCGCGTCGATCCCCAAACGCGGTGCGTGCTTCGACCTCCCCATCGCCGTCGCCGTGCTGGCTGCCGCCGGTCTGCTCGGCGGCGACGACGCCGCTCGCGACGTCGTCCACCTCGGCGAGCTGGCCCTTGACGGCAGGGTCCGTGGCGTGCGGGGCATCCTCCCGGCGGTGCTCGAGGCGGCCCGGCGGGGCGTGCGCCACATCGTCGTGCCGCTGGAGAACGTCGCGGAGGCCCAGCTCGTCGACGGGGTCGTCGTCCACGGCGCCGGGTCGCTGGCCGACGTCGTGCGCTGGTACACCGCGGCGGCCGAGCGCGGAGAGCCGCTTCCGCCGGCCGCGACCCGAAAGGTGAGGCCGGCGGTTCAGCGGTCCGGGCCGGACCTCGCCGACGTCATCGGGCAACCGGAGGCGCGCCTGGCCATCGAGCTCGCGGCGACAGGCGGACACCACCTCCTCATGGCCGGCCCTCCAGGTGTCGGCAAGACCATGCTCGCGGAACGGCTGGTCACCGTCCTGCCCCCGTTGAGCCGTGAGGAGGCCTTGGAGACCCACGCCATCCGGTCGCTGACGGGCCAGATCGGCGAGGTGGCCGACCTCGACTGCACGCCTCCGTTCGTCGCGCCCCACCACAGCTCGTCGGTGGCGGCCATCGCCGGTGGCGGGTCGGGGATCGCACTACCGGGAGCGATCTCACGGGCGCACCGAGGCGTCCTCTTCCTGGACGAGGCGCCGGAGTTCAAGATGTCGGTCCTGCAGACCCTGCGACAGCCGCTGGAGGCCGGCGAGGTCGTCATCGCGCGTGCTCGGCAGGTCGTCCGCTACCCGGCGCGGTTCCTCCTCGTCCTCGCCGCGAACCCGTGCCCCTGCGGCCGGGCGTGGGGCAAGGGGCTCGACTGCTCGTGCTCCGCCATGGAGATCCGGTCGTATGCCGGAAAGCTCTCGGGTCCACTGCTGGACCGCGTGGACCTCCAGGTCCATGTTCCTCCGGTCCGACGCGCCGCATTCGGTGACGAGGCCGGGGAGGCCAGCGCGGTCGTCGCCGTGAGGGTTGTTGCAGCACGGGCGGCCCAACGTGCGAGGTGGAAGCGTGGTGGGTGGGGGGTCAACGGGCTGGTGCCGGGTCACGTCCTGCGCCGACCACCGTTCCGACTCCCGGCTGCGACGACGGCCGTGCTCGACCGGACCCTGGACACCGGCCGGCTCACCCTCCGCGGCTATGACCGTGTGCTCCGAGTCGCCTGGTCCGCCGCCGACCTCGCCGGTCGCACCGTCCCCGGCCCGGATGAGGTGGTCCTGGGTCTGACTCTGCGCAGCGGAGAGCTGGTGGCGGCGTGACCGGCGACGACGGCAGGAAGGCAACAGGTGCGGCGAGGACGCTCGAGCAGGACGAGCGGTGGGCACGGGTCGCCTGGTCGTTCCTCGCGGAGCCGCGTAGCGGTCCCCTCACGCGCCTCCTCGAGGAGTCCGGTGCCGTGGAGTCCTTGGCGCGGTTACGGGCCGGACAGCTTCGTCAACGAGAGGGCTGGGAGGCCCGCCTTCCAGACCTGCGCGTCGACGACCTGGCACACGCCATACGTCGTCAGAACCTCCACGTGCTCCTGCCGGGCGACGACGGGTGGCCGGATGGGCTGGACCGCCTGGAGCACCCGCCCTACTGCCTCTACCTTCGGGGGGCTCGCTCGCTCGCCGATGTCGTCGAGCGGAGCGTCGCCGTGGTGGGCTCCCGCGCGGCGACCGAGTACGGGATGCGCGTCGCCGCCGACCTCGCCGACGGGCTGGTCTCGCGCGGCTGGACGGTGGTGAGCGGCGCGGCCTACGGAATCGACGCTGCAGCCCATCGGGCTGCCCTTGCCGGGGACGGAGCCACCGTGGCGGTCGTCGCCTGCGGCGCGGACCGTGCCTACCCGTCCTCACACCGAGGCCTGCTGGACGAGATCGCCGCCGGCGGCGCCGTCGTCAGCGAGGTGCCACCCGGCTGCGCTCCGTTCCGCTCGCGGTTCCTCGCTCGAAACCGCCTCATCGCCGCGCTGACGCGGGCGACGATCGTCGTGGAGGCCAGCGTCCGCTCGGGGTCACTCACCACCGCGCGGGAGGCTCGGAACCTCCACCTGCCCGTGGGAGCGGTGCCCGGCCCAGTGACGAGCATGGGGTCAGCGGGCTGCCACGCCCTCGTCCGAGAGGCCGGCGCGGTGCTCGTGACCGACGCAGCGGAGGTCGCCGAGCTCGCGGGGCGGATCGGGGAGGACCTTGTCCCTGACAGACCGGCGCGTCCCCGGTCGCCCGCCGACGACCTGGACCCGCTCTCGTACTCGGTCTGGTCAGCCGTGCCGGTCCGGGGCGGGGCCCCGAGTGAGCGGCTCGCCGTGACAGCGGGGGTTCCGGTGGGCCGGTTGCTGGGAATCCTTGCTGCCCTCGAGGCCGACGGGCTGGTGGTTCGAGAGGCCGGGACCTGGCGCAAGGTGACGCCGAGGCGAGGACAGCTGGAGCGATGAGGCGGAGCGATGACCCACGGCCGCGGTCGTTGCAGGGACGTCCGGAGGGTGACACGGTGAGTCGGTGACCGACGGCCGTCCCCTCGCTGTGTCGGCGTTCGAGCGCCATCTGCGCGCCGAGCGGGGCCGATCGGCGCACACGGTGCGGGCGTACGGGAGAGACGTCGCCGTGTTTCTCGCGGCAGTGGGGGTTCAGGACGACGATGCCCTGGCTGGCGTGACCCTGCAGGACCTTCGTGCCTGGCTCGGTGTGCTGTCCCGGAGAGGTGCTTCTCGGGCCACGATTGCTCGCACCTCCGCCTCCCTCCGGACGTTCTTCGGCTGGCTGGAGCGCACCGGCCGCATCCCGGCGGACCCGTCGCTGCGCCTCAGCGCCCCGAGCCGCCACCGCACGCTGCCTCCGGTGCTGGGCCAGCGCTCTGCGGCCGCCTTGCTCGAGGTGGCCGCCGTGGCGGCGGACGACGACGACCCCCTCCACCTGCGAGACCGCGCTGCTCTCGAGCTCCTCTACGCGACGGGTATCCGCGTCGGCGAGCTGGTCGGCCTCGACGTCGACGACGTGGACCTGGACGTGGACGTGCTGCGCGTCATCGGCAAGGGGGACAAGGAGCGCCGGGTCCCCTTCGGTGTCCCGGCCCGTCGGGCCGTCACCGCCTGGCTCGAGGTCGGCCGTCCACGGCTCGCCACTGCTGCGAGTGGCCATGCATTGCTGCTGGGGCGCCGTGGAAGGCGGGCTGACCAGCGCCAGATCCGCGCGGTGGTGCACGAGCTGCTGCGCCACGTGCCCGACGCCCCGGACCTCGGTCCCCACGGTCTGCGGCACAGTGCCGCGACGCACCTGTTGGAGGGCGGTGCGGATCTGCGGATGGTGCAGGAGCTGCTGGGCCATGCGTCCCTCGCGACGACGCAGATCTACACCCACGTGTCGGTCGACCGGTTGAAGCGGTCGTATGCGCAGGCGCACCCGCGGGCCTGAACAAGAGGACACGGTGCCCGGCGAGAGACGACCGACCACCAGCGAGCGGCGGCGGGCAGCGAGCGGGGCTCCAGGCAGCGACGGGCGCGGGCGTCTCGCTCACCCGGGCCTCTGCAGCGGGAGCAACGCCAGTCTTCCGGAAACGAGCAGCAGTAGCGGATCGAGGTAGCCGGCCCCGTGACGCGCGCCGAGGTGCAGGCACGCGCGCGCGCCGCAGTGCGACCCCCCGGGCTGGAGGACGCCGAGCACGTGGCCCACGTGCACCTGCTCGCCCATCGACACCTCGGCACCCAGTGGTTCGTACGTGCTCCGAAGACCATCTGCATGGGTGACGGTCACGGTGCCTCGGCCGGCGATGACTCCCGCGTGCGTGACCACCCCGGCTTCGACCGCTCGCACCCGTTCGCCCGGGTCCGCACCGAGGTCGAGACCGCGGTGGCCGGCGCCGTAGGTCGTGACCGGAGCCAGGAAGGGACGGAGGACCGGCGGACGCGGCTGCATCGGCCATTGCCACCGTGGGCGTCCAGCGGTGACAGCACCCGGGATGCCCTCCGCCGTCGCGACCGTGGACCGAGGTAGCGCGACACGGACCCGCCGCTCGGCCCTTGCGAGAAGTGTGGCAGGGGTGTCGTGGGCACGAGCGGATGCTGCGCCCTGCGGCGCCAGTCCTGACGCCGGAGGACCCGACACACCAAACCCGGCGAGGGAGAAGACCGCGACGACCGCGACCACAGCCACCGTGGCGGCGGCGATCGGTCCGGTGGCGGAGGGCAGGGGCGTCATCTGGCCAGCGTCCCTTGCGGGATCGCGGCTCGCCCACGTCGCGCATGGCGCTGTGGACACCGACGACGCGGCCACCACCGTGTGGACGACGAGTTCACACCTGCTCTCGCAAAAGAGTGTATTTCAGGGCGGCATAGGATTCCGAGGTGGTACCGACGTCGCCGTCGACCAGCGGCTGCGTTGAGGTGGCACTGGCGGCAGCACTCCCGGAGGCGCTGGCAGTCGTTCGAGCCGGGGTTGTCGGAAAGGTGGACGAGCGCGTGGTGGCGGCGAGACGATGAGTGAGCCGGCGCCGCCTTGGGTCGGCTCGTTGCCGTCCACCGTTGAAGTCGCCCCGACCTCTCGGCGTTTCTACGCGATGATGCAGGCCGGTCCGCTGGGCATGGCGATGTTCGTCATCGGCGTCCCCGTGCTCGCCTCGTGGCGGGTCTGGCCGTTGGCGCTGGCGTGCCTGGCCGGGGTTGCGGCGTGGATCGGTGTGATTCTCCTGGCCCGGGGGGGACGGGTGCTGGCCAGCGCGGGAGTCGCCCACGCGACGATGTGTGCCGCCGCGGTGCTGGCAGTGGTCTTCGTCGGGTGGGACCTGGGGGTGCAGTACGTGCTGGTCGTGCAGATCGTGGTGTCCATCCTGAATCCTTGGCCACGACCGGTGTCGGTGGTGCTGGCAGCGACTTCGGCGATGCTGTTCGTGACCCTGTACCTCTACGCCGAGCAGACGGCTCCGCTCTACGCGGTGACCCCGCTGGCACTGAACGTGGCCGGGACGATCAACACCCTGTCCACCTTCGGCGTCGTCGCGATCATGGTTTCTCTGCCCGTCGGCGCCGCGGACCGAGCCGAAGCCGCGCTCGCCGCCGAGCACGCCCGCAGCGAGCGCCTGCTCACCAACGTGCTGCCCGTTCCCGTCGCGGAACGGCTCAAGGCCGGAGAGGAACCCATCGCTGACGACGTGCCCGCGGCCTCGGTTCTCTTCGCCGACATCGTGGACTTCACCCCGTATGCGGCTGGGCTGCCCGCCCGCGAGGTCGTCAGGCTGCTCGACGGGGTGTTCAGCGCGCTGGACGACCTGGTCGACGAGCACGGTCTGGAGAAGGTGAAGACGATCGGCGACGCCTACATGGTGGCTGCCGGCGTCCCCACGCCGCGGCCTGACCACGCGCATGCACTCGCCGCCTTCGCGCTCGCCGCGCGGGATCGCTTCGCCACCCAGCAAGGTCTCTGGCCCGCTCTGCAGCTGCGCATGGGGATCGGCTCGGGCCCCGTTGTCGCTGGAGTCATCGGACATCGACGCTTCCTGTACGACCTCTGGGGCGACACCGTCAACACGGCCTCGCGGATGGAGTCGCACGGCCTGCCCGGGCGGATCCAGATCGACGACCAGACCCGACGACTTCTCGGCGACGACTTCCAGATCGCCGACCGAGGCATGATCGACGTCAAGGGCAAGGGCCTCGTGCACACCTGGTTCCTGACCGGCGCGCACCGCCGCGCGGGGCAGCCGGGCTAGTGCGACGGGCGGCACCACCCGGCGTGCATGTTGAGCTCTGCGAATCGGCACGGCATCTCGGGTCGAATGCACCTGCGGACAGGCAGTTGCTCACCGCAGGCAGCGGCGCCACGCTCGGTAGGCGCCCTCGGGCCGCCGACTGCCAGTTCCTGAAATTGGTGCCGCCAGCCTTTCGGGGGCCGGTTGGACCCAAATGGTCAGGAATCCGGCGATGACACCGTTCCTGCGACTGCTGCCCCAGAGGCCGTTGGACGTGCCTCCAGTGTGGGAGCGGCGGACTCGTTGACTCCTCAGCGGCGGAGTTCAGCCAGCCGCCGGCATGCCTCGTCCAACACGGCGTCCTCCTTGCAGAAGGCGAACCGGACGAGCGTCCGCGCTGCCTCGACGTCGTCGTGGAACACGGAGACCGGGACACCGACCACACCCACCCGCGCCGGCAGCTCGTGGCAGAAGGCGACGGCGTCCGCGGCGCCGAGCGGCGCGGCATCCGCCACGACGAAGTATGTGCCTCGTGGCACCGCCACCTCCATGCCGGCCTTCCGCAAGCCGTTGACCAGCCGGTCGCGCTTCCCCTGAAGCGAGCCGGCAAGGCCGGCATACACGGCATCCGGCAGGCCGAGACCCGTCGCGACGGCAGGCTGGAAGGGTCCGGACCCCACGTATGTGAGGAACTGCTTGACGGCTCGGACGGCGGCCACCGCCTCGGCCGGCCCGCTGACCCAGCCCACCTTCCATCCGGTCGTGGAGAACGTCTTGCCGGCGGAGGAGATCGTCAGCGTCCGCTCCCACATGCCGGGCAGCGTCGCCACCGGGACATGCTCAGCACCGTCGAACACGAGGTGCTCGTACACCTCGTCCGTCACCACCCAGGCGTCGTGCTCGCGAGCAAGCGCGCACACGAGGTCCAGCTCCTCGCGCGTGAAGACCTTCCCGGTCGGGTTGTGGGGCGTGTTGAGGAGGACCAGCCGGGTGCGCGCGGAGAACGCCGCCCGTAGCGACGCCTCGTCGACTTCGAAGTCGGGAAAGCGCAGCACCGACGTGCGCCGCACACCACCGGCCAGCGCGATCGTCGCGGCGTAGGAGTCGTAGTAGGGCTCGAAGGTCACCACCTCGTCACCCGGCCGGACGAGCGCCAGGACCGTCGCCGCGATCGCCTCCGTCGCACCGACCGTGACGAGCACCTCTGATCGCGCGTCGACGTCCAGCCCGTAGAAGCGGCGCTGGTGCGTCGCCACGGCGTCGAGCAGCTCGGGGACCCCGGCACCCGGGGGGTACTGGTTCCGCCCACCTCGGATTGCCGCCACCGCCGCATCGAGCACCTCGACCGGTCCGTCGGTGTCCGGGAACCCCTGCCCGAGGTTGATCGCGCCGTGTTCCGCGGCGAGTGCCGACATGGTCGCGAAGATCGTCGTGCCGAACGAGCCGAGCGCGGGATGTCCGGGAGATCGGGCCATGGCGGCAGGGTATGCCGGGCGGTCGCTCCTTGCGGCCGGATGCCGTGCCACCGTCGTCGACCGGGTCACCTCGCCGGCGATCTGTGAGGACGGCGGAGGGGCCGGACACGTTGGTGCCCGGCCCCTCGTGGTTGTCGAGCTCAGCCCACCGTGATGGTGAACGAGCTCGTCGTCCCGGTGCTGGGCACCGAGATGTCGAACCGCTGGACGCCGCTGAGCCCGGCGGGCACCGTGAACGTCACGGTGGCCTTGCCGATCTCGTCCAGTGTGGGTGTGTACGTACGGTCGACCGCCGCCGTGGCGAGCTGCTGCCCGGCGAAGAGGACCGACACCGTGCCGGCGGCCGGCTCGGTACGGCTGAACTCAAGCGACGACAGGTTGACCGTCACGGGCTCGCCCGGAGCGTACGTGCCGTCCCCGACCACCTGCACGCCGACGGCGCGCTGCTTCAGGTCGGGGGTGGCGGTCCCGAACGTGTCGAACCAGTCGACCATCGACTGGAGGTCGATCTTGCCGCTGTCGGCCTTGTGCGCGCCCGCCGCGAGGGTGAAGAAGTTGTCTCCACCCGCCGCGAGGAACGAGTTGGCGCCGACCGAGTAGACCGCTGCCGGGTCCAGTGGCTGCCCGTTCAGCATGATCTCCTTGATGCGGTTTCCGGCCGGAGCCGCCGGGTCGTAGGTGTAGGTCAGCTCCTTGTTGACGCCGAGCTTGAGGAAGGGCCGTGACGCACCGGCCGGCTGCCACTGCTCCTCGAGCACCTTCTTGACCTGCGCCCCGGTGAGGTCGAGCGACACGAGGGTGTTGGCGAACGGCTGGACGTTGGCCGCCTCCTTGTACGTGACCTCACCGGCATCGATGTCCGCGCGAAGTCCGCCCGGGTTCATGAAGGTGATGTCGACGTCGCGCGTGCCGTCCTCGTTGAGCGACCAGCGCTGGACGTCGGCGACGAGGTTCCCGAGGGTGGACTCTCCCCCCCGGTTCTCCGGGAACGAGCTGGCGCCGACCGGGTTGGCGAAGACCGCGCGGCCGAACGCCGCAGAGGCCTCACCGAGCACGACGCTGCCGAGCTGGTCGGCCAGCTTCACCGCGTCGGTGACGATCGGCGTCACGGCCGGGTCGTCCGCGTAGAGCGGGGTCGTGCCGTCCATGAGGGTGATGATCTCGTTCTTCATGGACAGTGCCTTGGTCGCACGGTTGAACGAGATGTCCATCCGGGAGAACCGCTCGCCGTACTGGCCGCTCGAGATCACCGGTCGCCCGTCGATCACGTGGTTGTAGGCAAGGTGGCTGTGGCCGGAGACGATGGCGTCGACATTCTTGTTGGCGCCGAGGACGATCTTGCCGAACCGCGAGGTGGGGTCCGTCGCCGAGGACAGGGCCGTGGTCGCCGCACCCTCGTGGACGAGCAGCACGACGATGTCGGCCTCCCCGTTCTCCGCCTTGCCGTCGGAGAGCTGGTTGGCCACTCGGTTCGCCGCCTCAGCGGGGTCGCCGACGGTGATGTCCTTGATGCCGTCCGGGCTCACCAGCGAGGGCAGCTCGTCCGTGACAGCACCGACGAAACCGATCGTCACGTCGTCGAACGTCTGGGTCCAGTACTCCGGGAGCGCCGGCTCCGTCGTGCCCTTCTTGTAGACGTTGGCGCCGAGGTACTCCCACAGCGCGAGCGGCATGACGCGGTCGGTGAGGTCCGCGAAGCCCTGGTCGAACTCGTGGTTGCCCACGGCGCTGACCTCTAGCCCGGCCGCGTTGAGCGCCTCGATCGTCGGCACGTCCTGCTGGATGAAGGACGTGAACGTCGATGCGCCGATCATGTCACCGGCCGCGGCGAACACCGTGTTGGGGTTCTCCGCTCGGATCTGCTTCACCGCGGTCGACAAGGCGGCGATGCCGCCGGAAGGTGCCGACTGCTCGATGCGACCGTGGAAGTCGTTGACCGTCACGAGGTCGATGTCGACGGTGCCGGGCACCTGCTCGGCCGCCACGCCGACGAGGATCGGGTCGTGGTCGCTGGAGCGGAACGGCGTCCCGGCCTCGGCGGCCGGACCCCAGTACTCGCGGCCCGACCACTCGGGCGAGTTGATCGACCAGACCGCGGCCTTGGTCACCTTGTCGCTCGCCGTCGGCGATGTGATCACGTGGTCCAGCGAGCCGAGCTCGCCGTCGAAGGTGTAGGTGTACTGCCCCCGCGCCTTCGTGAACAGCAGGTCGTTCCACCCGGCGTCGGTGAAGACCTTGATCGGGTCCTCCTTGGCGTACGAGTTGAAGTCGCCCACGAGGTAGATGTCGGTCTTGCGGTCCACCGACAGGCTCTTGGAGAAGGCGAGCAGCGCTTGCGCCTGCTCGACCCGCTCGTCGTTGAACGCGTCCTGCCCCGGCTGCGGCGTCGGGTCGGTGCCGCTCTTGGACTTGAAGTGGTTGCCGACGACCGTGAGGAACTGCTTGCCGTACTTGAACGTCTGGGCGATCGGCTCGCGAGCGATGTCCCACACGGTCTCGTCGACGACGGTCTGCGCCTCGCCCGACAGCTTCACCCGAGCGGGCTTGTAGATGATCGCGTTCATGATGACGTCGGTGATCGCCGCGTCGTGGAGCGCGGCCGGGGTGCGGACGTAGTCCCACACCGTCGACCCGGCGGCGGCGTTGAGCCCGGCAACCAGGTCGGCGAGTGCCTCGTCGGGGGCCTCGCCGAGCTTCACCGAGTTCTCGATCTCCTGCAGGGCCACGACGTCCGCGTCGAGAGCGTTGATCGCGTTGACGATCTTCGACTTCTGGATCGCGAACTGTGCCGCGGTGGCGGCGCCGCGGGCGTTCGGGTTGTCCGCGGTCAGCGTCGTGAAGTAGTTGAGCACGTTGAACGCGGCGACCTTGACGTCGCCGCCGACCGCGGGGACCGCTGGGCGCGGGTTACCGCTCGTGAACGTCGGCTTGAGGTTCGCCGGGCTCGCATCGTTGATGGGCACCGTGGGCTGAAGGCGCCACAGGTCGAACCCATAGTCGAGCACGTAGCCGCCGGTCGGGAACACGGCCGTGTCCCCGTTGCGGACGACCTTCTCCTTGCTGAAGTACGGCTGCTCACCGGGGTGCGACGCGTTGGTCGTCTGAGCGTTGTATCCGTCGTCGAGGACGATGCGGCTGGCGCGGTTCGCCGCGGTGACGTCGTTCGCCGCCTTGGTGCCCGGCGCCTGCGTCTCGAATGCCTCGACCGGCATGGCGCTGCCGGCGTTCAGCCAGAGCTCACCGAAGTTCTGCAGGCTGTGGCTGGAGATGAGCTTGTACGTGCCGGTCGGGCTGACGAGCATGCCCTCGAGGGCCTCACGCGCTGTGTCGCCGAGGACCGTCGCCGCCAGAGATACAGGGGCTGGAAGGCCGACCTGCTCCTGCACGATCTCGATCGCACCCGCAGCCGACCCATTGATCTGGGTGATCGTGAGCGGATCGATGACGGGAGGCGTGTTGTCCCGGCGGAACTCCGATACGGCACCCGTCACCCGGATGAGGTCCCCGACGTCGACCCCGGGGGCAGTGGCATTGTTCAGGAACACGAACAGGCCGTCCGAGGCCTTCGGCGTCGCATCGGTGCCGGCGCCGACTCCCTGGGTCTGGATGTAGAGGCCTCGGTAGCTCGCGCTGCCGCGGTGGTTCGCCGTGACAACTCCCTCGACGGTGACCGTCGAGCCGGCGAGTGGGGACGTGGCGCCCTCGCCCTGGACCTGGGCGATCGTGTGGGTGACCTCGGCCGCCTGCGCCGGAGCGCTGCCGAGCAGTGACAGGCCGACGGCGGATGCCGTGGCCAAGGCCGTCGCGGCGGCGAGCCGCCCGCGCG
>CALCXF010000132.1 GCA_937907685.1 uncultured Nostocoides sp.
TGTGCGCGCCGCCCATGCCGGTCCGATCGACGACGACACCCTCGTCCACCGGATCGAGTTCCACGTCGTCGACCAGCCAGCGACCAGGGACCGCCGGCGCTGAGGTGACCGACGCTCACCTTCACAGCTGCAGGATCGCCGCCGACACGAGATAGGACGCGGCCACTCCTCGGGGGTCGTGCAGGTCTCCAGGGTCCTCCAACGTTGCCGTGGAGCGGGCGCGGACGGCGGCGCCGGGGTCCGCGGACACGAGGTCGACGCACAGGCCGGCGACCACGGCGCTGGCGTCGTGGTCGTCCAGACCGTCGAGGGCAAGGCCGTTGTGGAGCAGGGTCGCCGCCTCCCGGAACACCTCACGAGCCATCTCGGCGTCCACCTCCGGCCGATCCCGGGCGACTGCCTCTGCGGTGGCGAGGAGCTGGTCGAACGGTGGCTCCACGGTGCTCGGCGGCATGGCGGGAGCCTCGCAGGACGCCCCTCCGACGACAAGTGAGAATGGGACCGTGATCCTGCCCACTCAACGCGACCCGCGCTTGATCACCATCCGCCGTGGAGGGTCGCTGACCGACTCCGACCATCGGCTCCTGGCCCGGTGGGCGGCCTCGTGCGCTGAGCACGTCCTGCACCTGTTCGAGTCGGCGCAGCCCTCGGACCCGCGACCTCGCGCCGCGATCGGACACGTTCGAGCGTGGGCGCGCGGTGAGCTGCGGATGTCCGAGTCCCGCGCGGCCGGTGGTCATGCCATGGCTGCGGCACGGGAGTTGAGCGGAGCCCCACGACACGCGGCGTTCGCTGCCGGCCAGGCGGCCGTGGTGGCGCACGTCGCCGCGCACGAGCTCGGAGCCGCCGCCTACGCGATCAAGGCCGTGCGTGCGGCAGCCCCCGGAAGCGCCGGTGAGGAGGCCGGCCGGCTGGAGTGCTCGTGGCAGCGCGACCAGCTGCCGACGGCGATTCGCCAGCTCGTCCTGGACGACCAGCGGGTGCGAAACGAGCTCTGTTGGTGGGTGTTCGACTGCTGAACAGGCCTCGGACCCCTCCGCGGCGAGCCTGAGCGCCACGTCCAGGTCTGCGGCCTCGATGATCCACAAGCCCGCGAGATACTCCTTCGACTCGATGAAGGGACCGTCGGTGAACACCGGAGTCCCCTCGCGGTTGTCGACCACGGTGGCAGGGTCAGGGGAGCCCAGTCCTCCGGCGAAGACTTACTGGCCCTGCGAGATGAGGCGGTCGTTGAACGCGCCGATGTCGGCATCCTCGGTCGGCGTCGCCGGGCCGATGCCGTCGTCGATCACGGAGAGCAGGTACTGCATCGCGGATCATCTCCCGTACTGAGGGCGTCCAGCCGGCCGGTAGACCTGCATCGTCACGCCGTTGGAGTCCGATCGCGACTCGACGAGGTCGAGAGCGAGGTCGCGGCCGGACTCGGCGAAGAGCCGCTCGCCCTGGCCGAGGACCACCGGGACGATGAGCAGGGTCATCTCGTCGACGAGGTCGTTGTCGAGCAGCCACCTGACGAGGACACCGCTGCCGTGCACCTGCAGCTCACCCGGCTGCTCGGCCTTGAGCTCTCCGATGGCCGCCGCGAGGTCACCGGAGAGGACGGTCGTGTTCGCCCAGCGCGGTCGGCTGAGCGTGGTCGACGCGACGTACTTGGGCTTGCTGTTCAGGGCGGCCGCGATCTGGTGGTGTCCCGGATCCTCGGCGGCGACGCGGGCCCGCTCCTCCGCCCCCCAGTACCCCGCGAAGAGCTCGTACGTCCGGCGGCCGAAGAGGAACGCGTCGGCGCGCTCGTAGGTCCGGTTGATCACCGTCATGGTCTCGCTGTCGCCCAGCCCCAGGGCCCACCCGCCCCGCTCGAACCCGTTCCTCCGGTCCTCGTCCGACGCGCCCCCGTTTCCCTGCATCACTCCGTCGACGGTGACCTGCGTCATGGTGGTCAACCTCATGCTCCGGCTCCCTTCTCGGTTCTTGCCTCTCACCTGAACGACGAACAGGTCCGCCGCGATCGGACACCTACCCCCACGCCATCCGAGACGACAGAGGTGCCGATCGCGCCGTGGCGCGCCCGTTCGGCACCACCGGTTCGGCATCCCAACCCTTGCACCGTTGCCTCCCTCCCGTCACCGGATGCCGACCAGAGGCGGCGCGTCAGGAGTCGCGCTCCTCCTCGTCCTCGTCGCGCGGCTCGACCCGGCACCAGTGCTGAGCAACGAGCCCTGCCCCGGCCAGCGCCAGCGAGGCCAGGACGAGGAGCACGAGCGGAACGAGGCGCGATCGGTTGGCGACGAGCGACAGGTCGGCCGCGACGACCGCGGCCTGCCCGGCATACCACCCGGCGGCAGCCGACCCGGTGAGGGCGGCCGCCTGGGCCAGCACGACCGTGCGGGCGGCGCGGAGCGGGTCGAGCGACGTCGTCGCCCGGCCCTGGAGGTATCGGCGCACCGGCCGGGCGAGCCACAGGACGAGCCCACCCATGACGATGAGCAGGACCCCTGCGAACGTGGGCGGACGCGGCACCAGGGACCCGTCACGGGTGAGCAGGGTGAAGACGACGAAGGACGCGATGCCCGCCGCTGCAGCGGCCAGGAGCAGTGTCTGGACGCGGATCTCTCTGTGCCGCATCAGGTCTGCTGTCCTCCGTCGGTGGTCGGTGGGATGTCGTGCGGGTGCACGCCGCTGCTGTCGAGCTGCTCGAGGAGGTCCGTCACGGGTCGGGTGCGGTCGCCGACGCGGAGGGTCGCGGCAGGGTCCACCTCGAGCCACGGAACGAGCACGAACGCCCGCTCGTGGGCACGCGGGTGCGGAAGCATCAGGCTGCTCCGCACCGACGTCACGTCGGTGCCGGATGCCGGGTCGCCGTACTGGATGAGATCGAGGTCCAGGGTCCGCGCCCCCCAGGGGACCTCGCGAACGCGGCCGAAACGCGCCTCCACGCCGTGCAGCTCGCGCAGGAGCGAGGTCGGCGACAGCATCGTCATCGCGGTGAGGACCGCGTTGACGTACGTCGGCTGCTCCGGGCCACCCACCGGCTCGGTGTCGTAGAACCCGGAGGCTGCGACATCGGTGAGGCCGACCTCCGGTCCCAAGCAGGCCAGCGCGGCGTTGAGCGTCACGTGGGGCGGCTCGCCGCGGTGCGAGAGGTTGGCGCCGAGGGCCACGACGACAGGCAGCGGCTCGCGCCGCCGGGTCACGCAGACCACGACGTCGTCGAACGGCACGCCCACCGGAGCCTGTGGCTTGTGCACCGTGACGGTGACCTCGTCGACCGCGGCATGGGTCAGGACGTCCATGGCCACGAGCCCGGCAACCCGCTCGATGAGGTCGTGCGGCTCACCCGAGATGCGCTCGAGGACCGCCGCTCCGATCTCGCCGTAGTTCACCGTGTCCACCAGGTCGTCGCTCGCGGCCGCCGGGGCGAGGTCGACGACGAGCTCGACGTCGACGACGAACTCCTGGCCCTCGCGCCGCTCGTGCTCGAACACTCCGTGGAATCCCCTTCCCCGCACTCCGAGGAGGCGCACACGGTCGCGGGCCATCCCGCCCCCGCTCACGACGAGGCCCTGAGGGCGTCGGCCACGTCGAGGGCGTCCACGGTGCCGGCCACGTCGTGCACCCGCACGGCCCAGACGCCCCGCTGAGCGGCATACAGGCTGGTGGCGGCGGTCGCGACGTCACGACCCAGCGGCGGCCGGACCGTGTCGGGTGTTCGCCCGACGAGTCCGAGGAAGCCCTTGCGGGACGTCCCGATGAGGACACGGTGGCCGACTGCGGTCAGCTCCTCGAGCCTTCGCAGGAGCTCCCAGTTGTGGTGGGCCAGCTTGGCGAAGCCGAAGCCCGGGTCGAGGACGATGTCGGCCGGTCGGATGCCGGCCGCGACGAGTGCCTCGACCCGCGCCGACAGCTCGGCGATGACCTCGGCCACGACGTCGTCGTAGTGGGCCCGCGCCTGCATGTCGTGGCTGTGCCCGCGCCAGTGCATCGCGACGAACGGCACGCGGCGCGCCGCGACGAGGGGCGCCATGTCCGGGTCGGCCAGGCCGCCGCTGACGTCGTTGACGAGCACCGCCCCGGCATCCAGTGCAGCGGCAGCCACGCTCGCACGCATGGTGTCCACCGAGACGGGCACGAGGGAGCCCAGCTCCTCGATGACCGGGAGGACGCGGCGTTGCTCCTCCTCGGCGCTGGGCCGCTCCGCCCCGGGGCGGGTGGACTCCCCACCGACGTCGAGGAGGTCGGCGCCCTGCGCCACCAGCTCGTGGCCGTGGGCGACGGCGGCCTCCGGCGTGAACCAGGCCCCTCCGTCGCTGAACGAGTCGGGCGTGACGTTGACGACGCCCATGACGAGAGGGCGGCCGGCGGCGCGTGCCTCCGGCAGGGTCACTGGCGGGTCACCGCTTGCCACCGAGCAGCAGCGACATCGCCTCGGCTCGGGTGGCGGGGTCCCGCAGCTGACCGCGGACCGCTGAGGTGATCGTGCGAGACCCCGGCTTGTGGACGCCGCGCATCGACATGCACAGGTGCTCGGCCTCGACGACGACGATGACCCCCCGGACGTCGAGGTACTGGACGAGGGCGTCGGCGATCTGGGTCGTGATCTGTTCCTGGACCTGCGGGCGCCGGGCGAAGACCTCCACGAGCCGCGCGAGCTTGCTGAGCCCGGTCACCCGGCCGTCCTCCGCGGGGATGTAGCCGATGTGGGCGACCCCGTGGAACGGCAGGAGGTGGTGCTCGCAGGTCGAGTACATCGGGATGTCCCGGACGATGACCATCTCGTCGTGGTCGATCGAGAACGTCTTCTCCAGGACGTCTGCCGGGTCCTGCCACAACCCGGCGAACAGCTCCCGCGCCGCTCGGGCGACCCGTCCGGGGGTGTCGGCGAGGCCCTCGCGCTCGGGGTCCTCACCGATCGCCAGGAGGAACTCGCGCACCGCAGCCTGCGCCCGTGGGACGTCGACGGGCCCGATCATCGCGGCACTGCCGGCCTCGTCCCTCGGGTCAGGGCTCGACACGACCACCCTCGGGCACCTCGACGACCTTGGTCGGCGGGTTCTCCTCGGGCCGCGGGTCGGCGCCGTTCTCGGCCGCCTTGTCGATGGCGGCCGCGGTGCCGGGGTCGGGTGGGGTGATCGTGGCGCCGGGCGGGGCCGAGACGCCGTTGTGGCCGTTGGCGGCCGCCTGCTCCGCCGGGGTCAGGACCGGCGGGAGGTCGGACAGCGTCCGATGGGCGCTCGAGAGCCAGGTGGGGCGCAGCGGGCGCTTGACGACCTTGTCGAAGATCCCGGCGAGCTCGCCCTGGTTGAGGCTCTCGCGTTCGAGCAGCTCGAGCACGAGGGTGTCGAGGACGTGACGGTTGTCGTTGATGACGTGCCACGCCTCGTCGTGAGCGTCGTCGACGAGCTTGCGGACCTCTTCGTCGACGATGGCCGCGACCTGCTCGGAGTAGTCGCGCTGGTGGCCCATGTCGCGGCCGAGGAACACCTCGCCCTGCGACTGGCCGAGCTTGATGGCACCGACCCGCTCGCTCATGCCGTACTCGGTGACCATCTTGCGGGCCATCGCCGTGGCCTTCTCGATGTCGTTGGCGGCGCCCGTCGTCGGGTCGTGGAAGATGATCTCCTCGGCGACGCGACCGCCGAGGGCGTAGGCCAGCTGGTCGAGGATCTCGTTGCGCGTCGTCGAGTACTTGTCGTCGGTCGGCATGACCATCGTGTAGCCGAGGGCACGCCCACGCGGGAGGATCGTCACCTTCGTGACGGGGTCGGTGTGGTTCATCGCCGCCGCGACGAGGGCGTGGCCGCCCTCGTGGTACGCCGTGATCTTCCGCTCCTTGGCCGACATGATCCGCGTGCGCTTCTGCGGGCCGGCGATGACGCGGTCGATCGCCTCGTCGAGCACCTCGTCGTCGATGAGCTTCTTGTCGGTGCGCGCCGTGAGCAGGGCTGCCTCGTTGAGGACGTTGGCCAGGTCGGCGCCGGTGAAGCCGGGGGTGCGTCGTGCGACGGCGAGCAGGTCGACACCGGTGGCCATCGGCTTGCCCTGTCCGTGTACCTGGAGGATGCGGTGGCGGCCGATCATGTCGGGCGCGTCCACGGCGATCTGGCGGTCGAAGCGTCCTGGGCGCAGAAGAGCGGGGTCGAGGATGTCGGGCCGGTTGGTCGCCGCGATGAGGATGACGTTGGTCTTGACGTCGAATCCGTCCATCTCGACGAGCAGCTGGTTGAGCGTCTGCTCCCGCTCGTCGTGGCCACCGCCGAGGCCGGCACCACGGTGGCGCCCCACGGCGTCGATCTCGTCGACGAAGACGATGGCGGGCGCGTTGGCCTTCGCCTGCTCGAAGAGGTCGCGCACCCGGGAGGCGCCGACGCCGACGAACATCTCGACGAAGTCCGAGCCGGAGATCGAGTAGAAGGGCACCCCGGCCTCACCGGCGACCGCTCGGGCGAGGAGCGTCTTGCCGGTTCCGGGCGGGCCGTAGAGCAGCACACCCTTGGGGATCTTGGCCCCCACGGCGAGGAACTTCGCCGGCTCGGCGAGGAACTCCTTGATCTCGTGGAGCTCCTCCACGGCCTCGTCGACGCCCGCGACGTCGGCGAAGGTGACCTTGGGGGTGTCCTTGGTCGCGAGCTTGGCGCGGGACTTGCCGAACTGCATGACCCGTGAGCCGCCGCCCTGGGCCTGGCTCATGAGGAACCAGAAGAGCCCCACGAGGAGCAGGACCGGGAAGAAGCTGATGAAGATCGTCCAGAAGGCGCTGTCGCCCTCCACCTTGTCGTCGTAGCCGTCCGGCAGGCTCTCACGCAGGGCCTCGACGAGCTGCTCCGCACGGGCGTCGACGTACTCGGCCCTGACCCGCGTGGCACCGCTGACGTCGTTCGCCTCGTCGCTGAACGTCTGGCCCTCCCGGAGGTCGAGGGAGAGCACGTTCTCGGTCGTCATGACCGCCGACTTCACCTTCTTCTCGGCGATGAGCTTCTCCGCCTGCGCCGTGGTGATCGTCGTGTAGCCGCCGCTGCCGTCGAACGAGAAGACCGTCAGCATCACCACGACGACGGCGAGGACCCAGAAGACCGGGGTCCGGAAGATGCGCTTGAAGTCCATGTGGGTACGGAGCGGACGCTCCGGTCCTCCTGCTCGTCGTCACGGGGCCGACCGGCGCACACACCGGTCGGGACGGGTACACGCTAGCAACGAGCCCCATGTCCCCCGTGTTCCGCTCCAGCAGGGGGTTCGACGGCGGGCGGCGAGCGCACGAGCCGGCTCGTCGGACCGATCTCGGATGCCGTGCCGGCGCTCAGCTGTAGACGTGCGGTGCCAGCGTGCCCACGACGCGAAGGCCTCGGTACGCCTCTGCGTAGTCGAGGCCGTAGCCGACGACGAACTCGTTCGGGATGTCGAAGCCCACCCAGCGCACGTGCACGTCGACCTTGGCGGCATCCGGCTTTCGGAGCAGGGTGCAGATCTCGACGGAGGCCGGGCTGCGCGACTCGAGGTTGGACTTGATCCACGAGAGGGTCAGCCCGGAGTCGACGATGTCCTCGACGATGACGACGTGTCGACCGGAGATGTCGACGTCGAGGTCCTTGAGGATCCGCACGACGCCGCTGGACTTGGTGCCCGAGCCGTAGGACGACACGGCCATCCAGTCGACCGGGACGGACACCGGCAGGGCGCGCATGAGGTCGGCCATGACCATGACCGCGCCCTTGAGGACACCCACGAGGAGCACGTCCTTGCCCTCGTACTCCGCCGCGATCTGCTCGGCCAGCTCCTCGAGCTTGCCGTGGATCTGCTCCTCCGTGATGAGGACTCGTTCGAGGTCGGCTCCCATGTGGGCGGCGTCCACTGCGGCTCCTGGTGTGGTGGGGCGCGGGTGAGGTGCCTATTCAACCGGAGCGGGCGGTCCGATGGTGACCCGATCATGGGACCGGTGCACCCGCAGCCCACCGGGGACGTGGACGGGACCCTGCCCACGCCATCCCGTCAGCAGCCGGTCACAGGCTGCCATGTGCTTCGTGGCCAGCTGTCCCGCGGGGGCGCCGGCCGCCAGGAGGAGGCGCCGCCAGACCCGGGTGCGGACCGCGCGGGGCAGCGCCGCGAGCGCCTCGACCCGCCAGGGCCCACCTCCGAGGTCGGCGACCGCCGACTCGGCGAGCACCTCGAGGTGCTCCGCGTCGTCGCGCAGGAGGTCGGCGGTGCGCGCCAGGGCGGCAGTGACCCCGGGCCCGAGGTCGCGCTCGAGGTCGGCGAGCGCGCGTCGGGCCCGGACGCGTAGGTGGATCGGGTCGTCGTTCATCGGGTCGTCCCACCACCGCAGTCCCTCGGCCTCCGCCGAGGTGCGGCACTCCTGCCGGGTGATCCCGAGCAACGGACGGCGGTACCGCCCGCGGGCGGCCGGCATCCCGGCCAGCGACCTGGCGCCGGAACCCCGGGTGAGTCCCAGCAGCACCTGCTCGGCCTGGTCGTCGAGGGTGTGGCCGAGGAGCACCAGGGCAGCACCGTGCCGGTCGGCGGCGGCGTCGAGGGCGGCGTAGCGGGCCTCGCGTGCGGCCGCCTCGAGCCCTCGGCCGCCCGGGGGGACGGTCACGGAGACGACCTCGACCGGCTCCAGGCCGAGCCGGACCAAACGGGAGGCAGCCTCCGCGGCGACGCCGCCGGAGCCGGCCTGGACGCCGTGGTCGACGACGACCGCCCCGACCCGCACGCCGAAGGCCGGCGCCTCGAAGGCTGCCGCCGCCGCGAGCACCGTGGAGTCGGCTCCGCCGCTGGCGGCGACGAGCACGAGGTCACCCGGTCGCCGCCCGAGGAGTGCCGACCGGACGGCGTGGCGGATCGCCGCCGTCGTCGGATGGGGCCCGGGCACCGCCGGTCAGCCGTGGACGCGCCGGACCCAGGCCGTGGGGTCCTCGATCTCGCGGGCCAGGGGCAGGGTCTCCGGGGAGGCCCACACCGCGTTGAAACCCTCGACCCCCACCGTGTCCTGGACACTGCGGACGAAGATCGCCCCGTCCCGGTACTGCCGCATCTTGGCCTCGAGGCCGAGCAGCCGGCGCAGGATGCGGTCGGGCGCCCCGGCTCCCTTGCGGCGCTCGGTGAACCGCGCTCGGATGTGCGCCACGCTGGGGATGTGGGCCGGGCCGACGTCGTCCATGACGACGTCGGCGTGACCCTCGAGGAGGGACATCACCGCGGTGAGAGCGGCCATCTTCTCGCGCTGCTCCGGCGTCGTGAACAGGTCGGCGAGGCCGGTGCTGCCCTCACGCAGCAGCTCGGGGAGCTTCTCGGTGAGCCGGCCGGTCAGCTCCTGCAACCGCTCCGCGTCCGGCGCGAGGTCGACGGCGAGGGTGCGTGCCTCCGACACGAGGTGGTCGCGCAGCCACGGGTTCGCCGTGAACTGCACCCGGTGGGTCTCCTCGTGCATGCAGACCCAGGCGCGGAAGTCATCACGATCGACGCCGAGCTCCTCCGCGATGGACATGATGTTCGGCGCGACGAGCATGAGCGTCGGCGTGCCGCCCGGCGAGAGGTCGTACTGGCCGAGCACCTTGGTGGCCATGAACGCGAGGAGCGCCCCCGCTTCGGCGCCGGTGATCTTGCCGCCGATGGCCTGCGCGGTGGGCCCCGGGGCCTGACCGCGCTTCTCGATGATCTCGTCGAAGGTCGCGTCGAGCATCGCGCTCATCGAGTCGGCGTTGACGGCGATCCACGTGGCGCGGTCGACGACGAGGGCGTCCGGCGCGTCGCCGGGCGTCTCCATCCTGGCCGTCTCGGCGACCGGCCCGCGCGCGGTGGCCGCCGCCGCGCGGATCGCGGCCACCTCGGCCTCGGCCTCGGCCGGGCTGACGGTCGGCCCGGCGGGCACGAGCGTCCTGCCGGTCGTCTTGGCGAACTCCCAGTCGACGTACCCCACGCGGGTCCTGCCTCTCCCTCGGACCGCCGGTCAGCGGCAGCCGCACCTGGTCAGTGCGGCGACGATCCGGTCCAACGCGGCCCGCGCCCGCTGCGTTCCCCCGTAGGTCTCCGGGAAGTCGTCGACGAGCACGGCGAAGGTCAGCGGGCGCCCGTCGGCGTCGACCGTCGTGCCCGCGAGTGCCGAACCCGCCCGCAGCGTCCCCGTCTTGGCGCGGGGGACGCCGACGACGTCGAGGGTCGCCTCGGAGGTGAGCCGGCGCCGCATCGTGCCGGACAGCCCCGAGACCGCCAGGCGGGCGACGATCCCGCGGAGCCCTTCGACCTCGTCAGCCACCGCCAGCCGCAGCACGGCGGACAGTGTCGCGGCGCTCGCCGCCTGGTCCGGGCTCAGCCCGCTCGCGTCACGGAGCACCAACCCGGCGGTCGGCACGCCGTGGGCCGTCAGACGCTCCACGATGTATGCCGCCTCCGCTCCGTCCGTCGTCGTGGGCCGCCCGGCCGCAGCCGCGGCCTGGCGGACGAGGTTCTCGGTGAGGGCGTTCTCGCTCCGGTCCAGGGCCAGGTCGAGCACCTCGGCGTAGGTCGCGGAGTCCACGCTCCCCAGCACCACGGCGTCGGGAGGCGCGGCTGCGTCCCAGGTCGAGCGCGGGAGCAGGCGGCTCTTCACGCCCGCTCCCGCCAGCGCCGCGGCGAACGCCTCGGCGACCTCCTGCTCCGGCTCGCGCGGTGCGGGCCGACCGGCGCGCGGCAGCTGGGTGGCGAGGCCGGTCATGACGACAGCCTGCGTGAACCCGTCGCGCACGTCGTTGGGGTTCCACGACGAGGGGTAGCGCGGGCCCGGGGCGTGGCTGAGGTCCAGCCTGAGGTCGACCGTGGTGCGGCCGCTGCCCCGGAGTGCGTCGGCGACCTGCCGGGCGAGGTCCGCCAGGCCCGCCCGCCCCGCCACCTGCCCCGCGTTTCCCCTCCCGGGCGCCAGGAGGGTGTCCCCGGAGGCGACGAGGACGACCTCTGTCGAGCCCGGCACTGCCGCCACCTCGGTCGTCATGGTGTCGCGGAGGTCGAGGCCGTCCGCGACGGCGAGCGCCGAGAGCAGCTTGACCGTCGACGCCGGTACGCGGGCCCGGTCGGCGTCGAGGGCCCAGATCTCCTCACCCGTGATGCCGTCGCGCACGCTCACTCCGAGCCCGCCCTTGAGGGCCGGGTCTCCCGAGGCGCCCACGAGGGCGGACTGGAGCCCGGCGGCGGTCGGCGCCGGCGCCTCCGCTCCGGTGGCGGTGAGCACCGCGTCGACCGAGGCGGCCGGCGATGGGAGCAGCGCCAGGGCGCGGGTGACGGACACGGTGGGCGCGGGAGCCGCCGCCGGCCGGTCCCTTGTCAGCACGCCGGGGGCCAGGTCGACGACGTCCGCCACGGCATACCCGGTCAGGAGGAGGAGGACGGTGGCCGAGGCGAGCAGGACCCGTCGCACCCGCACCTCCTTCGTCCCGCGGTGCATCCATGCGCCACACTGGGGCGAGCCTAGGTCACCGCTGCGAAGGGAGAAGCTCGCCGTGGAGTTCGACGTCACCATCGAGATTCCGAAGGGCCACCGGAACAAGTACGAGGTCGACCACGAGTCCGGTCGCATCCGGCTCGACCGGATGCTCTTCACCGCGATGGCCTACCCGTCGGACTACGGCTACGTCGAGGAGTCGCTCGGCGAGGACGGCGACCCCCTCGACGCTCTGGTGCTCCTCGACGAGCCGACCTTCCCCGGCTGTGTCGTCCGGGCGCGGCCGATCGGGATGTTCCACATGCGCGACGAGGCCGGCGGCGACGACAAGATCCTGTGCATCCCGGCCGGCGACCCCCGCAAGAACCACATCCGCGAGATCGACCACGTCAGCGAGTTCGACCGCCTCGAGATCCAGCACTTCTTCGAGACCTACAAGGACCTCGAGCCCGGCAAGTCCGTCGAGGGAGCGCACTGGGCGGGGCGCGAGGACGCCGAGCGGTGCATCGCCGAGGCCCTCCAGCGGGCCCGGGAGGCCGGCATGACCACGGCTCGGTGGCGGATGCCGGAGCACGAGCCGGGCACGGTGTCGTCGTCGGCACAGCGCACCGCCGACGAGGTCTCTGCGGCCTCCGAGAAGGCCCGCAGCGAGCTGGCGACGAAGGAGCGCCCGCTCAGCGACGACTGAGGCCTCGCTCGTCCGAGCCGGCCACCAGTCAGGGACGGGAGCTCGCTCACCATCCGGAGGTGCCGGGTGCACCCTTGAACGGACCGACGACCCGTGAGGTGACCCACCCTCCGTAGAAGCCACCGGCCTGCGGTGTCACGACCTCACCGTCGACGGTGCACCGGTCCACCGCTCCCGGCATGACCGCCACGCGTCCGCGCAGGCTCTCGAAGCCGCGGCTGGGCCGGGGGTAGCTCCACGCAGCGTGGCGAGCGACGGCATCCCCACCCAGGACGTCGTGGTAGGCGGCGGCACCCTTGAACTCGCACCACGACGTCCTCTCGCTCGGGCGCAGGGACCCGGGCTCGAAGTCCTCGAGCGGCAGGTAGTACGCGGGCGGGTGGCTCGTCTCGAGCACCCGCAGAGCGCGACGGGAGGCCGCGACGCGCACGCCGCCCAGCCAGACCTCGACGTCCTCGGCGGTCGGCTCGACCCGCGGTGGCCGGGGATAGTCCCACACCGACTCCTGACCCGGCCCCAGCGGCTCGGGAACCGGCCGGTTCACGCCGTGCGCTGCGTGGCCAGGGCGCCGAGAAGCGCCGCCTCGAACAGCTCGACGGAGCCACCCAGCGAGCCGAGCGCTGTCGGGCCGAGCAGCACGGTGTGGCTACCGTCGGACCTCACGCCCAGCACCGCTGGGAGGCCCGACGCCGCGTATGCCGTCCGCTCGCCCTCCGTCGTCTCGTTGCGGTGCGCGAGGCGCAGCGGGACTGGGAGGCGCGCCGCCATGTCGTCCCACTCCGGCTTGCGCCGCACCGCACCATGGGTCACGTCGCACAGGCCGCACTCGGTGCGGCCGAGGAGGTGACCGACGACGTAGGCGACCTCGCCGAGGATGCCGCCGTCCGCGGCATACACGCCGACGACCTCGACCACGGGCTCAGGCATGGCGGCAGGCTAACCCGCGGGCCCGGCCGGCCGCGGCCCCTGTCGAGGCTTGCCCGGTCGGACGGCGGCGGCGGCGCT
>CALCXF010000133.1 GCA_937907685.1 uncultured Nostocoides sp.
CGAGGAGGGACCCCCGCCGAGGTGCGGGCTCGCCGCGGCGGGCGCAGTGGATGACGCGGGCCGCCCAGGCGTCGGAGCGTCGGCGGCTCCAGCGAGCCTCGAGGTTCGCCGGGCCGACGACGCCGAACCCGTCGACGATGGCCGCCATCCGGCGGGCGACGCGGTCTGCTTCCTCGGCCGGGCACTGGATGCCGGCCCAGTGCAGCACGGCGCGGCCGATCACCCGCACCGCCTCCTCCTCGACGGCGACCTCCCGGCCCGGTCTCCACGACCTCGAGGCGGCGAGCCAGCGCAGCTCCACCTCGTCGACGAGGGACCTCACCGAATCCGGTGTGGTGGCCCGCACGAAGAGGGCCTTGCGCCGGACGTGCTCGGCGTCATCCAGCCCGTGCACGGCCCCGCGCCCGAAGAGGACGTTCCCCACGGCGCCGGGAATGGCACCACGGCGCCGGACGAGCTCGGTGTCGGTGAACGCCCGGACGCCGTCCGGCCCGCGGAGCACGATCGCCGGGCGTCCGAGCATGCGGGCCGGCACGGCATCCGGGTCGCCTCCCTCCGGCAGCTCCGACCGGATCCGGTCCGACCACCGGAACCCGTGGCGGAGCAGGGCGATCGAGGCCTCGGGTGCGCGGTGGGTGGGCATGGCGGCTCCTCACGGTGTCGCCCGGGCCGTACCCCGTCCATCACCGGCGAATCGCCGCGACCACTCAGCCGAGGTGCCCCACCCGGTCGAGGACGGCACCGGCGACCTCCCGCGGATGGAGCTCGGGCAGCCAGTGTCCGGCGTCGAGCTCCAGGAAGAGGTAGTCGCCGTGCACGTGCTCGGCCGTGGCCTCGGCAGCCGCGCGACCCAGCGCCGGGTCGCGCCGGCCCCAGACGTACGTCGTCGGCACGTCGACGACGTCCTCGTGGGCCCGGGCGCCCAGGAGCTCCGACGGCGGGCGGCGAGCCGCAGCGCGGTACCACGCCAGCGGGCCACGGACGGCCGACGCCGTGGCGAGGCGGGCCGCGTACTCCTGCGCGTGCTCGGACGGGAGCCCCGAGAGGCGCAGCGCCGGTCCCAGGGTCCGCGAGAGCACGACCTCCGGAACGACCGGCACCTGCACCGCGAGGGTGTACCAGCTGCGCAGAGGTTGCAGTGAGCGCGTCATCGAGCGCGCCAGGGCCCTCGGGTGCGGGGTCGAGAGCACGGTGAGGGAGCGCACGCGGTCGGCGTGGTGGGCACCGAGGTGCCACGCCACCCCGCCACCCCAGTCGTGGCCCACGACGTGGGCCGACTCGACCCCTGCCTCGTCGAACACGGCGAGCACGTCCTCGGCGAGGGTCTCCACCCGGTATGCCGCGACCTCCTGCGGTGAGGCGCCCGGCGAGTAGCCGCGCTGGTCCGGCGCGAGGGTGCGCAGGCCACCCCCGTGGAGGAGGGGTGCCACCTCGCTCCAGCACCGGGAGTCCTGGGGGAACCCGTGGAGCAGGACCGCCACCTCGCCGTCGCGCGGTCCCTCGTCCCGGACGTCGAGGACCAGGTCGTCCCGCTGGACGGCCGTGATGGCGCTCGTCACGAGCGGCTGCTGCCGGGACCGTGAGCCTGGGGTGTGCCGGCACCCGGCCCGCCTGGCGGACCGACCTCGTCGAGACCGAACGCCGCGTCGCGGCTCCCCACCTTCCGCGCCATCGTGAGGTGGCCGCCGAGGTACCCGGACGCGCCGGTGACCGCCGCTCCCGCCAGCGCCGTGGCGACGCCGAGGCCGTGCCGCCTCCTCGTGCGGGCGACGTAGGACGTGAGGTACAGCGTCGTGGCGACGACGTTGAGGACGGCGTGCAGCGCCCCCACCCGCTGGACCTCCCGGCCGGTGCGGGCGTACTCCGCCAGGCCGGTGAGGGCCGTCGGACCGGCGGCCGCCAGGCCGGCGCCCACGAGCCACCGGCTGGCCCCGCGGTCGTCGGCACGCCCCCTCAGGTCGAGAGCCGTTGCGGCGGTCCAGCACCCGATCGGGACGTCGGTGAGTATCGGGTGCAGCGCATGCCCGATGAGCCCAGAGCGGAGGAGGTCGCTGTGCGACCACTGGTCGATCGGCGCCGCCAGCCCTGAGTAGAGCCCGCGCAGCCCGTCGAGAGCGGAGTTCCGCTCGAGCTGCTGCGTGGCGCGGACGACACGGCGCGGGGGCGGCATCGACTCAGGCGATGACGGCGTCGACGGTCTTCTTCAGGGCGCTCGGCTGCTCCGGCCGGCGGGGCGAGCGCTCCTTGGCCGCCGCCAGCTCCTCCCCGATCTCGCGCAGCTCGGTGCGGCTGAGTCCCTCACGCACCTTGGGGAACCACTCCTGTTCCTCCTCCTCGATGTGGTGCGTGACGTTCTCGATGAGCACCGTGGTCTTGGCCTCGAAGCGCTCGTCGGACGAGCTCATCGCCGCCAGCTCCATGACGAGCACGTCCGCGACGTGGTGCTCCTCGTAGGACTCCAGCACGTCCTCCTCGAGGTCGGGCAGGAGGTCGCGCACGCGCGGGTACATCACCTCGTTCTCGATGTAGGTGTGCACCGTGAGCAGCTCGATCATCTGCTCGACGAGCTTCTCCTTGCGGGCCGGCGTGGTCGACGACTTCTGGAACTCGCGGAAGAGCGAGCGGATCTCCTTGTGGTCGGCCTTCAGCATGACGATGGCGTCCTGGGACATGTCGGCTCCTCGGGGCGTCGGGGTGGGGGGCGCGGGCGCACCGGTCGGGCGTCGAGGTGGACCTACCCGACGGTCCTGACCCGAAACAGGAGTGCCGGTGGCAGGGTCGGGGTATCGAGAGGAGCGCCCCGCCCGGGGGCCCGACGACGAAGGCGAGGGCGGTTCATGGTCTCGACGCAGTGCGACGCGGTGGTCGTGGGCGCCGGGCCGAACGGCCTCGTGGCGGCCAACGCGCTGGCCGACGCCGGCTGGGAGGTCGTCGTCCTCGAGGCCCAGGACGAGGTCGGAGGTGCGGTCCGCAGCGCGGAGGTCGCCGCGCCGGGCTTCGTCACCGACCTGTTCAGTGCGTTCTACCCGCTCGCGGCGGCGAGCCCGGTCATCCGTGACCTCCACCTGGAGCGGCACGGCCTCGTCTGGCGCACGGCTCCCGACGTGCTCGCGCACGCGCTGCCCGACGGGCGGGCGGCGGTCCTGCACGGCTCGGCCGACGACACCGCCGCCGGCCTCGAGGCCTGCGCTGCGGGTGACGGGGACGCGTGGCTGCGGATGGTGAGGGGCTGGGACCGGATCCGGGACCCCTTCCTCGACGCGCTGTTCACCCCCTTCCCGCCGGTCCGGCCGGCGACCCGCCTGCTGCGGCGCTGGGGCGTCGCTGGCACGCTGGACTTCACCCGGCTCGCGCTGCTGTCCGTGCGTCGCCTCGGTGAGGAGCAGTTCGGCAGCGAGGAGGCGCGAATCCTGCTGTCCGGCAATGCGATGCACAGCGACGTCTCGCCCGACAGTGCAGGCAGCGCGCTCTTCGGCTGGCTGCTCGCGATGCTCGGCCAGGACGTCGGCTTCCCGGTGCCGGAGGGCGGTGCAGGCATGCTGGCCACCGCGCTGAGGCGCCGCGCCGAGTCCCTCGGAGCGCAGGTGCGCTGCGGTGTCGCGGTGACCTCGGTCGAGGTGGCCGGTGGCCGCGCGGTCGGGGTGCGCCTGGCCGACGGCACGACCGTCCGGGCTAGGCACGGCATCCTCGCCGACGTCCCTGCCCCGACCCTCTACGGCGAGCTGGTCGCCGCCGACCACCTGCCGGCCCGGCTGCTCGACGACATGCGCCACTTCGAGTGGGACGACGCGACCCTCAAGGTGAACTGGGCCCTCGACGCCCCGATCCCGTGGACCGCTCCCGGAGCCCGCAGCGCGGGCACGGTCCACCTGGGTGTCGACCACGACGGGCTCGTCGACGTCGCTGCGGACCTCGCGGTGGGACGGATGCCGCGCTCGCCGTTCATCCTCCTCGGGCAGATGACGACGTCGGACCCGACCCGCTCGCCGGCAGGAACGGAGACGGTCTGGGCCTACACGCACCTCCCTCGACAGCTGGCCCACGACGACGACCTCGTCGACCGTCAGGCCGAGCGCCTGGAGCAGTGCGTGGAACACGTGGCGCCCGGGTTCCTCGGCCTGCGCCGGGGCCGGCACGTCCAGGCGCCCGGCGCGATGCAGGCATCGGACGCCAACCTCAGCCGGGGAGCGGTCAACGCCGGCACCGCCGCCCTGCACCAACAGCTCGTCCTTCGTCCGACGCGGGGCCTGGGGCGCCCGGAGACGCCGGTCCGCGGGCTCTACCTCGCGGGCGCCTCGGCGCATCCAGGCGGTGGCGTCCACGGCGCGTGCGGCTGGAACGCGGCGGTCTCGGCGCTGCGGCATCGCGCCCCTCTGGGCGTGGTGCGCAAGGCCCTCGTCAGGACCGCGTGGTCCCGGGTGATGCGGGATCCCGTCGCCTGACCCGGGTCGGCGTCCTCAGCACGAGCGCCCGCGGCGTCAGGAGCCCTCGCCCTCGACCCACGTGCGGTGCCGCCCCTCGGCGATGAAGGCCAACCGGCGGAGCGCCTCCCGGTTGCGGGGAAGGATGGAAGCCTGGCGCAGCGGCAGCGGGACGAGCTTTCCCGGGCCGGTCGTCGCGTCCTCGGCGATGGACACTGTGCAGCTCTCCGGTCCGTCGGCCACGACCTCGATCTCGACCCGAGCCTCGCCGAGCGGCCAGCCACGGGCGGTGAGCACGAGGTACCTCGGCTCGTCCGCTTCCTCGCACACGGTGGTGTCGTTGATCATCGCAGGCCACAGGCCGAAGCTGTGGTGGATCCGTGCTCCGGGGGCGGGCCACTCGTCGTCGATCGCACGCACCCGCGACCCAGGTCGCGTACTGCCAGCCGTCGGCGAGGACACCCCAGACCGCCTCGGCGGGAGCCGCGACCTGCCGGGACACCCGAGGCCGGGACAGTGCGTGGTCGGTGTGGTCGTCGCTCATCACCGGGTACTCCTCATCGGTCGATCTCTCGGGGTCGGTTCCCGGGGTCGCCTCGAACCGTCCGGGAGGTGGGTGCTGGGCCTGGTCCACGTTGCCGGCGGTCGCGGGGATGCCGCGCCAGCCGTCGAGTGCGAACGTCCGCAGCGCCGGCGTGGCGATCGCGTCGTAGACCGCAGGGAGGAGCCGGAACCCGGTGACGACGATGGTGTTGGCCGGGCCGACGTGGGACTGGCGGCGAGGTCTTCCCAACACCTTCATCACCCGGGCGGCCACGTCGTAGGCGCTGCGCACGGGCGGAGGTGGTGACCCGTGGCGGCCGAGGACCGTCGCCGCCTGCCGGTAGATCGGGGTGTCGATGCCGCCGGGTGAGACGAGGGAGACCGACACGCCGTCCCGGTGACGCGTCTCGATCTGCAGCGTGCGGACCAGACCGTGGACGGCCCACTTCGAGAGGACGTAGGACCCCATGTAGGGCGCCGCCACCTCACCGAGGAGGGATCCGACGACGACGAGGTGCCCGGCTCCGCTGCGCCGGAACGCCTGCAGTGCCGCCCGCGCGACGTGGATGGTGCCGTGAACGTTCGTCGCCACGGCCTCGGAGAGCACCTCGCTCGGCACCTCCTCGAAGAGCCCGTAGGCGACGACAGCCGCGGAGTGGACGACGACGAACCCGCGACCGAAGGTCTGCGCGGCATCCGCGACGGCCCTCGTGACCGCCTGCTCGTCGCGGACGTCGAGCTCGACGACGGACGCCGTACCGCCCCGCCCCCGGCACTCGGCGGCGACGTCCTCGAGCACCCCGGCGGAGCGGCCGGTGAGCACGACCGGGATGCCGTCGTCGGCGAGGCGCAGGGCGGTCGCCCGGCCGATCCCGCTTGATGCGCCCGTGACGAGCGCGCCGCTCGGGCGGTCGGTCGGTGCCGGCATCCTCGTCCTTCGTGGTGCGGTGGGGTCAGGAAGCAAGGCCTACCCGGAGCCCCGACCGGCAAACCACCGGGCACCCCACCCACGTGATCACGGAGCAGCCCCCCGTCCCGGACGAGCCGGGACGGGGGGCTGCCACTGCTGGGAACCCCGGCGGAGACGCAGGGGTCCCTCGTCAGGGGGCCGACGTGCCGCTCGAACCGCCCCGAGCCGAGCTGCTCGCGGTCTCCTTGACGTTCTGAGCCGCCGAGGTGCCGTCGTCCTTGACCCGGTCGACGCCCTCTCGGGCGGTCTCCTTCACGGACTCGACAGCACCCTGGGCGGGTTCCTTGAGGTTCTGGGCAGTCTCCTGCGCCACGGACTTGGCCTCCTCGACGAGGGGCTGCGCCTGCTCCTTGGCCGATGCCGCGAGCTCGCGCTCCTTCTGGCTGGCCGGGAGGAGCGAGCCGACGAGCCAGCCGGCTGCGAGCGCGACGGCGCCGGCGGCCAACGGGTTGCCGCGCGCCTGGCGCATCGCCACGTCCGGGGCGCTCTTCACGGCCTCCGCGGCGCCCTGGGCCTTGTCGGACGTGGTGCTGGTGGCGTCGCTGGCGCCGCCCATCACGCTCTCCTTGGCATTCTGTGCACTGCCCATCACGGTCTCCTTCAGTCGGCTGGCGCGGGTGGATGCCCGCTGCGCCGTGCGCTTGGCGACGCTGCTCGGGCGGACGCTCTCGGTGAGGACGTCGACGTCCTCGCTGAGGCGGCCCCTCGTGCGGTCGATCTCGGCGCGAATGGCGTCCGGGTCGTTGCTGGTGCTCGTCATCGTGTCTCGTGTCCTTTCAGTGCGTCAGGGATGTCCTTGGCGGTGTCGATCGTGCGCGGCGCGACCGGCGTCGCCTTGCGCATCCTCGTGCGCCCCATGGCGGCCATGACGGCCGCTGCCACGGCCCAGAGCAGGCCGACGATGAGCGCGGACCACCCGAGGCTGTCCAGCGCGTCGCCCAGCGCCCACCACAGGGCGAGGGAGAGGAAGATCAGCGCGAGGTGCCCGGCCACACCCGCGCCGGCGAACATGGTGCCCGCCGCCTTGGCGTGGTCGGCGGTCTCGCGCAGCTCGGCCTTCGCGAGCTCGATCTCCTGCCGCAGGAGCGTCGACAGGTCGCTCGTGATGTCACCGAGGACCTCCCCGACCGACCGCAACGAGGGGTCCGGCAGGTCGTCACGGGTGGTGTACTGCTCGCTCATCGCTCGCCTCTGGAGATCGGGTCGTCGCCCTCCGCGGTGAGGTGCCCCTCCGAGCTGATCGGCGACGGGGTGCCGTCAGGACCCAGCGGCTGGGTGCTCCGGTGCGGACCGGGGAGGTCGCCCGAAGGGACCGTCGCCATGCCAGCCTCGACGGCGCTCTGTGAACCGCCCGGGGTGACGGGCAGCGAGGAGGTGGTGCTCGTGGTGGGACTCGTGGCGCTCGGCATCCCGGCGTCACCGACTCCGGTGCCGGCCAGGGTGCCGGTGCCGTAGCCACCGGTTCCCGTCTCGTAGCCCACGCCACCGGCGTATCCCTGCCCGCCGGCGTAGCCATAGCCACTCGTCGAGCTCGAGCCGGAGGACTCGTCACGTGCCTCGTCGACGAGGCTGCGGCTCAGCCGGCCGGCGACCACGCCGACCCCCGCCGCGATGGCGAGGAAGGCACCGGGGCGACGACGGGCGAACGTGCGCATCTCCTCGAGGATGCTCCCGGGGTCGCGCTGGTCGAGCCACGACGCGGCGTCTCCCGCACGGCGGGCGACGTCGTCGACGAGGCCCCGGGCCATGCCGTCCTGCTCGGTGCTGTCGGCCATGGTGCGCAGCTGGTCCGAGAGGTCGCGCAGGCCCGACGCGGCACGGGTCTGCTGGGTGGCAGCCTGGCTCTGGAGGTCAGAGCGGGTCTGTCCCACGAGCTGGCTCACCTGGTCCTTCGCCTCACGCGTGACGCGCTTGGCCTCCTGCCCGGCGGTGGCGGCGACGTCCTTGGTCGCCTGCTTGGTCTCGTTCCCCACGGTGCCCGCTCGGTCTGCGGGAGTCTGCGGAGCGGTCGTCTGGGTATCCATGATGGTTGCCCCGTCCTCTCTGTCTGCCGTCGGCGGTCGACGGCCTGCGCAGGGGTACCCGCTCACGAGGCGACAAAACCTGTGTACCGCAGCCGTATGGCGGGCGGAGGAGACGGATCAGGCGAGGCGACGCCGCACGGGCGCAATGCCCGTCTCCGCCACGTCGCGCGCGATGTCCGAGAGCTTGCGGTTGGAGTCCTGGCTGGCCAGTCGAAGGACGCCGAAGGCCTGTTCCCGGGTGAGGTGGTGGCCCTGCATGAGGATCCCCATGGCGACACCGATCTCCCGGTTGCTCTCGAGCGCGTGGGTGAGGTTGTCCGCCCGGTCACGGGCGAGGATCGCGGTGACGAGGAGGGAGGCGTGGGTCGCCAGCACCAGGCCCACGGCGAGCGACGGCTCGTCGAACGCCTTGCGGACGTCGGAGTAGATGTTCAGGCAGGCGATCGCGCCCGAGTCGTCGTGCAGCGAGAGCCGGTGGGCGAGGACGCTGTTGAGCCCCAACGCCTCATGGGATCGCCGGCCGTACTCACCCCAGCGGGCATCCGAGCGGATGTCGCCCGTGAGGTAGACGTTGTCGTCGAGCACCGCATCGACGCACGGGCCCGACCCCAGCTCGTACTGGAGGGCGTCGGCACGCAGCGCCTTCTCGTGCGAGGCCGCCTCGGTCGTGAACCTGCCACCACGCAGCACCGTGACGCTGGCCCACCGCGCTCCCGGCACCTGGTCGGCGGCCGTCTGCACGAGCTCCTCGAGGGGTGGCCGCCCGCCCTCGTCCGTCGCCCTGGCGGCCACGGCACTCATCGCGACCGCGAGCTCGACGAGCCGGGCAGGCCCACCGTCGGTCACGGGCGCGGAAGGCACGGAGGCGTCAGGGGTGTCGTGCACGGTGCTTCCTTGTCTCCGGGGCTCGCAGGAACCCACAACGTCGCGTGGCCATTATGGCGCCCGGGCGGCACGGCGCCAGCGCTTCCTCCCGCCTTGTCGAGGCTCGGACGCATGCCTGCCCTGGACCGGGGTACTGCCCCTGATCACCACGAGATCGACCGCCAGAGGAAGAGGCTGCACGATGACCGAGCGACCCGAGCACGTCCCGGAGCAGCAGCAGGAGTGGCCGGGGACGCAGTCCGAGCTCTCCCCTCCCGCGGACCACGGCGAGACGTCCTGGACCGGCCGTGACCGGCTCGTCGGCAAGCGGGCCGTCATCACCGGAGGCGACTCGGGCATCGGCCGGGCGGTGGCGGTGACCTTCGCCAAGGAGGGCGCCGACGTCCTCATCGCCCACCTGCCCGACGAGCAGGGCGATGCCGAGGAGACGGCGGAGCTCGTGCGCGCCGAGGGGCGACGGGCCGTCCTCCACGCCGGTGACCTCCGCACCGCGGCCGCGGTGCGCGAGCTCGCCGACCGGGCGGTGTCGGAGCTGGGCGGCTGCGACGTCCTCGTGTGCAACGCCGCCTTCCAGATGGCGCAGGAGGACCTCGGGGCCTTCCCCGCCGACCAGATCGAGCGGACGTTCGCCACCAACGTGTTCGGCCACTTCTGGCTCATCCAGGCCCTCGCACCGCAGCTGGAGGACGGCGGCTCCGTCCTCGTCACCACCTCGGTCCAGGCCTACTCCCCCTCGGACCACCTCCTCGACTACGCCGCGACCAAGGCGGCGCTCAACAATCTCGTCGTCAACCTGGCCCAGGAGCTCGGCGCGAAGGGCATCCGCGTGAACGCCGTTGCACCCGGGCCGATCTGGACGCCACTCATCCCCGCCACCATGGAGCCGGGGAACGTCGAGGGCTTCGGCGAGGACACCCCGTTGGGGCGCCCGGGTCAGCCCGTCGAGGTGGCGGCCGCGTTCGTCTTCCTGGCCTCCGACGAGGCGAGCTACGTCTCGGGAACCGTCGTGGGCGTCACCGGGGGTAAGCCGGTCTTCTGACGCGGCAAGGTGTCTCCGACGAGAAGTGCTGTTCGCAAAGCCCCGGTGGGGGTGGGGCGTTGCTACGGTCG
>CALCXF010000134.1 GCA_937907685.1 uncultured Nostocoides sp.
TACGAGATATTGGCGTGACTGGAGTTCAGACGTGTGCTCTTCCGATCTGTTCACCGCCCACGTCGTGCCGAAGAGCAGCGCGAACTGCACGACGTTCTTGGTCTCGAGCAGCAGGAATGCGACCCCCATGAAGAAGAGGTCGGCATACGGGCGCATCTGTCGCAGCGGGCCGCCCACCCACCGCACGAGGACGAGCGACGCGAGCAGCACCAGCGCCAGCATGCCGAGGTAGAACGAGGGGATGGTGCGGGTGCCGAGGTAGGGGAACGGGCGGTCGTCGACGGACGGCTCGAGCTCGCCCACCCGTGGGCTCCACGTGGTGGTGCATCCGCCGGTCGTGGCGTCGTCGCGCAACGAGAGCACCGCCTGCTGGCGCTGGCCGTGGGTCGGGCCGAGCTGCACGCAGGGCGCGGCGCCGTAGACCGTGCGGATGGTGTTGGCGTAGCGGTCGAGCAGCCAGGGCTCGTAGTAGTTGTACATCGCGAACGTGCCGCCCGGTTCGAGCAGCGAGCGTGCGCGCTCGAGGGCCTGGGTGGTGAAGAGGTAGTTCTCCAGGCGCAGCGCCGACTGGCCGGTGACGATCGTCGCCGAGTCAGGGAGGGCGAACAGGATGAGGTCGTAGCGCCCGGACGCGCGCTCCATGAACGCTCGGCCGTCGTCGACGTGCACGGTGACCCGTGGGTCCGAGTAGGGCTGGTCCGGATGCCGTTCGCGGCCGATCTGCACGAGGGCCGGGTCGATCTCCACGGCGTCGACGCGCTGGGCGCCCTGGCTCAGCGCGACCGCGACGTCGTTGCCGGTGCCCGCGCCGATGACGAGCACGTCGTCGTGGGCACCGGCGTAGGTGTACGGGTAGAGGTAGAAGGGCGAGTCCTGGGTGATCTGGCCGACCGAGGCGGTCGTCTGCAGAGGGGTGTTGTTGACGTCGATGCGCACGTTGCCGCCGGCCGCCGTCTCGGTGCGGATCTTGTAGTACGGCGACCACTGGTAGGAGCCGAGGAACGACTCGAGGCCCAGCATGACCACCGTCGCGATGACCCCGGCCGCGGGCAACCAGCGCCACGACTGCACCCGCGCCCCCAGGAGGACGAGGAAGACCGCGGCGGAGAGCACTGCCCAGGCGAGCGGAGGCATCCGGAGGAACGACAGGCCCGCGAAGGTGACGATTCCTAGCAGGGAGCCGCCGATGTCGAGGCGGTAGGCCTCCAACGGCGGGAAGAGCGAGAAGGTGCGGGCCACCTCCTGCGCGATGGTGCCGAGGGCGGCGACGGTGAGCAGGAAGATGACCGTGAGCGACAACCATCGGGGCAGTGGCTCGAGTCCGAACGTGCCGACCAGCGCCCACCCGCCCGAGTTCGTCGTGCCGGTGCGCACCGAGAAGAACAGCACGAAGGCGACGAGGCCGGTGAGGAGGACAGGGGCGAGCGGGAAGAGGTCGCGACCCCTGGTGCCCCGGAGGAAGCCGAGCCCGATGCCGAGGAAGCTGGCGAGCAGGACGAAGTTGGTGAGGTGGACGAGGTAGAGGTTGTTCGACGACGTCCACCGGATCAGCGCCAGCTCGACGAACAGCATGAGCGCGCTGGCCAGCAGCAGCCGAGCCCGGGACGACAACGTCACCCGCGCAACCCTAGGGTCGGGCCGGGCGGGCGAAGCCGTTGGCTGCAGAGGCGGTGGTGCGGGTCCGTGCGCCCGGGGGCGCTATGAGCGGCCGGTCATGGTGGTTCGGGCGTCCACCTCGGCCGCGATGGCTCCGAGCGCGTCCGACCGACGGATGTCCTCGCCAATCGAGTGTGCCCGCGCGCGGTACGACTCGTTCCTGAGAACGCCTCGGACGGCGTCGCGCACCTGGTCGGCCGACGGCGTGCCGGTCCGGAGGCTGACCGCGACCCCCGCCCACTCCACGCGTGCCGCCACCTCCGGCTTGTCCTCCGTGTTCCCGGCAACGACGAGGGGCACGTCGTGCGCGAGCGCGAAGTGGACACCTCCGAAACCGCCGTTCGTCACCATGAGCGACACCTTGGACATGAGCAGGTCGAACGGGATGAGCGTGGCAGCGCGGACGTTGGCGGGGAGCGGCCCGAGCCGCTCGACGGGCGGTCCACCGGTGACGGCCACGACCATGACGTCCTCCCCAGCCAGGCCGCGCACCGTCGGACCGAGGAGCCGGTCGAGGTCTCGGGTGTCGACGGTGCCCTGCGTCACGAGGACCACGGGTCTGGAACCGTCGAGCTCCGCCCACCACCCCGGCAGCTGCGCCGTGCTTGACGCCCGGGGGAGCACTGGGCCGGCGTAGCGGATGTTCGGTGGGAGGTCGGGGCGCGGGTAGTCCAGCGAGGCCACGCTGAGCTCCATGAACACGTCCACGACCCGGAGGCCGTTCATGAAGTAGCCGGACAGTCGGGCCCCCGGCACGCAGTCCCCCACCGCCGCCTGAGCCTCACGTTGCTGTTGGCGGAGAACGACCTTCTCGATGAGGAGGTTCAGCACCCGGTTCCTCAGTCGGGCGGCCCGCCCAGCGGCATACCGAAGTCCCGGCCCGAACGGTGGAACGTGAGGCGAGGAGAGGGTCAGCGGGATGACTCCGACCCCGATCACGGGCGGCCGGGGCGCCGAGCCGGCCAGGAGCGGGGCGATGCCGGTGAACGCGCCCTCGTAGATGACCACGTCGGGGGGTCGACGCTGGAGCTCGGCCGACAACGTCGCCCACTGCGGACGCATCGTGCCGACGAAGAGGTGCGACACGTCGAACCTCACCGCGGCGAGCCCCGAGGTCCCGGCGCGGCCCGGAAAGATCTCGTCGAGGCGCGAGTCGTCGATGTCGGCGCCGCCCTCGAGTGGGATGAACTCCACCCCAGTCCCCGAGACACGGTCGCCGAACCGGCTGCCGGTGGTCATCCGCACGGCGTGCCCGGCGTCGCGCAGATGGCTGGCGATCGCGAGCATCGGCGCCACGTGCCCGGTGATGGACGAGGCGCAGACGAGGACATCGGCCATGGTGAAGAGCGTGGCACATGACCCGGCGCGCGGGCCCCGGCTCTCGTCAGCGGGCAGGCGCACGATGGATTGTCGGCGCCCGACAGCCGCTGTGCTGCCAGTGCGCCGAACGCCGGCGGAGCCCCTTCAGCGAAGCACGGGGAACAGCAGGTGCGTGACCCGGTCGCCCCGGATGCAGACCGTCGGGTTGTCGAGCATCACGTCGGTCAGTCCCATGGTGCCGAAGTAGGGCCTGCCCTCGCCCATCACCACGGGCACGAGGTCGACGGCGACCTCGTCGAGGAGGCCGAGCTCGAGGCACTGCCGGGCGATGGTGCCCGCCGCGACGGCGACGACCTTGTCACCGGCGATCTTCTGCGCAGCTGCCACCGCCTCCGCGACGCCCTCGGTGACGAACGTGAACGGTGCCTCGGGATGCGCTCGCACCCACTCGGCCGGCACCTCGTGGGTGACGACGACGACGGGCGCGTCCATCGTGTGCCGACCTCCCCAGCCGTCGGTGAAATCGAACAGCGTGCGCCCGACGATGATCACGCCGATCGAGTCGAACCAGTGCTTCCACCAGGCGGCGCTCTGCGTCGTGAGGTGGAAGGTGATGTCCGGGCTGGCGGTCGGCACCTCGACGTTCCCGTTGCCGAGCGAGTCGAACAGCCGCCCGATCGTGTTGTCCGCCTTGGCGATGTAGCCGTCCAGCGACATCATCGCGGACGAGACGACCTTTCCCATGTGCGGTTCCTTTCGTCGCGTTCCGCACTCACCCTGCCCGACCGGCGCGGCGAACAGGGCTCTCGGCCCTCGATCGGATGCCGGCCGAGCGGCCCTTCAGCCAGGCCAGCCGCCGTAGGGCACGGTGAGGATCTCGAGGTTGTGGCCGTTGGGGTCGAGCCAGTAGAGGCCGCGACCTCCGTCGTTGCGGTTGACCACGTTCTCCTGCCGGTGGAACGGGTCGGCCCAGTAGGTCAGCCCGATGGCCACGATGCGCCTGAGGATCGCGTCGAACTCCTCCTCCGTGACGAGGAAGGCGTAGTGCTGCGGATGTACCGAGCCGTGGTCGTCCGCGATGTCCAGTGAGACGCCGTTCGCGAGCTGCACGACGGCGAAGGGCCCGTAGGTGGTGTGCTCGGGTAGGTCGAACAGGGTCGTGAGGTGCCTCGCCGTCGCCTCCTTGTCGCGCGCCTGGACGATCGTGTGGTTGAGCTCGACCGGCATGGGTCACTCCTCTTCCTCCGGGTGGTGAACGGCAGGTGGCACCCCTCCAGCACACCGCGCGACCGGCCGGCGGGCAACCTCTCGGGCCAGGGAAAGGTCGACGGGCACCGTCGACAGCGGGAGGATTGCCGGATCACCGGTCCTCGAACGCTCGCTCAAAGAGAGGTCGTGCTGGGATGGACACCAGGGCCCACGCGCTCGAGCTGCTCGCTCGCAACCGGTTCCTCGTCCTCGCCACCGCGGACGCGGACGGCAAACCGTGGGCGACGCCGGTCTGGTTCGCCCCGGACGGGCTCGAGCGCATCTTCTGGTTGTCGTGGCCGGGATCCCGGCACTCGCGCCTCATCGCCAGCCGGCCGGAGGTCGCGCTCACCGTCTTCGACTCGAGCCGGCCGTCCGACGAGGCGGCGGCCTTCTACGCCGTCGGCGTCGCCGGCGAGTGTCCTGAGTCCTTGGTCGACGTGGCCCTGGGCCTGGTCAACGAGCGGTCCCAGGAGCACGGACTTGCCGCCTTCAGCCGGGAGAGGGTCACCGAGCCCGCCCGGCTGCGGCTCTACGTCGCCGAGGTCACGAGGGCCTGGGTGCTCGACCAGGACTCACCGGTGGACGAGCGGGCTCCGGTTCCCCTGGACGGCTCTGGAACGCCATCAACTGACAGAGAGGACGGGCGATGGCAGAGCTGATGGTCGACTTCATCACCTCACTGGACGGCTATGCATCCGCCGAGGGATGGCCCGGATGGTGGGGTCTCGAGGGCCCCGAGTACCTCGCGTGGCTGGAGGAGCCGGCGCAGCGTGACCACGTCGCGCTCATGGGCGCCACGACGTACCGGCTCATGTCCGAGATGGCCGCGTCCGGGGATTTCTCGGCTCTCGACGACATCCCCAAGGTGGTGTTCTCGTCGACCCTGGACGAGCCGCTGACCTGGGCCAACAGCCGTCTGGTGGACGGGGACCCGGTGGAGGCGGTCCGGGACATGAAGCGCGACAGCGCTACCCCGCTCCACACCCTCGGCAGCCTTCGCCTCGCCCGGTCGTTGCTGAGCGCGGGAGTCGTGGACCGCTTCCGGGTCGTCGTCTTCCCCGTGATCACCGGTGCCACCGGCCAGGAGCGGGTGTACGACGGGTACCCCGACCTGAGGCTCGAGCTCGTCGCCAGCCGCACCTTCGACGGCCGGCTCCAGCTGCTCGAGTACGTGCCGACGGTGCTCGACCGCCCGCCGTTGGTGTCCTGACGACTGCGCCGGATGCCGTCGCCGGCCGGCGGAGGTCGGCGGGCCGGATGCCGTCGCAGGCCTGCGCGGCTCGACCGCGCCCGAGTCCCTCCGCGCTGTCGAGAGGTCAGCGGCAGCTAGGGGCTGAGCAGCTCCGTGAACGCGGGCTCCTTGCGAATCGGATCCAGGTCGGAGTCGTCCTTGGCTGACTCTCGGAACTCCTCCGACATCTCGATGGCGTGCCTGAGGTGGTCGAGCGCGTCACTCGTCCGGCCGAGAAGGCTCTCGCAGCAGGCAAGGTTGTAGAACAACATCGGGTACTGCGGAGCGGCGGTGACCACGGCCTGGAGCCGGTCGGCGACCTCGGCGTACTCGCCGGCGTCGTAGTGGGGCGCGAGCGGAGCCCACAGCTCCCACCCCCGGGCGTCGTACCCCTTTCCGGGCGTCCCCTCCACCGCGATGATGGTCGTCCCCGCCTCCTTGGCGGATGCCGTTCGCTTGGTGCCGGGAGCAGCGAAGACGAGAGTTCCGCTTGGTGCGTCCACCCGGTCACCGTCCACCTCGAACTCTGCATGGCCGCGAAGCACGAGGAAGAGCTCCTGGTCTGCGGTGGGGTCACCCTCGTCGTGCTCGTTGATGACGCGGTCCCCTGCCGCATGGCCGGTCCACGCCGTGACTCCGAATGCCGTGATGCCCAGCTGGTGTCGGATCGGCCGGTAGTGAGAGCCGGCGTCCTCGAACTCCTCGATCTCGTCGAGGTGTGCAACCGCGTAGACAGCCATGCCCTCGCCCTTTCCGTCGCCGTTCCCCGCCGCCCGGGCGAACTCCCGAACCCGCGAGGCGTCCCGGTCGGCGAGCTGCCAGTCTGACAGCGAGGTGTGACAGCACCGGGCGGCCTCATGCCCCTCCTTTACCGCACCGGTCCGGGGTGTCAGGCTGAGCCGGTGGGGCCGAGGGTGAGGTACACCGACACGCCCGCTGGACGCGTCGCCTACTCCGTATCAGGAACCGGACCCGCGCTGCTGTGCGACTCGGGCTGGATCACCCACCTGCGGGGGCAGCTCGACGTGTGCTCGTTCGGCGAGTTCGTGGAGGGACTGGCTCAGCGGTTCACCGTGATCCGGTACGACAAGCCGGGGTGCGGGCTGTCGGATCGGGACAGCATCGACCTGTCGTTCGAGGGGCAGGTGGCCGCGGCGCTCGCGGTGGCCGAGGCCGCCGGAGCCGATCGCTTCCGCCTGTTCGGGGCCTCGCAGGGGGGCCAGATCGCGGCGGCCGTCGCGGCGAGACACCCCGAGCGGGTCGAGGCGCTGATCCTGTACGGGACCTGCGCCAGCGGCAGGGACCTGGCGCCCCCCGCGGTGAGGGAGTCCGTGGTGGCGCTCGTGCGGGCTCACTGGGGCCTGGGGCTGAGGGCGATCACCGAGTCGTTCATCACTGAGCCAACGGCTGAGGAGGTGGCGGCGTTCACCCGGTTCCAGCGGGACAGTGCCTCGGCCGAGGTGGCCGCCCGACTGCTCGAGGTCTACTACGACACCGACGTCACTGGCCTCCTTCCGGCGATCCGGGCGCGCACGGTGGTCATGCACCGCGAGGCGGACAAGGGCACGCGGTTCGAGCTCGGGCGGCAGGTCGCGGCGCTCATTCCCGAAGCGACGCTGATCCCGCTGCCGGGCTCGAGCCACCTCTTCTACCACGGCGACTGGCGCTCGGTTCTCGACGCGATGCTCGGCTTCCTGTCCGAGCCCTCGACGGCCGGGCCGCGGCTGACCGGTCGTGAGCTCGAGGTGGCCGAGCTCGTCGCCGAAGGGCTGACCAACCAGTCCGTCGCCCGGCGCCTGTCCGTCGCGCCGCGGACCGCCGAGGCACACGTCGAGAACATCCGGCGCAAGCTGGGAGTGCGCTCCCGGGCCCAGATCGCGGCGTGGGTGACCGAGCAGCGCCTGGGCGGGGGAGCGGCTCGGTAGTTCACCCGACGCCGGAAACGCGACACTGTCCCTTCCGGGGCGAAGACGACGATTCCGGTGGTAGTTCACCCGATGGTCGCCCAGCACTGGCCGACCTAGCGTCGAGGTATGCCACAGACGACGACCTCAGCCGGCCCCCTCGTGCCCGCGCGACGACAGCAGGCGAGGGTCTCCGCGCTGGTCATCCTGGGCTACTCGGCAGCCGTCTACCTCTGCTTCCTGGCGGTGCTCGGCTACGCGGTGGGCTTCTTCGGGGGCTTCGGCGTCCCCAGGGGGATCGACGACGGTCCGCACACCTCGGTGCCCCTTGCGGTGGGAATCGACGTGCTTCTTCTGCTCCTGTTCGCGGTCCAGCACACGGTGATGGCCCGCCCGTCATTCAAACGCCAGTGGACACGGATCGTGCCGGCGCCCGCCGAGCGCGCGACGTTCGTCCTGGCCGCGAACCTGGCTCTCGTGCTGGTGTTCTGGCTGTGGCGGCCGATCGAGGGAACCGTCTGGCAGCTGTCCGGACCGGCCGCGGGCGCGATGTGGGCGGCATACGCCGGTGGCTGGGGGCTGGCCATCTGGTCGACGTTCCTCATCAGCCACTCCGACCTGTTCGGGCTGCGGCAGGCCTGGCGGCATGCGCGACACATTCCGTACCGCCCGCCTGCCTTCACCGAGCGCGGCCTGTACAGGCGCGTCCGGCACCCGTTGATGGTCGGATTCCTCGTCATCTTCTGGTCGACGCCGACGATGACGGCCGGGCACCTGCTGTTCGCGGCCGCCGCGACCGGCTACATCCTCGTCGGCATCGCCTTCGAGGAGCATGACCTCAGCCGAAGCCTGGGGGCCTCGTACACCGCCTACCAGGCCCGCGTGCCGGCGCTCATCCCCCGTCCCTCGCGACGGCATCCCTCGCCTGCGTCCCCACAGACCGCGGCAGACGGCACGGGGAGGACGTCATGACCGACCAGCTCCGTGGCACCTCGGCGGCAGGACCAGCGCAGACGGATGCCGGCGGAAGGGTGCCCACCCGAATCGGCCTGTTCGCACCCCAAGGGCTTCTCGAGCAGGGGGCGGAGGCTGCCCGCGCCTTCCTCGTGCAAGCCGAAGAGGCAGGGATCGACCATGTCTGCTGCGGCGACCACGTGAGCTTCCTGACCGGCCTGGGGTTCGACGGGCTCGTGCAGGCGACCGCACTGACGATGCTGCACCCGACGCTGCCCGTCCACACCGGCGTGTACCTGCTCCCGCTGCGGCATCCTGTGCTCGTGGCGCGCCAGCTCGCGGACATCGGCCGGATCGCTCCGGGACGGCTCGTCTTCGGCGTAGGAATCGGCGGCGAGGACCGACGCGAGGTCTCGAACGCCGGGGTCGACCCGGCGACTCGTGGCCGGAGGATGGACGAGTGCCTCCTCATCGTGCGCCAGCTGCTGGCCGGAAAGCCGGTCACCCACTCCGGCACGTTCTTCGACCTCGACCACGCCCTCATCGCCCCCACACCGTCCGAGCCGATCCCGATCATCGTCGGGGGCCGCTCCGACGCGGCCGTTCGGCGTGCAGGCCGGCTGGGTGACGGCTGGCTCGGCCTCTGGTGCTCACCACGCCGGTATGCCGCCGCCGTCGAGATCGCGGCGGAGGAGGCCGCCCGGGTGGGCCGGCCCGACCCGTCGGGCCGGCACGCGATGCAGGTGTGGTGCGGGTTCGCAGACTCCAGAGAGGCCGCCCGCGCGTGCCTCGCGCCGGCGATGGAGACCTTCTACCACCTCCCGTTCGAGCGCTTCGAGCGCTACTGCCCCTATGGCACCGCCGAGGACGTGGCCGAGTTCCTCGCCCCGTATGCCGCGGCCGGCTGCACGGAGTTCAACCTCATCGCCCAGGCACCCAGCCCTCAGGAAGCCACCGCCGGCGCTGCGGCCGTCAAACGCCTGTTGTCAAGGCACTGACAGCCGCTTTCCCGGCCTGCCACCGGGCCGCCAAGAGGTCCTCGGTCACCCGGCGGTCCACGGCATCAGCGTGCATCTACGCATCAGATGCCACCTGCCGAGAGCGCGGGCCGCGCGAGCCGAATGCCCAAATTGTCATGTTGCTTGGGGTGACATGCGCCGGCGATCGGGAGAGGATGCCGCGATGGGCCTCTCCCTTCGGCTCTGCACGGGTGTCGTGGTCGCCGCGGTCGCACTTGCGGTGCCGATCGTGCCTGCCGCCGCCGCGGCCCCTGTCGCCGGCTCGGCGCCGGGAGCATCGTCCTCGGCGACGCTGACGGACGAGCAGGTCACCGGCTCCGCCGTACCTGCCGCCGACCCCACCCCCAGCGGGCCGACCCCCGGGCCGTCGGTGCCCAGTGAGGCGGAGGTGTCGGAGGCACAGGAGGCGGCCGCCGCCGCGGCCAAGGAGGTCGCCGAGATCACCGCGGAGGTCAAGCTCGCCGAGGCACGGCTGCAGACGCTGCAGCGTGGAGTGGCTGCGGCGGTGGCCGCCGACGAACGTGCCCAGCAGCAGCTTGCCGATGCCGAGGCGGCGGTGCGACAGGCGACCGAGGACCTCCGGGTAGCCCGCGAGGACCGCGACGATGCCGACCGCGCACTGTC
>CALCXF010000135.1 GCA_937907685.1 uncultured Nostocoides sp.
AACTCGGCCGGACTCCTCGGCGGCGTTGTTCAGGCGGGTGGTCGTCTCGACGGCGAGGCGAACTCGGTTGGCCGTCTCGGCGGTGTGCCGGACGTCGACTGGGCCCAGCGCTACGGTGCGGCGTTCGTCGAGCTCTTGGAGCATCTGCCCACCGATCGGCTGAGCGGCAAGGTGGCGGCGACGGTCGTCGTCACGATCGACCACGACCGGCTTCGCGAGAGCCTCGGCGCCGCTCACCTCGACACCGGGCACGATCTCTCTGCCAGCGAGACCCGACGCGTGGCGTGCTCGGCTGGACTGCTGCCCGCCGTCCTGGGCGGATCATCGCTCCCCCTCGACCTCGGGCGCTCGCATCGCTTCTTCACTGAAGCGCAGCGCGTCGCCCTCGCCACGACGTACGACGAGTGCGCAGCCGAGGGCTGTGACCGGCCCTATGCCTGGAGCGAGCTCCACCATGAAGATCCTTGGAGCCGCGGAGGGCAGACCAACCTGGACCTGGCCGTCCCTCTGTGCCGCTTCCACCACCGGCGCGCCCACGACCCGACGTACGCACATGTGGTCAGCGCCGACGGAGGTCGCCGAAAGTCGGTCACCTTCCGGCGACGACCCTGAGGTGCCGGGGAGAGCTCTGCCCGCTTCGCGCCTGTGTCAGCATCGGCCGGGCCTCGCGGGGCGCCTCCAGGTGCAGTCTCGGAGCGAGGCTCACCTGTTGCCCGGAGGGCTGCAGGTCATGGGGATTGGCGAGAGGGTCCACGACGCACGCGGGGTTGAGCGCGGGCAGTGCAGGTCAGCGCATCGGCTTGCAGGGGTGGAGATCGGCGCGCCACGCGGCGACCGGGCGGGCGGGCGGGACGCTCAGCCTTCGGAGCTGCCACGGAGGACGCGGAGGTGACCTCGGCGTACCTCGCCGGCCACGAAGGGCTCGGCGATCGGAACGGCCTCTGGCATCGCGCGGCGTGGGCGGCCGGCCTCGCGAACGGCATCCGCGAGGGCGAGGAGGTCGTCGGGCGTGGGCTGCGGCTCGGGGAAGTCGGTGGCGAGGCGGACCACGTCCCAGCCGCGGGGGGCGGTGAGGCCGGTGGCGTGCTTGGAGCAGAGGTCGTAGGAGTGCGGCTCGGCATACGTGGCCAACGGGCCGAGGACGGCTGCCCGGTCGGAGTAGACGTACGTCAAGGTGGCGACCGCGGGCTGGCGGCACGCCGTCTTGGAGCACTTCCGGGACAGGTTCACCCTTGTGACTGTAAGCCGCAGCACCGACGCCCGGACGCAGGCACGCCGTAGCATGCCGGGCGTGAGGGGTCGAGGACGCAGGGACCGCCACGGCCGGGGTGTGCGAGGGCCGATGGCCTGGCCAGCGGTGCCGGCGATGGAGAGCCGTCGAGAGCGTTTCGACGCCTTGGTCCTGGACGCGGGCGACCGGGTGCGGCCCCACTTGGGCACGCGCTACGCGGAGCTCGAGCTCGCGGTGGAGGAGGTCCCACCGGTCGATCCCGCGCCGTGGGAGGAGCAGACGGCACCCCTCGGAAGGCTGCTGCGCGGGACCGCCGCGAGGCCGCATCGCGTCGTCGTCTACCGCCGCCCGGTGGAGGCGCGGGCCCAGGACGAGCAGGACCTCGCTGACATCGTCCGAGAGGTCGTGACGGAGCAGGTTGCGGCACTGCTCGGGGTCCCACCGCACGAGATCGACCCAGGAATGGACCCGGACTGACTGAGGGCCGCGGTGCCGGAAGAGAAGACATGCCGAGGCTCGTCGGAGGCGGCTCCTGGTTGTGGCTGGCGGTGTCGCTGGCGGCCGACCATTCGTGCTGGCCACGTGGGTCGCGTGGCCCTTCAGGGCAGGGGGAAGGCGCGGCTCACCGGTGACGTGACTGCGCTCTCCTCGAGGGGCATGGACGAGAGCATCCGAGCCGGACCCTCGCCGGTCGACGACAGGACCGTGCCGCGCAGCTCGCCGCTGCCGTCGAGGAGCTTGACCCACACCGACGTGGAGTCGTCGAGGCGGACCGTCGCGACCCGGTCGGGGAGGAGGTCGACACGGCGGCTTCGCGGGGTCCCCTCGATGACGGTGACGACCTCGGCCGCCGACGCGCCGCCGCTCGAGATGAGGTGGAGGGTGCGCGTCACGCCGGAAAGCCCCGGCAGGGCGGCACCGGCAACGGACCGGACAGCGTCCGCCGAGACCGACCAGGCGAACTCACCCGGAGCCGTCCCGTCCCCCACTCGGCTCAGCACGGCGGCGACGACGGGGACGTCTGACCGAACCGCGACGGCATACGTGCCCTCCGGTGCTCCCTGCAGCGGGAGGTCACCGACCGCCCCCGCAGCCACGGTCAGCACTGTCCGACCGGGGAGCGGGACGAGTCCGTCGCCACCCAGCACACTGACTCGCACCACGGCATCCTGATCGCCGGGGACGGCGACTCGAAGGCTTGCCGGGCCCGAGCCCAGCTGAGCGCCGGGGATGATCTGGGTCGTCCCCGGAACGGCCGTCGGAGCGGAGGTCTCGGCGCCCAGTGGGGTGCTGCCGAGGACCCACGTGTCGGTGAGCGTTGCATGCACACCACCCCCGTCTGCGCGCACGTGCACTGCGGGAGTCTGTTCCTCGCCGGCGCGGGCGTCGAGGAGCAGAGCGACGCGTCCACCGGGGGGGACCGTCTCCACGATCCCTTCACCGATGGGTCCAGCGGCACCGTGCACCGTCACGTCGGCGGTGACCGGGTTGTCGCCGGGGTTGGTGAGGACGAGACGCTCCTGTCGGCCCGGGTCCGCTCCACCACCGAGCAGCCAGAGGTCCGAGCCGCCGGCGGCGCACGCTGTCGTCGCCAGCCCCCGGAGGTCTTCCTGGTCGAGGCGCCACTCCTGGGTTCCGGCGACCGCAGGAGCGAGGGAGCCCTCGCCCGTGAGCCGTACCGCGTCGCCGGCAGGAAGGGCCGCGAGGCGAGCGTCGGGCCGGAAGTCGATCGCGAGGAGCGGCGTGCCGCCTGACGTCATCGTGAGCTGCCCGGGACCGCTGGTGGGGCCCGGCAGCAGCTCGGCCGGCGCCGAGGCGGCGATCACTGACCCCTTGACGGAGATGTCGGGAACACCGGGGATGCCGCTGAGCTCCGCCCCCGGGCAGGTGGTGTCGACGCGTGTCGTGAGGGCGCTACCTTCGACCACCGGCTGCTCTCCACCCGCCGCGGCAACGAGGTCGAGGTCTATGGGTCGAGCGTCGGCCGCATAGACGAGGGCGGACGCCGCACCCACGACGACGACGACACGGGCCACCCCGGCGGCATTGATGTGGGACAGCCTCGTGCGCGCACCGGAACGGACGCGAGAAAGGCGGCTCATCGCCCACCCCCCAGGGAGGTGCGCCGCGCGAAGGCGACGGCGCCGGAGAGGCAGGTCATCGTCCACCGACCCGCGAGGCGCGCCGCCCGAAGGGGATGGCGAGGAAGGCGAGCACGAGGAACGCCGCGAGCTGGCCGCGGTGCCACCAGCGGGCCGGGTCTGTCACGGTGATGGTGAGGCGTCCGGAGCCCGGGGGCAGGGCGTAGGTGGGGGTCGGCGCACCCTCGAGCGGCTCGAGCACCTCCGCGTCGAGGGAGACCACCGCATACTCGGTCCAGGCGAGGGCCTCGGCGACGACCAGCCGGCTCTCAGGCGGTGCGTCGACCTGCGTCGACGTCGCGGCGTGCTGACCGGTCGTCGTGACGAGGAGGATGCCGCTCGGGGACTCGATCCGCAGGCGTGGCGGGGCGACGAGCCCATCGGCCGAGCCGGCGGGGCTCACTCGCCACATCTCCCACCCCTCGCGGGGCGCGATGCGCTGGAGTCCCTCGGTCGCGTCGAGCCGTCGGGTGAGCTCTGGTACCAGACCCGCGCGCACCGCGAGGAGGTCGGCCGCCGTGTCGGCGAAGAGCGCCGGTGCTGTCGAGGGGTCCCCGAGGACGCCGGTGACCCGGGTGGCGAGGGAGCGGTCGGCCTCAGCGACGAGAGGCAGGGGGCGGACGAGATCAGCGGCCTCGCGACCGACGAGGCGGTAGGCGGAGCCCCGCTCGCCCGGCGCGACGAAGAGGACGCGCGTCGCGAACGCACCCTCGGCCTGCTCGACCGAGACGGCCGGCCGTGGGTCGCTCCACGGGGTGAGCTCCGAGCCGAGGGTGGCCCACGAGACGCCGACGGCACCGGCGGTCACCGCGAGTGCGCTGACGGGAACGGCGGTCCACCGCGTGACAGCGGCGACGCGGCTCCCGACGCTTGGCCGGGGAAGGCGGATGCCGTCCAGCCCACCCGCCAGCGCGAGCACGAGCACCAGGGCGAGGGGAAGGAGCAGGGTGCCGGACCACAGGGTGATCGGTTGTCCCGCGCCCTCGACGCCCGCGGGCACGGTGCCCATGCGCACGGCCGGCGCGACCAGCGCGAAGGCCAGGAGGACGGGGATGAGCACGGCCAGGGTGCTCGCGGCAGCCCTCCGGGCACGGCCGCGAAGCAGGGCGAACACTGCCACGGCGACGAGAGGAAGGCCGGCCCAGACGGGTGGGGCGCCCGGGCCGCCCGTGTGGAGGAGTGCCAGCTGCCAGGGTGGGGGGGTGGTTCCGCCCCACTGAGCCACCCCGACCCCGGCCACGAGCTCAGGCCACGACGTGTCAGCCGCGGTGACCAGCCAGGGTCCGAGCAGCAGGAGGGGCACCACCGCCACGACGAGGGCGTGCAGCCGCACCCGGCTCCTCCCCGCGGCGATGACGAGGGCCAGGGCGCTGCTCAGCGCGAGGAGAACGGGGACGAAGGCGCCGAGGAGGACGGCGGCGAAGGCCGTCGCGAAGGCGCTCGTCGCCGTGGAGCGCCGGGTGGCCATCAGCCAGAACCCCGAGGCGAGAGGAGGGAGGAGCACGAGAGCGACGACGGCACCGAGGCGGCCCTGCGCCACGGACGCGGCGGCCACCCCTGTGGTGGCCCAGGCGAACGCGACGAGACCGCGCACGACCCGGGAGGTGACCATCGTCCGGAAGGACACGTACGCACTCGCGGCCGCGAGCGGCATCCCGAGGATGACGGCGACGGCGACGACGGCACCGGCGGGAGACGACGGGTCCGGAACCAGCGGGAGGGGGTCGGCCAGCCAGGCCGGACCCGCCAGCAGGGGCACGTGTGGCCCGACCACCTCCGGACCTCCGAGCCCGGCGCCGGTCCACCCGTCCGTCCAGGCGTGCCAGAGCGTGCGCGCCGACGCCCGGCTGCCGACGAGCTCCCCACCGACGAGGCCCGAGCCGGCGCCCGTGACGACGGACGGCCCCAGTGAGCGACCGGCCACCACAGCGACGGCGGCGGCGCCCACGGTGGCGAGCACCCCGGGGTGGCGAACCACCTTGGCCAACCAGGAGCGGGGGGCGAGGTCGTTGTCCTCGTCCGCCATCGGGAGGCTCGGGGGGACGAGGGCGTCGTGGACCGCATCACCCCACTGGCTGAGCACGGCACGCTGCGGCTCGAAGAGCGCCCGGAGGTCCCGGCCGCGGACCTCCCGGCGATGACGGGTGCGCCACCGCGCCAGGGTGCCGCGGAAGGGGTCGAGGGCGCCGAGCGAGGAGAGCTCCGCCCACGCGGCTCGCGGTCGCTTGAGCAGCAGCAGCCCGAGGGCGGTGAGAAGGCAGGTCGCGGCGATCCAGAGTGCGAGCGGCAGCACCGCCCACCAGCGGGCGCGGGTCAGCGCCACACGGCGCGCCGCACGCCGCCGAGAAGGGGAGGTCGACGTCGCCACGGCGACGTCGGCTTCGCTGCCGACCCGTGCAGACGGGACGACCACCACTCGTCGACCCGAGTTCTGCGCTCGCCAGCCCAGGTCGAGGTCTGCCCCGACGTCGCCGAAGCTCGACTCCCAGCCGCCGAGCGCGAGGACGAGCTCCCGCTCGAGGAGCGAGCCGGCCAGTGGAACGGCGAGGGCATCGGTCATCCGGTCGTACTGACCCTGGTCGGGCGTGCCGGGCGTCGGCCGGTCGAGGAGCCGTCCCCCGCGGGTGGTGTGGATCGCCAGCGCCCGGAGCAGGTGAGGATCGGCGGCGTCGACGTGCTTCGGCCCGACGATGGCCGTGGAGGGAGACCGGCGCCAGGTGTCCACGAGGGCGACGAGGGTGCCGGGTTCGGGCGTCGTGCCGACGGGCACGACCCACGCCAGAGTCGGCGGCTGGGGGCTGCTGCTCAGCAGGTTGCCCCACGGGGTCTCGTCGGTGGTCGGGGTCTCTTCGGTGGCGGCGGCCTCCTCGGTCACCGCCCTCTCGTACGTGGCCCCGTTCTCGCCGGTCACGACAGAGTCGGCCGTCACCCGGTCATCGTTCGGACCCCCGTTCCGGTCGGACTCCCCATCCCCCTCCATGGCGAAGTCCCCGCCGGTCGACCCCGTCCCGTCGCCCGAGGCCGGACGCCCTGCATCGTCGAACGCCAGCAGGGCCCGGTGGACGGCGGTGCGCACCGGCATCCGTGGGTCGACCGGCCGGATCGAGACGGGGATGCCGTGCTGAGAGGCGACGGCGCGCACGATGGCACCCACGTCGTCGTCCACGACGTCAGGCAGCTCCGGAGGCTCTTCGGCCGTCACCAGCGACCAGTCGTCGTCGCTGACGGGCGGAGGGGCAGGGAGGACGCGGCCCTCCGTGCGGTCGAGGACGAGGACGGAGTCCGGGACGAGTGACTGGGTGAGGACGGCCTCGAGGAGGTCGCCCAGCCCCTGTGGGTCGCGTCGGGTGACGAGGACGGCGACCACCGTCGGCTCCGCGCCGCCCGCGTCGGACGGCGCGTACTGGGGACGTGCGGGAGCCAGGGTCATCCGGTCGACGGCAGATCGGGGCGGGGCCCCGGCTCAGACCGCGCGCTTCTTGAGCTTGCGGCGCTCGCGCTCGGACAGCCCGCCCCAGATGCCGAACCGCTCGTCGTTGGCGAGGGCGTACTCCAGGCACTCGGCACGGACCTCGCAGCCGACGCACACCTTCTTCGCCTCGCGGGTGGACCCGCCCTTCTCCGGGAAGAA
>CALCXF010000136.1 GCA_937907685.1 uncultured Nostocoides sp.
GGCGGGTGTTGATGTGCCCGGCGAGGATGGAGGCGCCGGGGAAGCCGGGCTTAGGCCAGCCGCGCTCGTCGTACCACCCGGCGACGCCGGGCGGAGGGGCCAGGATCCCGTGCGTGTCGAGGCCGGTGGGGACCAGCGCGGCGTTGACGAGCTTGTCACCGCGGGCGCTCATCACGACCACCCGCGTCGGCTCACCATTCGGGCGGCCGTGCGCGGGCCGCGCGGTCGGCGGCCTCAAGGCGGGTGCAGTGGGCCGTGGCAGGGCGCGGCTCGGCGTCGGTTGGGGGGTCGCCACGCTGTGGCGTGGTGCGGCCGTCGGGGTGTCCGTAGCGGTTGGTGTGGGCGTGGTCGGCACTGGCGCCGTCGGGGCCTGATGCGCGCAGGCTCCGAGGAGGGCGAGCACCAGCGCACCCCCAGCCAGAGCAGCGCGACGGTCCACGGGCCACCAGACCCGGCGACTCATGGCGTCACCGGCGCCGACCCGACACCTCAGTGGCGTCGCGAGGACGACCGCTGAGCACGCCGAAGCCCCACAGCCGTGGCGAGCAGGACCAGGGCGCCGGCACCGAGCACCGGTGCCCCGGCGGCCCTGTCATCACCCTGCGCGGCGTCGGTCTGGACCAGCACGGGGCGCACCGGGGCGGCTGTGGTCACGGTCACCGTCGGTACGGGCACCGCGGTGGCCTGCCGGGCCTGGAAGGTGTCGACGACCACCTCGTCGTCGGACCCGCAGAACATCCATGCAACCGGTTCCTCTTCTCCGGTCTCGACCCAGAAGGCGAACCCGGACATCAGGATCCTGTGGGCGCCCGCGTCCTGCACCCGGTACGACTCCGCGTCACCCTCGAGCAGCTCCACCGTGAGTGGGCCCTCGGCCGGCACCGCGACGGGACCCCACGGGAAGGCTGCGTACAGCTCACCCTCACCCCCGTCGACGAACAGGAACGCCTCCCCGCCGCCTTCCAGGGAGGTCAAGCCGGCGTCCCGCAGCATCGTGACAAAGGCTTCAGGGAAAGTGACGGTGCCGGTGAACGGGTTCAGCGTCACCTGGTCGCCGACGTCGACCACCAGGCCATCGGGGACAGCGGTGTCGAACGACGCCGTGGCGGTGCCCGAACCCTCCTCGCCCGGGCCTTCAGGGTCACCGACGCCGAACTCGCAGGAGTACTCCACCGGCCCCGAGTCGGCGCTGGCGCTCGTCGCGGTCAACGCGACGAGCCCGAGGGCCAGCGCTGCGACCAGCATGGAGCGGGTGGATGGACGAGCAGTGGTGTTCATGGTGCTCCAAAGGATCGCGGAAGGTGCGCTGGCAAGGGGCGACGCTACTCCCGCCCGCAGCGGGCGTCCATGTCCTCGACCTCCTGGTGGAGCGCGGAGGCTCAGATGGTGCCGTCGGAGACCGCGAGCAGGCCGTGATCACCGCGCGATGGAGGGTGGTCACGGCCTACCCCGAGGTGCGAAAGCGAGACCTAGCCCTGCTGGGCGAGGTCGAACTGCTCGATCCGCGCGGGTGGCTACTCAACTCCGGGGTGCCGACGGAGCGGAGTACGAGGTGCAGATCGTCGAAGGCGTCAAGGGGAACCCGATCACAGCCATCAGGCGGACGGCCCCGCCGGGAGAGGTACTCGCGTTCACGGACGACTGACGCGAGCTCGCAGTCCGCAGAAAGTCCGGAGCACCTCCGCGAAACCCCCAACGACGACCAACGCTGCCAACCACGTCGTCGCAGGTCACCCGGCCTCCACCCAGCACCACCAACGCTGACCGCTCGTGCTGGCCCGATCCACGAACTACCGCTGACGGGGCGGCGAGCTGCAGGTCACCGCCTGTTCGAGGCCCGCGGTTGCGGGGAGTCCCCAGGCGCGGGGCGGAGGATCACTGGCCGCGAATGGTTCCCGTGATCTCGATCTCGAAGCTGACGCCCTCCCCGGTTGCCCCGGTGAAGGAGCACGTCACGACGTTCGTCGGCTCCTGACCGGGCCGGGTGTAGGTGTCGCCGGGAACCAGGTGCCGAGCCTTCAGCCCGTCCCCGCTGATCACCGTGACCTCGTAGGGCAACAGCACTTGCCCGGTGGGCGTGAAGTCCTCGCCCAACAGTCGCACCGGCCCGAAGAGGTACGGGGTGTGAGGCGTCGCGTAGACGGTCTTGATTCCGCCACAGTCTTCGCCATGCAGCCGGAGGCCACTCAGGGATCCGTCCGGCGCGGCGGTGGCCGCGGACGGCACGAGCGCCGCTGCCACGACGACGGCCAGCGCGCCAAGTGTCCGACGACGAGAACGAGACATGTGTTCCAACTCCTCCAGTGCAGCTTGTCGGCGGCAACGATAGGCGCACGTCCGGCGTCGTGAACGGCGAATCGAGAGATTCGCCGTCCGGGGGCAGGATGCCGAAATGCCGGGTGCGGGGGTCACCCGCGTGTGCATACTGTGGCCATGAGCCCGTTGCCGACGGGGACGTTGACGTTGCTGTTCAGTGATATTGAGGGTTCGACGTCCCTGTTGAACGGGTTGGGGTCTCGCTGGGGGGAGGCGCTGTCCGCGCAGCGGCGGATCCTGCGGGCGGCGTGGGAGGCGCACCAGGGTCGTGAGATGGGGACCGAGGGCGACAGCTTCTTCGTGGTGTTCACATCGGCGCAGGAGGCGCTGCTGGCGGCGATCGAGGGGCAGCGGGCGTTGGCTGGGCACGACTGGCCCGGTGGGGTGGCTCTGCGGGTCCGGATCGGCTTGCACACCGGTGAGCCGGAACGGCACGAGGACGACTACATCGGCATCGACGTGCACCGGGCTGCCCGGATCATGGCCACGGCCCATGGGGGTCAGATCGTGCTGTCGGCGACCACGCAGGAGCTGGTGGGCGGTGGCACCGCCGAATACCGGGTGCGAGACCTCGGGTGGCACCGCCTGAAGGACCTGACCGAGCCGGAGCACCTGTTCGACGTCGCCGCTGCAGGCCTCGAGCGGGAGCACCCGCCGCTGCGGAGCCTGGGCACCAGGGCGAGCCTGCCGACGCATGCCACCGAGCTGGTCGGCCGCTCGCGGGAGGTGACGGAGATCTGCGAGATGTTCGACCTGGGGGGTGTCCGGCTGGTGACGCTGACCGGGACCGGGGGGACCGGGAAGACGCGGCTGGCGGTCGCGGTGGCGGGTGAGCTGGAACACCGGCTCGCCCGGGACACGTACTTCGTCCCGCTGCACGCCCACGATCGGGCCACCTTGATGTGGGCGGGGATCGCGGACGCGGTCAGCGCCCCAGCCGACGCGAAGCAGGCGCCCGACGAGCGGGCGCTGCGGTTCCTCACAGACCGTTCCGCGTTGGTCGTCCTGGACAACCTGGAGCAGATCACCGACGCGGACGTCGTCGTCGCCCGCTTGTTGGGTGAAGCTCCCGGGGTGCGGATCCTGGCCACCTCGCGTCGGCCGCTGCACCTGGTCGACGAGCAGCAGTACCCGGTGTCGCCCCTGCCGGTTGCAGAACCGACCCGGGACGGCAACCTTGCGGACGTGCAGACCGGGGCGGTGGACCTCTTCGTCCGGCGGGCCAGGATGGTCAAACCGGCGTTCGCCCTGACACCCGGCAACGTCGACGACGTGGTCGCCCTGTGCCGGCGGCTGGACGGTCTGCCCCTGGCCATCGAGCTGGCCGCCGCCCGCTCGCGGCTGCTCAGCCCGAAGGCCCTCCTGCACCGCATCGACGACCGACCCACGGACACCGTCTCGCTCGCTGGCCGGTCGGAGCGGCAGCGCACCCTCCAGGCGACGATCTCCTGGAGCTACGACCTGCTCGACGACAGCGACCAGCGGGTGTTCCGCCACCTCGGGGTCTTCTCCAGCAGGTTCGACCTCGACGCGGTCGCGCACGTCGTCGGCGCCCAGGACCGGGACCCGCTCGACGTCGTGGCCCACCTGATCGACGTCAGCCTGCTGGAGATCGTCGAAGGGCCTGACGGCGAGCCGATGCTCTTCCTGCTCGAGACGATCCGGCGGTTCGCGCGGGAACGCCTGCAGGCCTCGGACGAGGAGGACGAGGTGCGCCTGGCGCACGCACGGTGGTACCTGCAGGTGGCGGCACAGATCAGTGGGCTGCTCGACGGGCCCCGGCAGATGAGTGCGCTGGACCGGATGAAGGCGGTGGAACAGGACATCCGCGCGGCGCTGGGCTGGTGCCTGGCCCCGACCGCGGAGCCGGCCGGGGAGCGCGCCGAGTGCGGCTACGCCCTGCTGGAGCCGATGAACTCCTACTGGTACCGCTTCGGGCACATCGCCGAGGGCCGAGCCTGGCACGAGCGGGCGATGCGGCTGCTTGCCAGCGACGACGTGCCCGACAGTGCACAGGTCGTCGACGCCCTCCACGGCGAGGGCATCTTCGCGGTGCAGCAGCTCGACCTCACGGTCGGCAGCCAGGCCCTCGAGCGGGCCCTGGCCATGGCGCACCGCCTCGGTGACCTGCACCGCGAGGCCCGCGAGTACAACAGCCTGGGCATCGCGAGGCGCGAATCCGGTGACGTGACCCAGGCGCGCGAGCTCATCGAGCGCAGCCTCTCCCTCGCCCGACAGATCGGGGACCGCCGCCGAGAGGCGAACGCGCTGACCAACATCGTCCACCTCCACATGGACCTCGACGACTACGCAGCCGCGGTCCAGGCCGCACACACCGCGATCGCCGCAGACCGGGCTCTCGACGACCCCTGGGGGGTCGCCATCAACCAGTGCAACCTCGTGGTGGCCCTGCTCCACGCCGAAGGCCCCGAACGCGCGCGCGACGTCCTCCGGGACGTCGCAGCCGGCGCCGTCGCCCTCGGCGACATCGAGCTCTCCATCGACGTCATCGACACCTCCGCCGCGATCTGGGCCGCGCTCGGACACGCCGAACAGGCCGCCACCCTGCTCGGCACAGCCGAGAAGCAGCGGCAGGTGGCCGGCATCCCCCGCCCCGCACCCGACCAGCAGCACCTCGACCGCTTCATCGACCCCGCCCGGCGATCAGTCCCCGAACACCACTGGAACAGCGCCCTCGCACGAGGAGCCACACTGACCATCGACCAGGCCGTCACACAGGCAACCTCCGACATGACGATGCCCACGACCGCCTGACGTCCACGTTCGACGGCCGATCGAGGGGCTGCCGCCGCACGGCATCCTGACGTAGCGTGAGGCGATGAGCGAGCCCTTCCTCACGACCGAGCGTCCGGCCCCCAGCACCGTTGGGGAGCTGCGCGCCACCGGTGAGGTCGCACGCTCGGTCCACGTGGAGATCCGCGACAACCTCCTCTCCGCACTGGCGGCGGGACGGGACCCCTGGCCGGGACTGCACGGCTTCGCCTCCAGCGTCATCCCCCAGCTCGAGCGGGCCCTGCTCGCGGGCCACGACGTCGTCCTCCTCGGCGAGCGCGGCCAGGGGAAGACCCGGCTCCTGCGGAGCCTCGTGGGCCTGCTCGACGAGTGGTCGCCGGTGCTCGCCGGCTCCGAGCTAGGGGAGCACCCCTTCGAGCCGATCACCGTGGAGTCACGGCGCCGGGCCGCCGAGCTGGGCGACGCCCTGCCCGTCGACTGGCGGCACCGCTCGGAGCGGTATGCCGAGAAGCTCGCCACCCCGGACACGAGCGTCGCCGACCTCATCGGAGACGTGGACCCGATGCGGGTGGCCGAGGGTCGGCGGCTCGGTGACCCCGAGACGATCCACTTCGGGCTCATCCCGCGCAGCCACCGCGGCATCGTCGCCATCAACGAGCTGCCCGACCTCGCCGAGCGCATCCAGGTGGCCATGCTCAACGTCATGGAGGAGCGGGACATCCAGATCCGTGGCTACGTCCTTCGCCTCCCCCTCGACGTCCTCGTCGTCGCCAGCGCGAACCCCGAGGACTACACCAACCGCGGTCGGATCATCACCCCCCTGAAGGACCGGTTCGGCGCGGAGATCCGCACGCACTACCCGCGTGACCTCTCCGACGAGGTGGCGGTGGTCCGCCAGGAGGCTCGGCTCGTCGCCACCGTGCCGGAGGCCCTCGTCGAGATCGTGGCGCGCTTCACCCGCGCCCTGCGCACGTCCCCCGCCGTCGACCAGCGCTCGGGCGTCTCCGCACGGTTCGCCATCGCCGCCACCGAGACCGTGGCCGCCGCCGCGCTCCACCGAGCGACCGCCCGCGGGGAGGCGCAGGCCGTTGCCCGCATCGTCGACCTCGATGCCGCCCTCGACGTGCTGCGCGGCAAGGTGGAGTTCGAGTCCGGTGAGGAGGGCCGCGAGCGTGAGGTGCTCAGCCACCTGCTGCGGACGGCGACCGCCGAGACGGTGCGCCACCACCTCGGCGGCATCGACCTCGGGCTGCTCGTCGGTGCCATCGAGGACGGTGCGCTCGTCACGACGGGTGAGCGGGTCACCGCCCGCGAGCTCCTCGACGGCCTTCCCGTGCTCGGGGAGTCCGCGCTCTACGACGAGGTGTGCGACCGGGTGGGTGCGAGAACCGACGGGGAGCGGGCGAGCGCTGTCGAGCTGGCGCTCGAAGGGCTCTACCTCGCGCGCCGGATCGCCAAGGACAGTGCCGACGGGGAGACGGTCTACGGGTGAGCGGCACCGGTCGCAGGTCCCGCTACGCCCGGTATGCCGGGGGGCCGGACCCGCTCGCGCCGCCGGTGGACCTGCGCGAGGCCCTCGACGCCATCGGTGAGGACGTCATGGCCGGCGCCTCCCCCGAGCGCGCGATGCGCGAGCTGCTCCGCCGCGGGTCCACCTCGCGCACCGGGCTCGACGACCTCGCCCGGCAGGTGGCCGCTCGTCGCCGGGAGATGCTCCAGAAACACTCCCTCGGCGGCACCCTCGACGAGGTCCGGCGGCTCCTCGACGAGGCGGTGCTGGCCGAACGGAAACAGCTCGCACGCGACCTCGACGACGACGCACGGTTCGCCGAGATGCGGATCGAGGGCCTGCCACCCTCACCGGCGGCGGCCGTCACCGAGCTCGCCGACTATGACTGGCGCAGCGGCGAGGCCCGCGAGAAGTACGAGCAGATCAAGGACCTCCTCGGTCGTGAGCTGCTGGACCAGCGGTTCGCCGGCATGAAGCAGGCCCTCGAGAACGCGACGGACGAGGACCGAGCGCAGATCGAGGAGATGCTCCGGGACCTCAACGACCTGCTCGCCGCCCATGCCCGGGGCGACGACACCACCGAGCAGTTCGGCGACTTCATGGAGCGACACGGAGACTTCTTCCCCGAACGCCCCGAGACGGTCGAGGAGCTCGTCGACGCCCTCGCTGCCCGGGCCGCCGCCGCCCAGCGGATGCTCGCCTCGATGACGAGGGAGCAGCGCGCCGAGCTGGCCGCACTGTCCCAGCAGGCCTTCGGCTCCACCAGCCTCATGGAGCAGCTCGGGCAGCTCGACGAGACCCTCCAGTCCCTGCGTCCGGGCGAGGACTGGGACGGGTCGGAGCAGTTCAGCGGCCAACAGGGGCTGGGGCTGGGCGACGGCACCGGGGTCCTCCAGGACCTCGCCGAGCTCGACGGACTCTCGGAACAGCTCGCGCAGGCGCACCCGGGAGCCCGGATGGACGATGTCGACCTCGACGCCCTCGCCCGTCAGCTCGGCGAGGAGGCCGCGGTCGAGGCGCGCGCCCTGTCCGCACTCGAGAAGGCGCTGCGCGACAGCGGCTACCTCACCCGGGCCACGGACGGCACGCTGCGACTCTCGCCCCGGGCCATGCGTGAGCTGGGCCGGTCACTGCTGCGCGACGTGGCGGGGCGGCTGTCGGCCCGGCCGGGAGCGCGCGACGTGCGGGCGGCCGGAGCCGCCGGCGAGCAGAGCGGGGCGAGCCGCCCGTGGGAGTTCGGCGACACCGAGCCCTGGGACGTGACGCGCACGATGACCAACGCCCTGACCCGCACGGCCGGGGGCGACGCCGACCGGCGCACCGGCATCCGCCTCGACATCCGCGACGTCGAGGTGACCGAGACGGAGGCTCGCACCCGGGCCTGCGTGGCCCTCCTCGTCGACACCTCGTTCTCCATGGCGATGGACGGCAGGTGGGTGCCGATGAAGCGCACGGCCCTCGCCCTGCACCAGCTCGTGTCCACCCGCTTCCGCGGCGACCACCTCCAGCTCATCGGGTTCGGCCGGCACGCGCAGGTGATCCAGGTGGAGGAGCTCACGGGGCTCGACGCGAGGTGGGAGAAGGGGACCAACCTCCACCACGCCCTGCTCCTCGCGAACCGTCACTTCCGCCGGCATCCGCACGAGCAGCCGGTCCTGCTCGTCGTCACCGACGGCGAGCCGACCTCGCACCTCGAGCCCGGAGGAGAGGTGTTCTTCGACTACCCGCCGCACCCGCGCACGATCGCGCTCGCCGTCCGTGAGCTGGATGCCGCCACGCGGCTGGGAGCGCAGACCACCATCTTCCGCCTCGGCGAGGATGCCGGGCTGGCCCGGTTCGTCGACGGCATGGCCAAGCGTGTGGGCGGCCGCGTCGTCGCCCCGGAGCTCGGCGACCTCGGGGCCGCAGTGGTCGGGTCGTACCTCGGCTCGCGCGACCCGTCCTCGGCCTTCGGCTCCTCGTACCGGGAGCTCTTCGGCGGACGCGGCTTCTGGGCCGAGTGAAGGGCCTCCCCGCCGGGCCCATGGAGTGAACGTCTCCTGACGACGCCACGCCCGTAGGCGCAGGACCACCCGGGTGGTTCCGTGCCGCGGGTGGTGTGCGCCCCTGCGGTCAGCGGGGAGTCTGGCGTGGACACAGGAGGCCGCCGTGGCATCGACGTACTGCGTGGTCGTCAGTGGCCGGGTACCACTCGGGTTCCCAGCCGCGGCGCGACACCGGTTCGACGACGTCTGCGTCCACACGACACCGGCACGCACGGTGATCGAGTGCTCCGTCAAGGATCAGGCCCAGCTTCGGGCACTGCTCACCCAGCTGTGGGACGTCGGCGTCGAGGTGCTGCTGATCTCGCGGATGAGCGACGAGACGACGAGGAGGAACCGTCATGGACGCACCGAGAAGTGACATCTTCGGGCAGCCGGGAGCGCACACGGGCAGCGGTGGATGGAGGAGTGCGCCCACAGCCCGAGCGCCCCGCCACTGGCCGTGGCTCTGGCTCGTCGTGGGCACCGCCCTCCTGCCGTTCGCCAACCTCCAGACGCTGGTTCCGCTGACTGCCTGGTTGGCGCCCGTCTTCCTGATGCGCTTCAGCCGGAGCCAGCGCGCAGCGCTCGGTCTTCCGGTGCTCGTCGTCGCCATCGCCGCCGCACTGCTCGTCGGTCTGCGAGGTGGCTTCTTTCCCATGGCCGAGGGGGCCGGCTACTACCTCTTCGTCGCCGGACTCGCGATCGGTGGTGCCCTGCCCTTCGCCCTCGACCGGCTCGTGGCACCGCGACTGACCGGTCTGGCTCGCACGCTGGTGTTCCCTGCCGCCGTCGTGGCCCTGGACTTCATCGGCACGAGTGGCAACCCGTTCGGTGCTGCCGGCAGCACGGCCTACTCGCAGTACGCCTCCCTCCCCCTCCTGCAGATGACGTCCATCACGGGTATCTGGGGGCTCACCTTCCTCGTCAGCTGGCTGGCTCCGGTGGTGAACGACCTCTGGGACCAGGACTGGCAGCCGTCGACCGTCAAGGTGCCCGTCGTCCTGTTCCTCATCGTGACGGCATCCGCGCTCGCGTTCGGCGGCGCCCGAGTCGGGTTCGGTGCGCCCGGCGGCGACACGGTTCGTGTCGCCGCGCTGGCACCCGACCGCCGGCTCTCCGAGCTGGCGTACTCAGCCCCGGACCTCCGCGGCGCCAGCGCGGAGCAACGCGCCTCGGTGCGAGACGCGCACTTCCAGCCGGTGATCGATGAGCTGTTCACCCGGTCCGCGGGCGAGGCCCGCGCCGGCGCTCGCATCGTCGCCTGGTCCGAGGCAGCCGCGCGGACCCTCGAGGAGGACCAGGCCGCGGTCGTCGCACGGGCCGCCGACCTCGCCCGAGAGCACGGGGTCTACCTGCAGGTCTCGATGATGGTCCAGCTCGTGCTGGGTGACGACCACGACGGGCCGGTGAACGAGAACCACGCCGTCCTCCTGGACCCACGGGGATCCGTCGTGTGGGACTACCAGAAGTCCAGGCCGGTACCGGGCGACGGTCACGACGCCGGACCTGGGGTGGTCCCCACCGTCGACACCCCGTACGGCAGGCTCGCCACGATCATCTGCCAGGACGACCTTTTCCCGGCGCTGGTCCGCCAGGCGGGGGCAGCAGGTGTCGACATCCTCCTCGTTCCTTCCAGCGACTGGGACACGATTGCTCCCTGGCACGCGCAACAGGCACCGTTCCGCGCGGTGGAGAACGGCCTGGCGCTGGTCCGACCCACCCGTCAGGGAATCTCCTTGGCGAGCGACTCCCAGGGCCGGCTGCTCGCGCACAAGGCTGACTACTTCGTCGGCGCGGACCAGACGCTGGTCGTCTCCGTGCCCACCCGAGGCCAGCAGACCGTGTATGCCGCCACAGGGGACTGGTTCGCCGTGGCGGCGATCGCCACCCTGGCCGGGCTAGCGGGCTACGTCCTCCGCGCCGCGGTACGCGCCCGACGGGCGCGTCAGGTCCTCGACGTCGTCGCCTCAGACGAGACCGAGACTCCGGGCCCGCGCGACCGCCTCCTGACGCGATGACGCCCCGAGCTTGCGGTAGAGGCTCTTGGTGTAGCCCTTCACGGTGTTGACCGACAGGAAGAGGTGGTCACCGATCTCGCGTTGGGTCGCGTCTCCGGGCAGCTCGCGCAGGATCGACAGCTCACGGTCAGTCAGGTCCTCGTGCAGGCGACCTGCCCTTCTCGCCGCCCGGACCGCTCCGCGACCCAGCCGGCCCTCGACCACGTCGAGCCGACGCAGGTCGCCAGCTCGGGCCTGGGCGCTGTCCTCGAGGTCGCGAGCCCGGGCCACCGTCCGCCGGGCCGCCTCGCGGTCGCCGCTGGCCAGGTCCGCCGCGGCCAGGCTGCTGAGGGCCGCCGACCGGTCGACGGGACGCCCCCACACCTCGGCAAGCTCCGCGGCACGGCGAAGGAGGTGACGGGCGGCCGCCAGGTCACCCCGGCCGAAGGCGATCCGGCCCTCGACGAGCCTCAGCCAGGTGATCGAGGCCGCAGCAGCGTCGCCCCACGACTCCTCCACCACGTCGGCCGGTCCACGCACCTCGTCGCAGATCGCGCCGGCCTCCTCCACCTCCCCGATCTCGAGGAGGTTGATGGCGAACAGCCCGGCGCTCTGCAGGAGGGCGGGGGTGGGCAACAAGGCCCGGGAGGGCTGGCGCCAGGCGTCGGACAGCAGCACCACGGCCTCTGCGTGGTGACCGGCCCGCATGTGGGCACTCGCGAGCGCCGCACGCGCCAGCACGTAGCCGGGCAGCTCGGGGTCCGTCTCGAGCTCGACGGCCCGGCCGCCCTCGGTCAGGGCCACCGGGGTCACTTCAGCATCGGCCCGCCCGTAGGCGGCACTCATCGTGAGGAGGCAGGCACGGGCACTGGCCCAGCCGTCGATCGAGACGGCGTCCCGGTCGAGGATGGGCTCCGCGGCGTCGCACCAGTGACGCACGCGGTCGAAGCGACCACAGAGCACCGCCGCGTAGGCAAGCATGACGAACACCTCCGCATCGGCGACGCCAACGGCGGACGCGGCCTCTTCACCCAGGTGCAGGTATGCCGCTGCCGCGCCTGCCTCGAAGAACCAGGCCTGCTCCGACCGCAGCACGTCCATCGCCCGAGACCCTTCACCGGCAACGAGCAGGTGCCGGACGGCCTCGTCGACCTTCCCCTGTGCCAGAAACCAGTCGGCGGCCCGGGTCAGCAGTCCGGGAACGGACTCGGGATCCGTCGCATCGAGCTCGCGCCGCAGCGCATCCCGGAACAAGCCGTGACATCGGTACCACCGTCGACCCTGGTCCAGGGCTGCGACGAAGTGGGAGGAGCTCTCGAGGTCCGCGAGGATCCGGTCGGACCTCGTGCGCACGAGCATGGCGTCGCACAGGGCACCCGACAGCCGCTCCACGACGGAGGTGTGGATCAACAGGTCTCGCTGTGCCGGTTCGAGGTGGTCGAGAACCTCGGTGCCGAAGTACTCGAGGATGTGCCGGTCATCGCCGCGCAGGCCGGCGAGCGCGGCGGTCCCGCCGTCGGCGCCGCGGACCGCGAGCGCCGCGAGTAGCAGTCCGACCGCCCACCCCTCGGTCCGACGCCAGAGGAGCTCCTCGAGAGCGGGTTCGAGCTCGACGTCGCTGACGCCGGTGACCATTGCGGCCGACTCCGCAGCCGTGAAGGCGAGCTCCTCAGCCCTGATCTCCGTCATGCGACCCCCTCCTCGCCACCTGCCGAGCGGCAACGGAGGATCGGCCCGTCCTGCCATGACGATGCGCAGCGAGGACGGCAGGTAGGTGATGAGGAACTCCAGCCCCTCGATGAGCTGCCGGTCGGCGAGCACGTGCACGTCGTCCAGCACCAGGATGTACTCCTCCCCGCTCGCCGCGAGGTCGTTGAGGAGCACCGGCAACGTGGCCACGGTCGGCTCCACACCAGGTGCCGACAGGGTCGCCAACGCCCTGGCTCCGATCTCCGGCGCGACACGGCAGAGAGACGTCAGGGCGTAGGACCAGAAGCGAGTCGGCTCGTCGTCTCCCTGGTCCAGCGACAGCCACGCCGTCCGCTGGCGCACCTGGGGCTCCGCCGCCCACTGGGCGAGCATGGTCGTCTTCCCCCACCCGGCCGGAGCGACCACCACGCACAGCGGCATCTCCGCGGAGGCCGACAGCCGGTCGTGGAGCCGTCGGCGCACCACGGCACCCCGGCGCACCGGGGGGACTGCGTACTTGACCGAGACGAGGTCGTCGTGCGGCGGTCCCATCGCGACCACCTTCCGTGTCCGACCCGGGCTCGCGCCCCACTGTCGGTCCAGTATGTCGCCGGACCCGGACACCTCGCTTGCACGCCGGTCGGTGGGGTGGAAGCGTTGCCCCCAGCGCTCCCCGACCAGCGCGGCGCTGGAGGTGGCCGAGCATGCCCGTCGACAACGACGTGTACGACCGACACGGCGAGGGGTGGTGGGACGAGGACAACCCGCTCAACATCCTCCACGGAAGCATGACCCCCGGTCGCTTCGCCTACTTCAGCGAGGTGCTGAGGCAACGGCGACGTCTCGACCCGACCGGTGTGCGAGCTCTCGACATCGGGTGCGGTGGAGGGTTCATGGCGGAGGAGTTCGCGCGCCTGGGGTGCCACGTGGTCGGTGTCGACCCGTCGGCCGTGTCCATCGAGACCGCCCGTCGCCATGCCGTCGCCACCGGTCTGGACATCGACTACCGGGTGGCGTTCGGGGAGCGTCTGCCCGTGGCGGACGGGGGGTTCGATGTCGCCTACGCCTGTGACGTCCTCGAGCACGTGGCCGACCTGGGGGCGGTGATGAGCGAGGTCGCGCGGGTTCTGGCGCCCTCAGGGGTCTTCTTCTTCGACACGATCAACCGCACCAGGACGAGCCGACTGCTCGGCATCAAGGTCATGCAGGAGTGGCGGATGACCCGGTTCATCGACGCGGCGCTGCACGACTGGGACATGTTCATCACGCCCGCGGAGCTGACCGAGGCCCTGGGCCGGTCGGGCCTGCTCGTGGAGGAGGTCGTCGGGCTGGGGCCGAGGTCGAGCAGGCCTCGGGTCCTGCTGGACTTCGTCCGAGCCAACCGCGGGAGCATCTCCTACGGAGAGCTGAGCCGTCGGCTCGACGTCGGCCAGGTCGCGAGCACGAACATCTCCTACATGGGCTTCGCCACGAAGGCGGGATGACCTCGGCACTACGATCGGGGCGTGCCAGGGCAGCGAAGGGACCCCCGGGTCGACGACTACATCGACACTCTTCCCCAGTGGCAGCGAGCGGTGGCGCAGCGCGTCCGAGACCTCGTGCACGAGGCCGATCCGGAGGTCGAGGAGGTCATCAAGCGGCGGGTGCAGCCCTACTTCGTCCTCGAGGGCAACATCTGTGCGCTGCTCGGTGCCAAGGACCACCTCAACGTCTTCATCTACGACCCCATCGCGCCGGACCCGCACGGTCTGGTCAACCAGGGTCGGAACAACGCCACGGCCCGAGGGATCCAGATCCGCCGCGACGACGAGCTGGACGAGTCGGCCCTTCTGGAGCTCTTCCGTGCCGTCATCGCGAACAACCGCGCGGGCGGATGGCGCCGGGTCCAGTCATCCCCGTGATGGTGCCGGCCCGGACGCTCAGCCGAAGCGTCGACGGCTCTCGAGGGCCTCGCGGAGGGCGTGGTCTGCGTCGACGAGGGCACGTCGAACGCCCGGCGTGAGGTCACTGCGCTCGAGAACTGCGCCGGAGACCACGGCCGTGTCCTCCTCGACGACGGTGGTGGGGTGGATGGCCGCCACGATCCTCGACATGGCATCGTCGCCCATCCGGCCGGACATCCCGACGACGAGGTCTCCGACCCGGTCGAGGTAGGGGCGGACGAGGTCGTGGGTCGGCGCCACCCAGAAGCCGCCGGCGACCGAGAGCGCGGCGTAGTTGGAGAGAGTCTCGTCGTCGCGAAGCGCGGTCCATGCCCAGTCCTTGGCCTGGGCCGTGGGGCGGACCGCGCGGACGCCCAGCGCGGCGAGCTCGCCCGCGAGGGAGCGGTCGGCCGACTCGGCGGCCTCGATCTCCGCGTCGGAGAGCTCGCCGAGGGTCGCCAGTCTGCGCAGCACCGCCCACCGGAAGTCGTCGTCACCGACGAGGACCGAGGGCAGCCCCTCGCCCTGCGTCCACCGCCGAAGTCGCACGACGTCCGAGCCGCTGCGCGCCCAGACGCGCGCGGCGAGCACGGCGAGGGCTTCCCCCTCGGCACCCGGCACCGCCGCGGACCGGTCCAGCAGCTCCTCGGCGGCCTCCGCCACCCGGACCAGCGCCGGCGGCTGCTCGCCCGGGGGGAGGAACATCGGCACGATCTGGCTCGTGACGACGAGCGCGGACCGGGCCAGCACCGCCGAGGCGGTCTCGCGCGGCCAGGCCGCGCAGAAGACGTCGATGGCGTGACGGGGGTCGACCTCGGCGCGGTGGACGCCGCCGAGCAGGGCCACCCACACCACGGAGCGGGCCTGCAGGTCCGGGACGTCTGCGAGCGCGCCGACGAGGTTGTCCAGGGTGCCGGGATCGAGCGACACCTCGGCCCACGTGAGGTCGCCGGCGTTGGGGACGACGATGGCCTTCGCCGGCAGCGCGTCGAGGCCGGGCACCGGGGTGCGGTCCCCCTCGACGACCACGTGTACCCGCGACACCTCGGCCGCCCCCGCGAACACCGCGACGTCGACGGTGTGTGGCCGCTCCACGGGGTCGGTGGAGGGAGGAACCCGCACGAGGTCGTCCCCGTCGAGCGTCAGGCGGTCCGCCCCCGCCGTCTCGAGCCAGGCCGAGCTCCAGGCCGCGAGCGATCGCCCCGACGCCCGCTCCATCGCCGCGAGGAACTCGGCGAGGTCCCCGTTCCCGAACTCGTTCGTCGACAGGTGGGTCGTGACGCCGCGCACGAAGGCGTCGTCGCCGATGTGCGCGATGAGCTGGCGCAGCACGGAGGCGCCCTTCGCGTAGGAGATGCCGTCGAAGTTGCCGAGCGCCGAGTGGGCGTCGGGAGCCGGGGAGCCGGCCACCGGATGCGTGCTGGGTGCCCGCTCGGCCGCATATCCCCACATCTTGCGGATCACCCCGAACTCCACCCAGGCGTCGGTGAACTCGGTGACCTCGGTCAGCGCCTCGTAGGCCATGTACTCGGCAAACGACTCGTTGAGCCACAGGTCGTCCCACCAGTGCATCGTCACGAGGTCCCCGAACCACATGTGGGCCATCTCGTGGGCGATGGTGTTGCTGCGTTGGAGCACCTCGTCGGGGGTCGCCGCTCCCCGGAAGACCATCGTGTCGCGGAACGTGACGCAGCCCGGGTTCTCCATCGCGCCGGCGTTGAACTCCGGCACGAAGACCTGGTGGTACTCGCCGAACGGGTACCGGATGCCGAACAGCCGGTGGTAGTGGTCGAAGCATGCCCGGGTCGTCTCGAGCATGTGCTCCGCCTGCTCCCGGAGGTGTGGCTCCAAAGAGCGCCGCGCATGGACACCCAGCGGTATGCCGTCGTGCTCCGCCCGCACGGACGCCCAGGGCCCGGCGCACACAGTGACGAAGTACGTCGCGAGCGGTGGCGTGGCCGCCAGGGCGGTGCGACCGGGGGCGGTCAGGGTCGCGGCGCCGTTGCCGAGCACGGTCCACTCCTCGGGCGCGGTCACCGTCAGGGTGTAGGGCGCCTTGAGGTCGGGTTGGTCGAAGCACGCGAAGACCGTCGGCGCGGCGTCGAGGAAGAGGTGCCCGTACACGTAGTCCTCGCCGTCGGCCGGGTCGGTGCTGCGGTGCAGGCCCTGTCCGTCGTGGCTGTAGGCCATCGTCGCCTCGACGTGGAGCACGTTGTCGGGCTCGAGCTCGGTCAGGGGCAGCCGTCCGTCCCCCAGGGATGCCGGGTCGAGGACCCGCCCGTTCAGCGTGGCCGAGACGAGGTGGCGGGGCCGGACCTCGACGAAGGTGTCGGTCCCTGGCTCGTGGCAGGAGAAGCGGATGCAGGCGCGGGAGCCGAAGACCTCGGGGCCGCGGTCGAGGTCGAGGTCGACCTCCATCGCGTCGACGGTCAGGCGGGCGGCGCGGGTGACGGCCTCGGAACGGGTCAACGACGGCATACGCCCAGCCAACCAGAGAGGTGGGTCACGGTTCGGTCACAAGGGTTGTCGAGAATAAGTTAGTAAGGTTTACTAACGGCCATGAGCAGCACCTCCCGCCGCGTCCGGACGTCGGCGGCCGTCGTTCCAGCCGACGGGCGTCGGCAGAACCTGTCCCTCGTCCTCCAGACACTGCGCCGGCTGGGTCCGACGAGCCGGGCCCAGCTCGCCCGGGAGGTGGGAGTCACCAAGGTGACGATGTCCGACCTCGTCGCCGAGCTCATCGGGAAGGGTCGGGTTCTCGACGTGGGACCCGATGTCCAGGCCGGCCCCGGCAAGCGGGCCACCCTCGTCGACCTCGACCGGGCCCGGCTGCTCACCCTGGCCGTCGACCTGTCCGTGCCGGCCCGGCTCCGGGCTGCGGTGCTCGACATCACCGGTGAGGTGCTCGTGCGCGAGGAGCGGCCAGCGGCCGTGGACACCGCGCAGGGCCGTGGTGTCGACCCCGCCGTGGTCGTCGAGCTCGTCCGTGCCACGATCGACCGCTCCCCGTATCCCGTGCTCGGCATCGGGATCGGAACGCCCGGCCTCGTGGACCGGCACGGCACCGTTCGCACGGCCCCGAACCTCGGGTGGACCGACGTGCCGCTGCGCGATCTCGTGGCCGACGCGACCGGGGTTCCCGTGCTCGTCACGAACGACTCCGATGCCGCGACCCAGGCCGAGCTCAGCGCCACACCGGGCAGCGAGGACATGGTCCTCGTGCACGTCGGTCGTGGCGTCGGATGCGGCATCGTCACCGGCGGCCACCGGGTCGCCGGCGCCCACCACGCGGCAGGCGAGATCGGCCACGTCACCGTCGGCACCGACGGCGGCGAGGACTGCCCGTGCGGAAAAAAGGGCTGCCTCGAGACGTGGCTGTCCATACCGCGTCTCAGGGCGGCACTCGACGGACCGGACGGGCGCGACGTCGTCGAGGTCGGGGGCGAGCGCCTCGGTGTCGCCCTCGCGCCGATCGTCGCCGCACTCGACCTCTCCGAGGTCGTCCTCGCCGGTCCCGAGGAGCTCATGGCCCCGGTCCTCCCCGTCCTCGAACGGACGCTCTCCGAGCGCCTGCTCGCCAACCCCGACTTTCCCATCTCCGTCCGGCTTGCCGCGTCGCCGCAGGACATCGTCCTGCGTGGCGCGGCCGCACTGGTCCTCTGGGACCAGCTCGGGGTCGTCTGACCCCACCCCTCCGCACCTTGGTGCACCCCAGGGGCCGTTCGGCCCCACCGCCCGAAAGGAAGACCGAATGAACCGGCGTCTGCCCCTCGTCGCGCTCACCAGCGCGGCACTCCTCCTGACCGCGTGCGCGAGTGGTGAGTCGTCGGACACCCCGGCGGCCACCACCTCGACGTCCAACGCGGACAAGACCGTCACCCTGTGGCTGGCCGGCGGGGACACCCCCGACGAGCTGCGGACCTACCTCAAGGACACCTTCAAGGCCAAGACCGGCGCCACCCTCGCGGTCGAGGAGCAGTCCTGGGGTGACCTCGTGACCAAGCTGACGACGTCGCTCCCGGATGCCGAGAACACCCCCGACGTCGTCGAGCTCGGCAACACCCAGTCCCCGACCTTCACGAACGTCGGAGCGTTCCTCGACATCTCGGACCAGTACGACGCCCTCGGTGGTGACAAGCTCCTTCCCTCGTTCGTCGAGGCGGGCTCGGTCGACGGCAAGAAGTACGCGCTTCCCTACTACTTCGGGTCGCGCTACATGTTCATGCGCAAGGACGTCTGGAAGGAGGCCGGGGTCGAGCAGCCGACAACCCTCGAGGAGTTCAATGCGGCCGTCGCCAGGATCACCTCGGAGAACCCGCGCGACATCAAGAACTTCTCCGGCTTCTTCCTCGGTGGACAGGACTGGCGCAACGGGATCTCCTGGATCTTCGCGAACGGCGGCGAGCTCGCCAAGAAGGAGAACGGCCAGTGGGTCTCGACCCTCTCGGACGCCAACTCCCTCAAGGGCCTCCAGCAGCTGCAGGAGATCTACCGGTCCGCCAGCAAGGCGCCGTCCGACGCCAAGGACCAGTCGCCGTGGCTCTACATCAACGACACGGACCAGATCCTCGACGAGAACCAGAAGCCGACCGGCAAGACGTCGTTGACGGCGGCCACCATCATGGCTCCCGGCTGGGCCCACTGGTCGATCGGTGACCTCGTCAAGAAGGACGGCAAGGACGTCCGGGAGTGGAACCCGAAGAAGTTCGGCACCTTCGTCCTCCCGGGCAGTGACGGCCAGCCGGCCCCCGTGTTCGCCGGTGGCTCCAACATCGCGATCTCCGCGAAGTCGCAGAACCCGGAGCTGTCCAAGGAGCTGATGAAGATCATCTTCTCCGCGGACTACCAGCAGAAGCTCGGTGGCGCGGGCCTGGGTCCGGCAAACTCCGACTATGTCTCCTCCCTGGGTGACGACGAGTTCGCCAAGGCGCTCATCGACTCGGCGTCCAACTCCAAGCTCACCCCGGCGGCGCCGGGTTGGGCGGCGGTCGAGTCCTCGATGGTGATGGAGGAGTTCTTCGGCAAGATCCGTGACGCCCAGGACGTCACGGCACTCGCCAAGGAGTACGACGCCAAGATCACCCCGATGCTCAACCTCCAGTGAGCACCACCCCGGCGGTCGGCGCCCCGCCAGCCGGCCGCCGGGGCGCAGGAACACCGCGCCAGGACCGCCCGACGCGCCCCGGGGGCCGCCGCCTGCCCCTCCTCCTGATCCTCCCGACGCTGGTCCTCCTCGTGGTGGCCCTCGGCTACCCGATCGGCTGGCAGCTCGTCACGAGCTTCCGCGAGTTCGGGCTCATGCAGCAGTTCGGCGCGCCCCCGGCGTGGGTCGGCCTGGACAACTACCGTTCCCTCGTCACCGACCCTGAGCTGTGGCAGGTCGTCGTCCGCTCCCTCGTGTTCTGCGTCGTCACCGCGGTCCTCACGGTCCTCGTCGGCGGGGCACTCGCCATCCTCATGAACGCCCTCGACCGGCTGCCCCGGCTGGTCCTGCAGGTCTCCCTGCTCCTGGCCTGGGCGATGCCCGTCGTCGCGTCGATGACGGTCTGGATCTGGATCGTCGACTGGCGGCGAGGGCTCCTCAACTGGCTCCTCACCCGCGTCGGCGTCGAGGCGGCGCAGGGCCACAACTGGCTCTCCCAGCCGCTGTCCTTCCTGGCCGTGGCCTGCGTCATCGTCGTCTGGATGAGTGTGCCGTTCGTCGCGCTGAGCATCTACGCGGGACTGACCCAGGTCAGCGCGGAGGTGATCGAAGCCGCCACCATCGACGGTGCGAGCTTCCTCCAGAGGCTGCGGCACATCATCCTGCCGCTCATCGCCCCCGTCCTCTCGATCGTCATCCTCCTCCAGCTCATCTGGGACCTGCGGGTCTTCACCCAGATCAAGGTGCTCCAGGATGCCGGCTCCGTCGCGAACGAGACGAACCTGCTGGGGACCTACGTCTACCAGCTCGGCACCGGCAAGGGCGACTTCGGATCGGCCAGCGCGGTGAGCGTCTTCATGCTCGTCCTCACGGTCGCCCTCAGCTGGTACTACGTCCGCTCGCTCATGAAGGAGGACTCCTGATGGGACGCTCGCGGACCTCCCGGACGCTGCTCACGGTCCTCGCCCTGGCCGTCGCGCTGCTCTGGGCGTTTCCCGTCTACTGGATGCTCAACTCGGCCTTCCTGCCGAACGTCGTCCTCCAGTCCACGACGCCCACGTTCCTGCCGTTCGGCGGTTCCGTGGACAACTTCCGCGTCGTCGTCACCGACCCCGCGTTCGTCCAGGCCCTCGCCGTCTCGCTCGTGGTGACGCTGACGACGGTCGTGGCCGCACTCATCGTCGCGTTCCTCGGTGCCCTCGCGATCAGCCGCTTCCGGTTCCGGGGGAGGGCCTCGTTCGTCGTCGCCCTGCTGCTCATCCAGATGCTGCCGGCGGAAGGGCTGTTCATCGCGCAGTACAAGATGATGTCCTCGCTCGGCCTGCTGAACCGGTCGCTCGGCCTCGCCGTGCTCTACACCGCCGCCGTGGTGCCCTTCACGATCTGGATGCTGCGGGGGTTCGTGGCCGGCGTCCCGGCCGACCTCGAGGAGGCCGCCATGGTCGACGGCCTCTCGCGCACGAGGGCGTTCCTCAAGATCACCTTCCCGCTGCTGGCACCCGGGCTCGTGGCCTCCGGGGTGTATGCCTTCCTCCAGGCCTGGAACGAGTTCACGGTCGCGTTGGTCGTCATGACGGAGGAGCAGGCGAGGACGCTGCCGTTGTGGCTGCGTGGCTTCGTGCAGGCGAGCGCGAGCCGGGAGACGGACTGGGGCCAGGTCATGGCGGCCTCCACCCTCGTCGCCCTCCCCGTCATCGTCTTCTTCCTCATCGTCCAGGGCCGGATGAGCAGCGGGCTGGTCGGCGGGGCGGTGAAGGGATGAGCCTGTCCGCGGACGTCGCGGCCACCCTGCAACCCGGTTTCGTCGGTGCGCATCTGCCCGCCTGGCTCGAGCGCGCGCACGGCGGCGGCCTCGTGTCGGTGTGTCTCTACGGCGACAACGTCAGCGATGGCGGAGGACTGACAGCGCTCTGCGCCGCCCTCCACGACCGGATGCCGGGGGTCCTCCTGGCGGTGGACGAGGAGGGAGGCGACGTCACCCGCCTCCACTACCCTGCCGGGTCGCCCGCCGTCGGCAACGCCGTGCTGGGGCGGCTCGACGACGAGGGGACGACGCGGGACGCCGCGGCAGCGATCGGCGAGGAGCTCACGGCATACGGAATCGGGCTCGACCTGGCACCGGTGGTCGACGTCAACTCCTCCCCGGACAACCCGGTCATCGGCGTGCGGAGCTTCGGCGCGGAGCCGGACTCCGTCGGTCGACACGGGGCAGCCTGGGTGGAGGGCCTGCAGTCGACGGGGGTGCTGGCCTGCGCCAAGCACTTCCCGGGCCACGGCGACACCGTCGTGGACTCCCATCACGGGCTTCCCCGCCTGGACGTGCCGCTCGACCTGCTCCGCGCGCGAGAGCTCGCACCGTTCCGTGCTGCCGTCGCAGCCGGCGTCGCGTCGGTCATGACCTCCCACATCGTCGTCGAGGCGCTCGACCCGGAGCGTCCGGCCACGTTCTCCCCCGCAGTCCTCGCCGTCCTGCGCGACGAGCTGCGCTTCACCGGGGTGATCGTCAGCGACGCCCTGGACATGGCGGGGGCGAGCGCGCAGACGGGCATTCCGGATGCCGCCGTCCGCGCGCTCGCGGCCGGGGTGGACCTGCTCTGCCTCGGGTCCCGGACCACCGAGGAACGGTACGCCGGCGTCCACGCCGCGGTGCTCGACGCGGCCCGTTCCGGCCGACTGGCGCCGGAACGGGTGACTGAGGCGGCCGAACGGGTGCGTTCTCTCGCCGCGCGCGCTGCCACGTCGTTGTCGCGCCCACCGGTGGCACCGACACGGCCCACCCCTCAGGAGTTGCCGGCAGAGGTCGTGGCCCGGGCGTTCCGGGTCACCGACGAGGCACGGCGGTGGATCTCGCGACCCGGTCCTGTCTGCGTGGTGCAGGTGGACTCAGTAGCGAACCTTGCTGTCGGACAGGTTGTCTGGGGGCCTGCGGCCCTCGCTGCGGTTGTCGACGAGAGCGCCGTCCCTCCGGGCGCACGGGTCGCCGTCGTGGCCCGGGCGGTCGGCGCCGGTCACGCCGCCCATGCCGTGGTGCAGCGCCTGCGCAACGCGGGCCACGACGTGGTCCTCGTCGAGTGTGGCTGGCCCCGAGGCGGCGCCGACGTCGAGACCTTCGGCGGGTCGCCGGCGGTCGCCCGAGCCCTCCTCGCGGTCCTCCGGGGCGAGGTGTCCGCGTGAGGCTCGGTATCGACATCGGCGGGACGAAGACCGCGGCCCTCGTGCTGGACGCGACGGGCGAGGTCGTCGCCCACGTCGCGGCGCCGTCCGGGCAGGGCACGGCGCAGACGCTGTCGACCGCGGTGGACGTCGCCGACCGAGCCGCGGCCGAGGTGGGCGGGTGGGGCGAGATCGACCACGTCGGAGCCTGCATGCCCGGACTCGTGGACCCCGAGACGGGCTGGGCGCGACACGCCGTGAACCTCTCGGTCCAGTCCCTCGACCTCGCCGGCGGCATCGAGGCAGCGACCGGCCGGCGGCCCCACGTCGACAACGACGTCAAGGCCGCCGCGCTCGGCGCGCACCACGCGGTGAGATCGCACGTCCCGGCAGGCACGACGGCATTCCTCAACGTCGGCACCGGCCTCGCTGCGGCCTTCGTCGACGGTGGCAGGGTCGTCCGCGGTGCCGGCGGCGCCGCCGGGGAGATCGGACACATCCCGGTGGGCACGGGCGTCCCCTGCTCCTGCGGTCAGGAGGGGTGCCTGGAGACGATCGCCTCCGGGACTGCCCTGGTGCGGTTGTGGCCACGGCCCGCCGGCGAGCTCTTCCCCGCCGCCTCCGCCGGGGACGAGCACGCGGGGGACGTCGTCGCGACCCTGGCCCACGGCATCGCCCTCGCCGTCCAGGTGCTCGTCGTCACCGGCGCGGAGCTCGTCGTCATCGGCGGCGGCCTGGCCCGCGACCGGCACGAGCTCGAGGAGGCCATCCGCGCGGACATCGGCCGGCGGGCGGCGGTGTCACCGTTCCTGCGGCGCCTCGACCTGGTCTCGCGCGTCGTGGTGCTCGAGGGCGGGGTGCCCGTCGCCGCCATCGGGGCGGCCCTGCTGCCGGGACAGATCGAGCAGATCGGGGCGGGGGTCTGATGGAGGTCGTCGTCAGCCGCACCCCTCCGGAGACGGCCCGTCTCGCTGCCACGGCCGTCCTGGCCGGACTCCCGTCGGGGGCCGGCCGGCAGCCGGTCCTGGGGCTCGCGACGGGCTCCTCACCGCTCGGGCTCTACCAGGAGCTCGGGCGCGCCGCCGCCTCCGGGCGCGCGGACTTCTCCGCGGCGCACGGCGTGGCCCTCGACGAGTACGTCGGCCTGCCTCCCGGCCACCCGGAGGGGTACCGGCAGGTGCTCCTCCGCGACGTCTGCGGCGTTCTCGGGCTGGCCGACGAGCGGCTCGCCGTCCCCGACGGGTCCGGTCGCGACCTGCCGACGCTCACGACAGCCGCTCGAGCGTTCGAGGAGCGGGTCAGGGCGCTCGGAGGGGTCGACGTGCAGGTCCTCGGCATCGGCGCCAACGGCCACCTGGGCTTCAACGAGCCCGGGTCGGCGCTGACGTCCCGCACCCGGGTCAAGCGGCTCTCGGAGCGGACCCGTCGGGACAACGCCCGCTTCTTCACGCGGCCCGAGGACGTGCCGACGCACTGCCTCACCCAGGGGCTGGGCACCATCCTCGAGGCCCGCCGGCTCGTCCTCGTCGCCACCGGGGACGCCAAGTCGGATGCCGTCGCTGCGGCGCTCGAGGGGCCGCTCACGGCATCCGTGCCGGCGTCGGTGCTCCAGTGGCACCCCGACACGGTGGTCTGCCTCGACGAGGCCGCGGCCGCCGGGCTGCGCAACCGCCAGTACTACGACGAGGCGGCGAGCGGGCTCACGGGTTGATCCGGTGGCCGTACGCCATCTGCTCCAGCCGCGCGATGCGCTCGGCCATCGGCGGATGGGTGGCCATGAGCCGCGAGACGTCCTGGGCGCGGAACGGGTTGGCGATCATCATGTGGCTGGCGTTGACGACCTGCTGCGTCGGTGCGAGAGGGGCCCTGGCCACCCCGAGCTCGAGCTTGCGCAGCGCCGAGGCGAGAGCGAGCGGGTCGCCGGTGAGTCGGGCGCCGTCCTCGTCGGCGTCGTACTCCCGGGTGCGGGAGATCGCCAGCTGGACCACCATGGCCGCGAGCGGCGCGAGGATCGCGAGCGCGAGTCCGGCGACGGGGTTGCGGTTCTCGTCGCTCGAGCCGCCACCGCCGAACATCATGCCGAAGGAGAGGAACTGGCCGATCGTCGAGATGACACCGGCGATGGCCGCCGCCACGGAGCTCGTGAGGATGTCCCGGTTGTAGACGTGCATGAGCTCATGACCGAGCACGCCGCGCAGCTCGCGCTCGTCGAGCAGACCCAGGATCCCGACGGTGCAGCAGACCGCGGCGTTCTCGGGGTTGCGGCCGGTCGCGAACGCGTTGGGCGCGGAGGTGGGAGAGATGTACAGGCGGGGCATCGGCTTGCCGGCGGCCGTCGAGAGCTCCCGGACGATCCGGTACATCGCGGGCGCCTCGGCCTCGCTGACCGGGTACGCATGCATCGCGCGGATCGCCAGCTTGTCGGAGTTCCAGTAGCCGTAGAACGTCGTCGCGACGCCGAGAAGGGCGAAGACGAGCAGGAAGACGCTGCTGCCGAAGTACTGCGCCACCATCCACCCGATGGCGAGGAGGATGGCCCACATGCCGCCGAAGAGGGCGGCGGTCTTCAGGCCGTTGTTGTGGCTGTGCATGTCGTCTCCAACGCTGCGGGGGGCTCGGTTCGTTCCGGTCAGGAGAGCAGGTCGAGGAGCAGCGCCGGCAGCGCGCTGAGCAGGACGAGGAGGGCCGTCCCGAGCACGAGGACCGCCCGGGAACCCCCGCCACGGCCCTCGGACGGGACGTCCTCCGCCGGCTCGCCGAGCAGCAGCGCGAACCACCGGAGGTAGACCGCGACGCCCAGCACGACGGCGACGACCGCGACGACGACGAGTGGCCACAGGCCGGCGTCGACGGCCGGGCCGAGGGCGACCACTTTCGCGACGAGCCCGATGACACCTGGTGGGAGCCCGGCCAGGACCAGGAGGGCGAGGGCGAGTGCTCCACCGGTGAGCCGGTCACGGCGCAGAAGACCACGGAAGCGTGCGAGGGGTCCGGGCCCGACGCGGGCCACGGCGGCGAACGCGACCATCGTGGCCAGCGCGTAGACGAGGACGTACGCCGCTGACGCACGGATGCCGCTCGCGCTGAGCGCTGCCACGGGGAGCACCACCCAGCCGGCCTGGGCCACCGTGGACCACGCGAGGAGGCGGGTGGCATCGTCCTGTCGCAGGGCCACGACGTTGCCGAGGAGCATCGAGGCGGCTGCGACGATGCCGACCACCACGGACACCCGCCCGGCATCCGGCCCGGTCCCGGTGAGGGCGGACGCGACCACGAGGAGCCCGGCGGCCGCCGAGACCTTCGACATCGTGGCCAGGGCCGCGGCGGTTCCGATGTCTGCTGTGGAGTACGCCTGAGGTGTCCAGGCGTGGAACGGGACGAGCGACAGCTTGAAGCCGAGCCCGCAGAGCAGGACCGTGACGGCGAGGACCAACACCGTCCGGCGCTCGGGATCACCCCACGCCGCCGAGACCGTGTCGGCAGCGAAGGCCGCGTCGCCGGTCGCCGTGAGCCACAGGGCACTTCCCAGGACGAGCAGGGCGAAGGACGTGACGGACGTGACGAGGAGGGTGAGCGCCCCGTGCGCGGCGGTGCGGGTTCCGCGCAGCGCGACCAGAGCGACCAGAGGCACGGTCGCGAGCTCGAGGGTGACGAGCCAGGCGCCGATGTCACGCGACGCGGCGACCCCAGCACCGCCCGTCGCAGCGGCCAGGAGGAGCGTCGTCGTCACGGTCGTGTCACGAGGGCCGCCGCCGGCGTCGTGGAGCAGGGCGAGCGCCGCCGCCCCGGCGAGCAGGATGCCGGCCTGCAGCGTGCCGGTTGCCGGGCCGGCGGTCCATAGACATGCGCCGTCGGGCGCCGGGAGGCACAGGGTCCGCAGCGGCTCGGATGCCGGTCGCAGACCGGTGGCCAGCGCGGCACCGGCCGCGACAAGGAGTACCGCGATCCCGAGGAGCGGCGGCCAACGCCGCCTCCCCGGGAGCAGGGCGTCACCGACGAGGACGAGAACCGCTGCCAGGGCGGGGAGCAGCGCGGGCGCGAGGATGACGGCGTCGACGCCGACGGGGACAGGATCGGTCACCGAGCGCCGCCGATCCGCGCCACGGCATCCGCGGTCACGGCGAGCAGCGGGCCGGGGAGCACACCGAGGACGACGACACCGAGTGCGAGGGTCGTCAGCACCACGGCCTCCACGCCACGGGTGTCACGGGTGGTGCCGGCCTCGGGCTCGGGTACGTCGCCGACCCAGACGCGCCGAGCGACGCGGAGCGCGTATGCCGCGGCAAGGGCGGCGCCCACGGCCGCGACGACGGCGCACCCGACGAACAGCGCGCGGGGGCGGTTGTCGGCGGGAGCCCAGGCGGCATACACGGCGAGCAGCTCACCCCAGAAGCCGGCGAGTCCCGGGAGCCCCAGGCTCGCCGCCAGGCCGAGCACGAGCACGAAGCCGAGCCGCGGTGAGGTCTCACGCAGCGCCGGCCGGGCGACGGACAGGTCGACCGTCCCCCAGCGCTGCTTCAGCCCGCCGACGAGCACGAAGAGCAGGGCCGACACGACACCATGGGCGATGTTGGCGAAGAGCGCCGCCTGCAGACCGGTCTCCGTCCCTGCCGCGAGGGCCAGCACGACGAAACCCATGTGTGCCACGGACGAGTAGGCGATGAGCCGCTTGAGGTCACGCTCGACGAGACAGACGAGCGCTCCCCAGACGATCCCCACGACCCCGAGCACCGCCAGGACCGGGCTGAGCCGGGCGAAGCCGTCGGGCACGGTCGCGACCGGGAGGCGGACGAGGCCGTAGGTGCCCATCTTCAGCAGGACCGCGGCGAGGAGCACCGACCCAGCCGTGGGTGCGATGGTGTGGGCGGGCGGCAGCCAGGTGTGCACCGGGAAGACCGGGACCTTGACGGCAAGCCCTGTCACGAGCAGCGCGGCAACGAGGAGCTGGCGGTCGGGAGGGAGGGCGGCACCCGCCCCGGCGGCGAGCTCACGGAGGTCGGAGGTCCCGGTGAAGGTCACGAGCGCGAGGATGCCGACGAGCATCAGAGTCGAGCCGAAGGCCGTGTACAGGACGAACCGGTGTCCGGCGTCGGCGCGGGCCTGGTCGTCGTGCCGGTCGCCGTAGCGGCTGATGAGCACCCACATCGGCACGAGGACGAGCTCGAAGGCGACGAAGAAGAGGATGGCGTCGCGCGCCGTGAACGTCGCCAGCGCGCCCGCCTCGACGAGCAGCAGGCACCCCAGGAACGTCGCGGGGGTACCCCCCTCAGGCACCTCGACCCACGCGTGGGCGACGACGAGCGCGCCGATGGCGGCGGTGAGCAGGACCAGGGGCACCGCGATCCCGTCGACGCCGAACGAGAACCGGACGCCCAGGTCCGGAAGCCACGGCCGGTCGATCCCCTGCCGAGACACGGCGGCGGCGAGTGACAGCACGAGGGTGAGGCCCACGGCAGTCGCCGACAGGAGCCGGGCGGCGGCCAGCGGCAGGGCTCGGCCACCGGTGACCAGCCACAGACCGGCCGCGGCCGGGATGGCGAGGAGCAGGCTCACGACCACGCGAGCACCCCCGCGAGGCCCAGGAGGACCAGGGCCGCGAGAACGAGGCCGACGGCCGATCCCGGGCGCTCGCCACGGTGGGCGCGCGCGCCGGCCCGTCCCGCGACCCGCGTGGCCACCGCCGTCCCGCGGACGTAGGCGTCGACGACCTCGGTGTCCAGGAAGGAGACGAGCCGGGCGAGCGCGAGGACCGGCTCCGCGACGAGCCTCCGGTACGCCGCATCGGCACCGAGTCCGCGGTCCGCCAGCGGGATGAACCGCGGGACGAGCACCTCGGCCGGGTCACGGTCGAACCCGCCCCGGAGTGCGACGAGCACCCCCACGAGGACCGCGAGAGTCGTGATGACGACCCAGGTGAGGGAGAACTCCCCCACGGCGAAGGCGTCGGTGAGGAGCACGAGCCCGCCGAGGACGCTGAGCAGGACGAGCCCGGACAGCACGCCCTGCACCGCCGGCGGCAGGCGGGGAGAGCTGCGCTGGGGTCGCACGTGGGCGGTGAGGAGGAGGTAGGCGCGGGTGCAGTATGCCCCGGTCAGGGCCGCGGTCGTGAGGAGGGCCACGAGCACGACGAGCCCCGGCCCGCCGTGGACCGCTCCCTCCCAGGCAACGGCGACGACGTGCTCCTTGGACAGCCCCCCCACGACCAGGGGCACCCCGGCGAGGGAGAGCAGCCCGAAGAGGAGCGACACCCGGAGCAACGGGGCTGCCGCGGCGCTGCCCCGGAGCGCGTACGCGGCCGTGCCGCCCGCAATGACCGCGGCCCACCCGAGGGCGAGGAAGAGGAGTGCCTTGAACACGGCGTGGGACCAGAGGTGGAAGAGCCCCGCATCCGGCCCGGCCTCGATGGGGGCGGCGGCCAGCGCCGACAGCATGACGCCCACCTGGCTCACCGTCGACCAGGCGAGCAGCCGTTTGAGGTCGCTCTGGGCGAAGGCGAGCGCCGCTGCGAGGACCATGGTGAGCGAGACCGAGATTCCGAGCACCCACCGAGCACCGGGGCTCTCGGCGAGCAGCGGGAACAGCGCGGCGAGGACGACGGTGCCGGCGGCCACCATGGTCGCCGCGTGGATGAGCGCGCTCGCGGGGGTCGGGCCCTCCATCGCGTCGGCGAGCCAGTCCTGGAAGGGCAGCTGGGCCGACTTGCCGAGGACCCCGATGACGATAAGGGTCAGGAACAGCGCCCGAAGGGTGTCGTCCGCACCGGGCCGACCCCACGACTCGACCACCTCGCCCAAGTCTGTGGTGCGGGCGCCGGCCGCCAGCCCGATGACGCCGAGGAGGAAACCGATGTCGGCGAGCCGGGTCACGAGGAACGCCTTGTGCGCGGCGCGGCGCGCGCTGTGCCGCCGCGACCAGTGCCCGATGAGGAGGAACGAGCACCAGCCCATGACCTCCCACCCGATGACGGTGAGCACGAGGTCGCCGGAGTGGACGACGAGGAGCATCGAAGAGGTGAAGAGGGACACCGTGGCGGCGAACACCGGATATCTGTCGTCGTCGACGAGGTACCAGACCGTGTACACCTGCACGGCGAGCGCGACGAGGGCGACGATGAAGGCCACCGCCGCGAGCGAGGGGTTGCTGACGACGTCGAGCGGCACGGAGAGCTCGCCGGTCCGGATCGACGGGCCTGCGCCCCGCACCGGTTCCTCCCCCTGGACGGCCCAAGCGACCAGGGTCAGGAGGAGGGTCAGCGCGGCAGCGGCGACCGCCACCGCCCGGGAGAGCCGGCGGTCGCGCCCGAGAAGGAGGCCGGCGAGCGACGCCAGCGCGGGGAGGAGGACGACCGGCCAGGGGTTCACGGGGCCTCGCCGCTCGGCTCGGCGAGGTCGATCCGTGCGCGGTGGCGGTATGCCGTGAGGATGACGGCGAGGGCCACGACGACCTCCGCGGCCGCGATGGTGATGACGAAGAGCGGCAGGACGCTGCCCGCCGCCCACCGGTCCCCACCCGCCGCCTGGGTCGCCACGAGCAGGACGAGCCCGCCGCTCAGCACGAGCTCGACGCCGACGAGGAGGAGCACGGCGTTGCGCCGGACCGTGATCCCGAACGCACCGAGACCGACCAGAGCCGCTGCCAGGAGGTACGGGCCGGTGAGGTGGATCACGGGGCGGCCTCGCGGGGGATGCGCGAGACGGCCAGCGCCGCGACGAGCGCGACGAGGAGGAGCAGCGACAGCAGCTCGAACGGCCAGACCCACGTGCCGAAGATCTGTCCCGCGACCTGGGTGCTCGTCACCCCTGCGCGCTCCACCGCGCTCCCGCTGAGCGGCAGCAGGACGGACCCGAGGAGCACCGCCACCGCTGCCCCCAGGGCGGCACTCCCCGCGGTCCGCCACGGACCGGCCCGGTGCTCGAGGTCGGGGCCGATGGGGGCGCGGGTCAGCATGAGCGCGAAGAGGACCAGCACGACGACCGCCCCGACGTAGACGAGGACGAGCACGAGGGCGACGAGCTCGGCCCCGAGCACGAGCAGCGAGCCGGCGACGCCGAGGAGGGCGACGACGAGCCAGAGGGCGGCGTGGACGACATGGCGGGTCGTCACCGCCAAGACCCCTCCGACGACGGCGACGAGGCCGGTGGCCGCGAAGGCCGTGTCGAGAGCGGTCACCGCGTCTCCCCGTCGGCGGGGGGACCCGCAGCCGGCGGGGGGTCGTCCGGCACGGACTCCGGGGTGCCGGGCAGCGGCTCCCTCGGGGTCGGGGGGCGCGTGCCGGTGCCCGCCGGGCGCGGCCGGACGGTCCGCGGCATCCGTGCTCCGGGGCCCGCGGCGCCGGCTTCCGCGGCAGCGCCTGCACCGCCGACGAGACCCGCTCCACGGGCCGGTTTGGTCGCGGCGGCGATCTCACCCGGCTCGGCAGCCCGCTCGTCGAGGGCCGGCGGAGGCGGGACGGTCGCTATCCACTGTCCGATCCGGTCCTTCTCGTGGATCAGGTCTCGGATGTCGACCTCGGAGTACTCGAACTGGGGGCTCCAGAAGAGGGCGTCGAAGGGGCACACCTCGATGCAGATGCCGCAGTACATGCACAGCGAGAAGTCGATCGCGAAGCGGTCGAGGACGTTGCGCTGCCGGTCTCGGCCCCCCTCCGTCGTCGCGGGGACCGTCTCCTTGTGGGAGTCGATGTAGATGCACCAGTCGGGACACTCACGCGCGCACAGCATGCACGAGGTGCAGTTCTCCTCGAGGAGGGCGATGACCCCCCGGCTCCGGGGCGGGAGATCGGGTGCGACGTCGGGGTACTCCGCCGTGTGGGTGGGCCGCATCGCGGTGCGGGCGGTCGTCGCCAGACCCTTGAGGATGCCGGGCAGCGGGCTCACCAGCCCATCACCACCCCGGCGCCGGTCAGCAGCAGCTGGCCGAGCGCGAGCGGCACGAGCCAGACCCACGCGAGCCGCTGCAGCTGGTCCTCGCGCAGGCGGGGCCACGCGACGCGGACCCAGATGATGACCACGGCGACCGCGAAGCCCTTGAGGAGCGTCCACAGCCATCCGAGGGTGTCCTCGAACGGGCCGTGCCAGCCACCCAGCCAGAGGACGGCGACGAGGAGCGACATCACGACGATCCCGGCATACTCCGCGAGCAGGAAGAACGCGAAGCGCAGCCCGGTGTACTCCGTCCAGGCCCCCATGACGAGCTCGGCGTCGGCGACGGGCATGTCGAACGGTGGGCGCTGGAGCTCGGCGCAGGCCGCGACGATGAAGACGATGGCGCCGGGCAGCTGCCACACCATCCACCAGGGGGACCATCGGTCGGTGAGCGTGGCCACCGAGAGGGAGCCACCGGCGAGCGCGATGGATGCCGCGGCGAGGACGATCGGCAGCTCGTAGGACACCAGCTGGGCGGCGGCCCGGAGCCCACCGAGGAGCGCGTACTTGTTCGCACTCGCCCAGCCGGCCATGAGCGTGCCCAGGGCTCCCACCGAGGTGGCCGCGAGGGCCAGGACCAAGGAACCCGGGACGTCGATGGCGGCGACGCCCGGGTGCAGCGGGATGGTCGCGAGGGCGACGAGGTAGGGGATCAGGGCCACCGCCGGGGCCAGGCGGAACACCCACCGGTCGGCGGCTCGGGGGGTGATGTCCTCCTTCTGGACGAACTTGACGCCGTCGGCGACGAGCTGGGCCCAGCCGTGGAAGCCACCGGCATACATCGGCCCGAGGCGCCCCTGCATGTGGGCCATGACCTTGTGCTCGGTCTGGCCGACGAGCAGGGGCAGGACGAGGAACGCGGCGAGCACGGACGCCGAGCGCACGGCCACCTCGAGGAGGCTCATCGTGGGCCCCACTCGGCGGGCGGCACGCCCGGTGCCGCGACCCGTCGACGGCTCGGCGACTTCGCGGACTCGTGACCCTCGCCGGGCTCCTTCCCGCCCGGCCAGGGCTTGGACGCCCGCGCGGCGAGCTGGAACGACTTGCGCAGGGGGGTGCCCTCGAAGCCGTCGGGCAGGAGAAGAGGCCGAATCGCGAGTCCGCTGCCGTCGTCGAACCCGGCGAAGTCGATGCCGAACATCTCGTGCGTCTCGCGCTCGTGCCAGGCCGCTCCCGCGTACACCCCGGTGACCGACTCCATGGGCTGGCCGTCGGCGACCCGCGCGACGAGGAGCACGCCTCGCAGCGCTCCGGGGGTGCTGACGTCGAGCAGGTGCGCGGTGACGTCGAACCCCGGGGCCGTGTCGTCGTCGGTGCGGTCGACGGCACTCAGC
>CALCXF010000137.1 GCA_937907685.1 uncultured Nostocoides sp.
TCAGGGCTCGCTGACGAGCGCGCGGACCTCAGCCAGCTCCGTGACGTCGTACCAGAGCAGGTCTGCGGCGTCGGTGGCACCGGGCTCCTCGTCGACGTGGAACGAGACGATGCGGCGCAGGTCCACGGGGGCGGACAGCTCGACGCGGGAGGGCGCACCCGGAGTCGTGGGGTGCCCGACGGTGCTCGCGTCGACGTCGGCGGCTGCCACGACGCGTCGCCGGACGCCGTCGCTCAGACGCCCCGCCTCGTCCGCAGCGGCGAGCCAGGCGGCGTGCTCGAGCTCCTCCTCGTCCGTGACGAGTCCCGGCTTGCCCAGCGCCGGCGTCACCGCGTGCGCCGCGAGCGGCACGGGACCGACCGACCGACCGGAGGCGAGCGCCGCGAGATGCGCTGGGGTGAGCGGAAGGTAGACCCGGGTCAGCGGCATCCGGTCACCTCTCAGCGCTTCCCCAGCCGGGGCGCCTCGAGCAGCTCGTGGAGAGCGTCGACGACCCCGCGGCCGAGCACGTCGGCGTCCGGCATGGCGTCGCGGTCCGCGTAGAGGCCGTAGTAGACGCCTCCGTCGTAGGACGTCAGCCCGATGGACAGTGCCTGGCCCCGTCCGAGAGGCGTCACCGGGTAGGTCGACACCATCCGGGCGCCTGCGGCGTACAGGGGGGTCTGCGGACCCGGGACGTTGGTGATGACGAGGTTGTAGAGCCGTCGGGACACCATGCCTCCGAGGCGGGCTCCGAGGGCGTGCATCGTGGGCGGAGCGAACCCGCCGAGCCCCGTCAAGGTGTCCGCCGACACGGCCCGTCGGGTGCCGCCCTCCATCTGCTGGCGCATCGCGAAGGCGATCTGGTGCAGGCGCATCGAGGGCCCCGGCTCACCAACGGGCAGGTCGACGAAGCAGGCGGTCACCTGGGCGCCGGTCGGGGCGTCCCCGCCCTCGTGGACCGAGACCGGGACCATCGCCCGGATCGTGGTGCCGGGGTAGACCGACTCCCCGCGGGTGAGGAGCCACGAGCGGAACGCACCGGCGATGGTGGCGAGGATGACGTCGTTGATGTTGACCTCCTCGGCGAAGGACCCCTTGCCCAGCCGCTTGCGCACAAGGCGGTAGTCCTCGAGGTCGGTGCCGACCATGACATAGCGGCGGGCTCGGCCGACCGAGGCGTTGAGCGGGGACGTGGGAGCCGGCCTCGCCGACACGCGAGCCACCGTCGAGACGACCTCACCGGCCACTCCGGCCACCTTGCCGAGGGTCTTCTTGACGTCGGCCACGCCGTTCTGCACGGTGTCGACCACCTGGCTCGGGGTCCGGACCGCGTCGGTGACCGCCCCGACGAGGAGCTCCACGGAGCTGGGCTCGGGGCGCGGGCGCCACGTGGTCGCCACTCCGTCTCCCACGCTCGGGTTGCCGTCGAGGAGGACGTTGCCGATGTCGACGGCCGTGATGCCGTCGACGAGGCTGTGGTGGCTCTTCGTGATGATGGCGAAACGGTCCTCCGCGAGGCCCTCGACGAGGTAGACCTCCCACAACGGGCGCGTGCGGTCGAGAGGGCGCGGCTGGATCCGTGCCACGAGCTCCTCGAGCTGCTCGTCGGAGCCCGGCCGCGGCAGGGCACTGCGGCGCACGTGGTAGCTCATGTCGAAGTGGGCGTCGTCCACCCAGACGGGGTTGGCCAGGCCGCCGGCCACGCTGCGGATCCGCTGCCGGTAGCGCGGGACGTGGGCGATGCGCTCGCTGATCAGCGTCACGAGGCTCTCGTAGTCGAAACCGCCGGTCGGGGCGTCGAACACCATGACCGACCCGACGTGCATCGGGGTCGTCGCGTCCTCGAGGTGGAGGAAGGAGGTGTCGAGTGAGCTGAGCCGGTCTGCCACGCGCCTATCGTGTCAGACGGCCCGCCGGCTCCTCCGGAAGCCCCGAGCCCGCGGACGGGACGGCATCCGGTCGTCCAGCCGAGCTGCGAGGTCGGCCACGGCCAGGGTCAGTGGTGACTCCGGAGCGACCTCGACGAGGGATCGTCCGGCGAGGACGGCCGCGTCGCAGTCGTCCGGGGCCCAGGGCATGAACCGGACGTCGTCCATCCCGGCGAAGCGGCCGAGCACGTCCCGGATCGCGCGCTCGGGACGCGGCCCGGCCACGGATGAACGCACCTTGTTGACGACGACAGTCGGCCGCGGGGAGGGCCGGACGGCGACGTCCTGGACGGCGCGCACGAGTCGCTGCAGGCCCACCGGGTCCGCCGCTCCGACGACGACGAGGTGGTCGGCAGCCTCCAGCGCAGTGAGGGTCGAGGCGTTGCGGCGAGGAGCGGCCGTGTCGTAGCTCAGCTCCTCGTCGTCCTCGACCGCGAACCCCGCATCGACGACGACGTGGTCCACCACTCCTCGCGAGAGCCGCAGGATGTCCTCGATGGCGGCGACCCGGAGCTCCGGCCAGCGGTCCGCCTTGGGCAGCCCGGTGAGCACCCTGAGCCCGGGGACCACCTCGGGCGCCAGCCTGGCCAGGCCTGGGACGTCCAGGGTGCCCTGCTCGGAGGCCCGTGCCGCGGCGGCCACACCGGGAGCCTCGTCGACGAGACCGAGCACCTGCGCCACGCTCGAGCCCCAGGTGTCGAGGTCGACGACCATCGTGGTCATCCCGGCGGCCGCCAGGTGGGCCGCGAGAGTCACCGCGACCGTGGTCCGGCCCGGGGCGCCGGTGGGCCCCCAGACGACAGTGAGCTGGCTCCGCCCGTCGCCGGCGTCGCCGTGGTCGCCGTCGTCGGGCGGGATGCCGGCCCAGCCTGCGACGGCCGGCGTGCCGCCCACTGCGCCCTCGCGCCCGTTGATCAGGGAGCCCGTCGATGAGCGGGACGCGCCCACGGACGTCGTCGCCCCCGCCAAGGACGTGAGGGCAGCCGCCACCTCGTACGGATCGTCCTTCGGACCGAGGATGGTGGCGACACCCAGCTGGCGAAGCCGGCGCTCGCCCTCGTCGTCATCCGGGCCGACGAGGCCCGCGACCCGCACGCCGTGGCCGGCCAGCTGCCGCAGCGCGTCACGGTCGAGTCCACGAAGGTCGGGTGAGACGACGGCCACGCGCGCGACCCCGGCAGCACCGACGGACAACAGCTCCGCAACGTCCGCGCAACGGCGCACGAGCTCGATGTCGAGGGCCGACTCCAGGAGCCGCACGAACTCCGGCTCGTGGTGGTGGGTCAGGGCTGTCAGCACCCTGGTCATGAGGTCGCCGTCGGCAGGCCGCCCGGCACGGGCACCAAGGTGATGCGCGCGCCCAGGTCGACGTCCGCGACGAGGGACGGCACGTCCTCCCGCGGCACCATGACGTGGACAGCCCGGGTCTCGGCGGACGCCCCGAGCACGCTGTCCTCGCCGGCGACCCTCACGACGGACACCGCATCGAGAACCCGCTCGGGCCCGGCATACGTCGGAAGGCCCACCGTCGTCCCGGCCTTGGGACGGTTGACGTAGACGTCGACGACCGATCCCGCGACGAGAGCCGACGCCGACGTGGCGTCCACGAGCAATGCGACCTGCTGCACCTCGACCTCGGCGGCCGGACCCACCGCCTCCACGGGGATCAGCTCACCGGGGCGCAGCTCACGGAGGGACCAGCTGTCGACGGGAACCGGACGGTCGGCGGGCAGGTAGGCGGCGGCGCCGTCGCCGAGCAGCACGTCCACGCGGACGAGATCCGCCTCGGTGAGGCGCTGACCCGGCGCGACCTGCTCCTTCGCCGCGTACACCGGAACCCGGTCGTCGGCGCGGGCGACGACGACCGCGCCAGCAACCGTGGAGAGGAGCACGAGAAGAACCCCCACGAGGAGGCGGGCGTCGCGCCACGACGGCGCCCGCAGCCGCGATGCGGTGGGGGTCGGCAGATCGGTCATGGGGCCCGATTGTGGTGCAGGTCGGCCCGAGCCGCCTCCGGAGAGCGCTGCCTGTGGACAACCCCGTCTGAGGCCGCCCCTGTGGATGGCACACTGACGTCCGTGGCCCGCCGGTTCATCCCCCTCACCGAGGTGTCGGAGATCCTCGACGTCTCGGCGGCGCAGGCCTACGCGCTCGTCCGCAGTGGCGACCTCCCCGCCATCAAGGTCGGCGGTCGAGGGCAGTGGCGAGTCGAGACGGTGGAGCTCGAGGCGTACATCCAGCGCATGTACGCCGAGACCCGCGAGTCGGTGACCACCCGCGTCGACAGCCCGGAGGGCGAGCCCCACCGCTGACCGCCGAAGGCGATCTCACTCCCGACAACCGTCGCCGCCTCAGCGGCGTGACTCGACGGCCAGCAGAGCCGCGAGCGGGACCGTGGCTACGGCCGTGATGTTCTCTCGGCGCCGTGGCACACCCTCTGAGTGCACCGCCAGGTCGAGGTGGTCCGCGCCGACGGTGTCGATCGTGCCGACGAGCGCAGGGCCTCCGCCGGTCACGAGGACCGCGACGGTCGCCCGGTCACGCGAGAGCGCTCGCAGCGCGTAACCGAGGGTGAACCTGCGGGCGGAACGTCCTGCTTCGGCATGCTGGCCGAGCCCGGTGACGGTGGTGACGGCGGCAACCGGGACCACCACCTCGCGACCTCCGGTGTCCGAGCGGAGCAGGAGCCACTCCGCTCCCACGTCGAGCAGGATCCCGCTGAGGTCGATGCCGCCGGTCAGGCGCAGCCTCAGGTGCGCACCCACGGAGGCGGCCAGTCGTCCGTGCAACGTCACCAGCGCCCGCTCCCGCCGGGTGCGTTCGGCGACCTCGTCATCCAGCTCACGTCGTTGCTCGGCGGCCAGCTGCCCCTCGAGGTCCGCGAAGAGGCCTTTCCCAGCGCATGTCCACAGCCTAGGTGGCCTCACATTGCGCCCGTCAGTGGTCGCCTCTAGAGTCAAACGCATGCAAACTGCATCAAACGTGCGTACTTCGTGCCTTTGGCTGTTCCTCCCAGCTGCTGCCTCCGGCGCCGTGGTGACCGCGCTCTGGCTGTGGCACACCATCGCGGATGGTCTCCGACGGTGGACGAGTGGAATGCCCACCAGGCCCGACGAGGTTCTCCTGCCGCTCATCGCCTCGGCGGCGCTCGTCGGCATCCTCTGGTTGAGCTGCGGGGTCGTCCTCGAGGTCCTCGCCGGTATGCCGGGCACGATCGGCGAGTGGGCCGAACGCGCCGCAACGGTGCTCACCCCCCAACAGGTCCGGGCCGTTCTCGCCACCCTGCTCGGGATCGGCATGACCGCGGGCCTGGCCACGGGCGCATCGGCGGTCGGGTCCGCTCCGCCGCCGCTCACGACGCTCTCGCCCGTTCCCGCCCAGACACCGGACCCGGGGATCTCCTCGCTCCCCGACCCGGGCTGGGTTCCCTCGGCCCCCACTGTGCGGCCGCAGCCGGACGTTCGCGTGCTGAGTCCCGTCCCGCGCGACGACCCCGCCGACCGGGACAGCCCTCACGAGGTGGTCGTCCACCGGGGCGACTCCCTGTGGGCCATCGCCGCGCGCCACCTGGGCACCGCGGCGTCCGACGCCGAGATCGCTGAAGCGTGGCCTGACTGGTATGCCGCCAACCGGCACGTCATCGGGTCCGACCCGGACCTCCTCCTGCCGGGGCAGGTCCTGCGTGCGCCCGAGCGGGTCTGCTCATGAATGGCGGATCGTTGCACGTGACTCCGCCGAGCCGGCCCCTGCCACCGCCGATCTCCCTCGAGGAGGCGGTGCGCCGGTCACGCCTCGCCCAAGAGGAGCGTGAGCGCCTCGCCCAAGAGGAGCGTGAGGGCCGCACGGGCTACATCCAGGACGCGCTGGCGGTCGACTTCGCGTTCGCCTCCGATGAACAGGTCTTCGGTCCCCAGCGCACGACCAGCACTGACCTGCCTGACCCGGCGGTGTGGGCGGGGCGCATCACGCACGCGCTTCTCGAGGTCATGACCGGCGCCCGTCCCGCGCCCCAGGTGGTCCGTTGGACCACCCCTGAGGTGTATGCCGTCGTGGCTCGGCGCAACGCCCTCGCCGCGCGTCGCGCGGCGGGCGGCACTGGGCCGCGACGCCGCCAGCGCCTGCAGCTCCAACGGGTCCGCGTCTGCGAACCGGCCGACGGTGTCGCGGAGGCGGCCGTGGTCGTCCGGCACGGAGACCGGGTCCGGGCCGTGGCTGTCCGTCTCGTGGGGCAGGACGGCAAGTGGCGGGTCGCCGCACTTCAGGTCGGCTGACCTCCAAGAGGTTGGGCCGGCCCTCCAGCCTGCCGGGCCGCCCCCTCGTCGCGACCCGTCGGCGTCGTGCCCGGCTGTCTCGCGGGGATCCCCCCAGTGAAGGCCAGCGCCAGCAGCGCGAGACCAGCGAGCACCGCGAGCGCGCTGCGCAGTCCCGCGATGCGTGACGCTGTGTTCTCCTCGGCGACCGCGTCCGCGACCTGCTCGTCGACGCCGGCATCCTCGAGCGCCCCTTGGAGGGCGGAGTCGGGGATGAAGGGGGCGCCGCCGGCCAGCTGGACTTCGGCGGTCGTCGAGACGTTCTCCGGCACCTGAGGGTTGTCCTCGATGCCCGACAGGAACGACGAGGTGAGGGCGGAGATCAGCACGGCGCCCGCCAGGGCGGTTCCGATCGAGGCGCCGATGTTGGTGAAGGTGTTCTGGATCCCGCCCACCTCGGGGCTCCGGTCGTCCGGCACTGAGGAGACCGTCACCGCGCCGAGCTGGGAGGCGAGCGCGCCGATGCCGAGCCCTGCGAGCAGGAGTGGCACGGTCACGATCCCTGCCCCGGCCCCCACCTCCAGGGCCCCCATGAGGCTGACGATGCCGGCGAGCAGTAGGAGGAAGCCGGTCCTCGTCACCCGCCGAGGAGAGGCCTGCGGGAAGAGCTTCGGGATGCCGACCGCCGCCAGGAGCAGGGTGACTGACAGCGGCATGATCCGCAGGCCGGTGTCGACGGCGCTGAGACCCAGCGCGACCGACAGGTAGAGCGGCACGCAGAAGAACAGACCAGCCTGGAGGAGGAACTGGAAGAAGAAGGCGATCAGCCCGCTGCGAAGCAGTGGGATCCGCAGCATCGCCGGGTCGATGAGCACCCCCTGACCCGCCAGGAGGCGACGTCGCTCCCAGGCGAGGAACACGACGAGCACCGCGGCGCCGCCCAACACGAGCCACACCACCGGAGAGAGGCCCAGCCACACCGGGGCGCCCGGCTTGGCGTTGACGAAGCCCCAGGCACCGGCACGCAGGATCCCGAACACGATCAGACCAAGACCGAGGGCTGACAGGCCGGTCCCGAGGAGGTCGAGCCGAGCGTCCGCGTCCCGCTCCCCGTCGGCCAGCCGGCGGGCCATGAGCACGATGATGGCGACGAGGACCACCTCACCGGCGAAGACCCAACGCCAGGACGCGTACGTCGTCATCACCCCGCCGATGAGCGGCCCGGCGGCCACGGCGACGGCGCCGGAGGCGGCCACCAACCCGTAGGCGCGCGGACGCCCGGAGGTTTCGAAGTTCGTCGCCACCAGCGCGACGATCGCCGGCATGATCAGCGCCGCACCGAGCCCTTCGAGCAGCGACCAGCCGATCATCAGCACGGTGAGGTTCGGCGCCAGGGCCGTGGTGAAGGATCCGACGCCGTAGATCACACAGCCGATCGCGAAGGCACGCTTGCGGCCGATGATGGAGCCGATCTTGCCGCCCGTGATCATGAACGACGCCATGACGAGCGTGTACAGGGTGATGGCGGTCTGCACGCCGGTGACATCCGTCCCCACGTCCTCCGCCACCGTCGCGATGGAGACGTTCATGACCGAGCTGTCGAGGGTCATGAGGAACTGTGCCGCCGCGAGGGTGGCGAGGACCGAGGCTGCCGCGGACGTCCCGGCGGCGGTGCCGGTCACCGTCGTGCTCAAGAGGCCTCGGCCGTCGACGGGCCGGAGGTCGCCGTCGGTGCGGTGGATGGCGTCGGCGCGGTGGACACCGTGGGTGCGGTGGACGCCGTGCCCGGTACGGAAGCCCCCGGAGCCGGAATTTCGGGCGGCGTGGCGGTGTCAGGCACCGGGTCGACGGCAACGAGCCGTGCGGGGTTGGGTGCGTTGTCGACGGCGGCGTCCCCCACGTCGGATGCCGCGGCTTCCTTCGTGGGGTGCGGAGCCCAGTCGTAGAGCACCATGCTCCACAGCACGATGTCCTGCACGGACCGGCGGCGCGGGCTGACGAGGCACCAGAACAGGCCGATCGGGAAGAAGGCGCAGAACCCGGCCCGGGCGAAGGACCGCACGGGACCGAGCCCACGCCCGTGGTGGCCCGTGACCCGTAGGCCCATGACGTGCCCACCGTAGGACTTCCCCGCCAGCCACCACGCGAGCCCCAGGTAGACCGTCGACACGATGAGACCCGCGGTGACGAAGAAGAGGAGGCTGGCCCGAGGGAAGGTGAAGGTCAGCGGGTCGAGGATGAAACGGAACGCCGCCCAGCCCAGGTAGCAGCCCGCGATGACGACACACACCACGATGGCATCGATCGTGTTCGCGATGAGACGGGTGACGAGACCGGCCGGCTCCCCCTGGAACGGCCGCGCCTCCCGGGGCACCGGCGAGAGCTCCGAACCGCTCACCGCGCCGCCTCGGGGGCCACAGGACGGCGACGCCGGAACAGCGCACGGTCCACCGCCCTCGTCAGTGCGTCATCCGCGGAGATCCCTGTCATCCGCACCCCGCGGACCGTCTCCGAGGTCATGGACCCGGTGGAGTCCCGGATCAGGGCCGGCAGGTCGATCTCCTCGAGCACCTCCTCGACGATGCGGACGAGGTCCACGCGGTCGATCACCGCATCGATGTCGACCCGGGCGACGGCCGCATCGAGATCTGCCCTCGCCACGACCGCGTCCACGTCAAGCCGCGCCGCGACGGCATCCAGGTCCACGCGGTCGATCACCGCGTCGATGTCGACCCGGGCGACGGCCGCATCGAG
>CALCXF010000138.1 GCA_937907685.1 uncultured Nostocoides sp.
CATCCTCGACGGAACACCCCCCAAGGAGGTCTGCGAGGACCGGCCCCAGCTCGGCACCGAGCGCCTCCGCGCGCCCGCGGTGACGCCACACGAAGGCGCAGACGACGACGGAGGTCTCGCTCGACACACGGGTGCGGATGCCGAGACGCCGCGTGCCTGCCTCACGCGCCAGCGCTCTGGTCGCCTTCTCGACGACGCGGAGCAGAAGGCGCTGGCGCTGTTCCGAGCCGGGGGCGCCGGCAGCGCGTGAGGGCACGCCCAGAGCCGCACACACGCGTCGCACCTGGTCGGGCTCGGCCTCGAGGTAGCCGGGAAGCGCCAGGGTGACCTTGACGGCGGGCCGCGGGAAGTACAGGTTCGGCCCCTCGAGCAGGCGCACCTCGCGGGTCGTCACCGGGGCGCCGGCGGGGGGCTCGCTGCTCACGCCGGGAGCCTAGTGCTCGCGAGGCTGCTCGACGTGCGGCGGCCTCCTGGTCTCCTCGCCGCTCGGTGAGACCCTGAGCGGGTCAGACCCCGACTGCGTGGAACCCCCCGTCGACGTGGACCATCTCGCCCGTCGTCGCCGGGAACCAGTCGGACAGCAGCGCCACGCAGGCGCGGGCCGCGGGCTCGGCGTCGTTGACGTCCCAGCCGAGCGGCGCCCGGGTGCCCCAGGCCTCCTCGAAGCGCTCGAACCCCGGGATGGACTTCGCCGCGGTCGTCCGGATCGGGCCTGCGGCGACGATGTTGCAGCGCATCCCCTTCGGCCCGAGGTCCCGCGCGAGGTACCGGCTCGTCGACTCGAAGGCGGCCTTGGCGACGCCCATCCAGTCGTAGACCGGCCAGGCGTAGCGCGCGTCGAAGGTCAGCCCGACGACGCTGCCGCCCTCCCCCATCATCGGCATCGCCGCCTTCGTGAGGGACGCCAGTGAGTAGGCGGACACGTGCAGCGCGGTGGAGACGTCGTCCCAGCCGGCAGCCATGAAGTCGAAGGCCCCTTGCGGCGCGAAGCCGATGGAGTGCACCACCCCGTCGAGGTGTGGAACGTGCTCGCGCACCCGGTCGGCCAGGGCGGCGAGGTCGTCGTCGCTGGTGACGTCGAGCTCCACGACGGGCGGAGCCACCGGCAGGCGCCGCGCGATCGCCGTGGTGATCTTCATCGTGCGCCCGAAGGAGGTGAGCACGACCTCGGCCCCCTGCTCCTGCGCCAACCGCGCGACGTGGAAGGCGATGGATGAGTCCATGAGGACACCGGTGACGAGCAGTTTCTTGCCCTCGAGCAACATCGGCTGGCCTTTCGATGGGATGTGGTCGGTGCAAACGGTCTTTGAGCGGGGCGGCAACGTGCGGTGACGTAGGGCGTGGGGCAGCGGAGCGGTCGTCAGTGACCCATGCCGAGGCCGCCGTCGACGGGGATCACCGCACCGGAGATGTACGCGGCCTCAGGGCTCGCCAGGAACCGCACCGTCGCGGCGACCTCTCCAGGGGTGGCGAACCGTCCGGCGGGAATCGCGGCCTGGTACGTCTTGCGCGTGTCCTCGGGTAGCTCTGCGGTCATGTCCGTCTCGATGAACCCCGGCGCGACGACGTTGGCCGTGATGCCTCGGCCGCCCAGCTCGCGGGTGATGGAGCGAGCCAGGCCGACCAGGCCCGCCTTGCTGGCGGCGTAGTTCGCCTGACCCGGCCCCCCGTAGAGGCCCACGACGCTCGAGATGAGGATGATGCGCCCGCGCCGAAGCCGGATCATCCCCTTGCTCGCCCGGCGGGCGCAGCGGAAGGCACCGGCGAGGTTGGTGTCGACGACCGTGTCCCAGTCCTCGTCACTCATCCGCATGAGGAGGGTGTCCTTGGTGACTCCGGCGTTGGCGACGACCACCTCGACGGGACCGCCGAGCCGCTCCTCCGCCTCCGTGAAGGCCGCGTCCACCGAGGCGGAGTCGGTGACGTCGCAGCGAACGCCGACGAGGCCATCGGGTGCCGTGCCGGACCGATGCGTGATGGCGACCCGGTCGCCGACCTCCTCGAAGCACCGTGCGATGGCGAGTCCGATGCCTCGGTTTCCGCCGGTGACGAGGACGGTGCGTGGCTCGCTCATGATGTCGAACGTAGTCGACTACCACTGGGTAGCCGGAGCCCCGCGACATACAGTGGAACGGTGCCCACGACCCACAGCCGCAAGGCCTCCGACGTCCAGTCGGTGACCACTGCGCCGGAGTCGCGGACCGAGGACCAGGCCCGCCGGCTGAAGCACTACCTCGTGACGATGGGCATCCGCACCGCCTGCTTCGTCCTCCTCGTCGTCATCGACGAGTGGTACCGGTGGATCTTCGCCGCCGGCGCCGTCTTCCTCCCGTTCTTCGCCGTCGTCGCCGCGAATGCCGTGAAGCCCCGGGTGCAGGGTCGGGTGCGGCCGGTCCCCCCGGCCGTCGACGAGACCCGCCGGATCACGCGCGGCCCCGAGGACAGTCCGGAGGACTCAGCCGCCGATCGCTGACATCGGCCGGTCCGGCTGCTGGAAGCCGGGACGGTCGATGCCGTGCCCGGCGGCCTTGGCCCACATCTCCGCCACGACGAGGTCCGAGAGCTCGTCATCGCTCGCCCCGGCGCGCAGCGGCCCGCGCAGGTCCACCTCCCGGCGGGCGAAGAGGCAGTTGCGCACCTGGCCGTCGGCGGTGAGGCGCACCCGGTCGCAGCTGCCGCAGAACGGCGCCGAGACGCTGGCGATGATGCCCACCGTCTGGGGACCGCCGTCGACGTGGAACAGCTCTGCAGGTGCGCTGCCGCGCCCCGGCACGGGCGTGAGGCGGAAGCGCTCGCCCAGGCGCTCGAGGATCTCGGCCTGGGGCACCATCTCGGACCGGTCCCACGCGTGCTGGGGATCCAGCGGCATCTGCTCGATGAACCGCAGCTCGTAGCCGCGGTCCAGGCACCACTGGAGGAGCTCGACGACGTCGGTGTCGTTCACGCCCCGCATCGCGACGGCGTTCACCTTGACCGGGACCAGCCCGGCGTCCGCGGCCGCCTTGAGCCCGGCGACGACGTCCTGGAAGCGGTCACGGCGGGTGAGGCGGGCGAAGTGTTCGGGCACCACGGTGTCGAGACTGACGTTCACCCGGTCCAGGCCCGCTGCGGCCAGTGGTGCGGCCAGGCGGTCGAGGCCGATGCCGTTCGTCGTCATCGCGATGCGGGGCCGGGGCTCGAGCGCGGCGACCCTTCCCACGACGTCGACGAGGCTCCGACGCAGGAGTGGCTCGCCGCCCGTCATCCGCACCGAGGTGACCCCCAGACCCACGAGCACGGCGATGACCCGAACGAGCTCGTCGTCGGTCAGCATCTCCGGCTTCGCCATCCACTCCAGACCCTCGGCGGGCATGCAGTAGGAGCAGCGCAGGTTGCAGCGGTCGGTCACCGACACCCTCAGGTCACGCCCGACGCGACCGAAGCGGTCGAGCAGGCGCGGGGCGGGAAGGTCGGCCATAGGTCACCAATGTACGTCGCGTACCGTGGCCGGGTGCTCAGGCGGCTCGTGACACCTCGCTGGCTGGGCGCCCTCCTCCTCGCCGTGGTGTTCGCGGTGCTCTGCTACCGGCTCGGCTGGTGGCAGTACGACCGCCATCTGGCCAAGGTGGAGCGCAACGAGCGCCTCGACGAGCACTACCGGGCCGAGCCCGTGGCCCTCGACTCCGTGCTCAGCCCGGAGCTCGACCCGGACGACGAGTGGACCCGTGTGACGGTGACCGGCCGGTATGCCGGTGGGCCGGTCTTCGTCCGCAACCGCACCCTCGACGGCCAGGCCGGTCTCGAGGTGGTGTGGGCCCTCAGGCGGGACGTCGGTGGACCGGACGTCGTCGTCGACCGGGGCTGGGTCGCCGCCTCGGAGGAGGGGGCGAGCACGTTGCCCTCGGTGCCGCCGGCGCCGGAGGGTGAGGTCGAGGTGACCGGCTGGGTGCGGCGCGGTGAGGCGTCGCGGGATCGGGACATGCCGCCCCGCCAGGTGGCAAGCCTTCACGTGCCGGAGGCCGCCGCCGCCCTCGGGTCCCCCTCGGCCCTGCCCGGCTACGTGTTGCTCCAGAGCGAGAGGTCGGCCGACGGCTCGACCCCGCAGCGCCCGACCCCACTTCGTCCGCCGGACCGGAGCCTCGGGCCGCACCTCGCCTACGCCTACCAGTGGTGGCTCACGATGGTGCTCGGCTTCGCGCTCGTGTGGTTCGGCATCCGCCGCGAGCTCCGCGCAGAGGACCCGCAGAGGTATCCCGCCAGGCCGAGGAAGACCCGGATCTGGGACGAGGAGGACGAGTAGCGCGCGCGGGCGTTGGCGGTTGTCTTCTCCTCAGTCGCGCGGAACCGGGAAGACCCGTGCCTCCCCCGGCTCGTCCGGATCGTCGATGATCTCGCGGCCCTCCAGCCACGCCGAGATCACGTTGGCGAGCTCGCCGGGATGACTGAAGTTGATGGCATGCGCGGCGCCGTGGATGACCACGACGCTCACGTGCTCGGGGGACATCCGGGCCACCTCGACGACCCGGGGTGGGCCGGGCATCAGCGGGTCACGGCTGCCGAGCACTGCCAGCGCGGGCACCGGGGTGTGAACGAGCCGCTCGAGGGACGGGAACAGCGTCAGCTGGTGGAAGAGCCGCAGGGCGCTCAGCGGGCCGAAGCGCACGTAGTCGGGCACCGCCACGCGGGCCATTCGCGGTGACTCACGCATGCCGTCCTGGAACAGCTGCACGAGCGCCCTGGGGAGCGGCTGGTTGTGGATCCCGCCCGCGGGCGAGACCAGGACGATCCGGTCCACCCGGTCGGGGGCGGCGTGCGCGACCTCGAGGCTCACCGGACACCCCATGGAGTTGCCGACGAGAACCACCTTGTCGAGGTCCAGGGCGTCGACGAGCGCCAGCACGGCGTCGGAGAGCTCGCTGATGTCCAGCGGGCGCCCCCGCCGGCGGCTTCGTCCGTACCCCGGCAGGTCCGGCACGATGTTGACGCCGTGTCGCACGAGCCGCCGGGCCGTCGGCATGAGGTACGCCCCCGAGATGGCGAAGCCGTGCAGATGAAGGATGGGCACGGCATCCGCAGGCCCGGCGGCCCGGCGGTAGAACAGCTCCCCTCCTCCGAGCCTCACTCGGCCAGAGGTCCACACGCTGCCGTCGGAAGCCACGCGCGGATCATCGCACGGCCACATCCCCCGCCGTCATCCCCGCGAGGATCGCGGGTCGGCGGTTCAAGCGCGGATGTCGAGCACCTGGTCGAGCTCTTCGCTGAACTGGGTCTTGTAGAGCTCGGCGTACAGTCCACCGGCGGCGACGAGCTCTGCGTGGCTGCCGCGCTCGACGATCCGGCCGTCGTCGACGACGAGGATGAGGTCGGCGTGCCGCACGGTCGAGAGGCGGTGCGCGATGACGAGTGCGGTGCGATCCCGCAGCGCCTCGTCGAGGGCCTTCTGCAACGCCTGCTCGGACTCGCTGTCGAGGTGTGCGGTCGCCTCGTCGAGAACGATGAGGCCGGGGCCTTTCAGGAGCAGCCGGGCGATGGCGAGTCGTTGCTTCTCCCCTCCCGACAGCCGGTGTCCGCGGTCACCGACGACGGTGTCGAGACCTGAGGGCAGCGACTCCACGAGCGACCACACCTGCGCAGCACGCAGGGCCCGGACCATGTCCTCCTCGGTGGCGCCGGGCGCTGCGTAGGCGAGGTTGGCTCGGATCGTGTCGTGGAAGAGGTGAGCCTCCTGAGTGACGACGCCGACGGCGTCGTGCAGCGACTCCAGCGTGGCGTCGCGCAGGTCGACCCCGTTGACCTTGACGGAGCCTCGTGTCGGGTCGTAGAGCCGGGCCACGAGTGCCGTGATGGTCGTCTTCCCGGCGCCGCTCGGTCCCACGAGGGCGACGAGGGTGCCCGGCTCCACGCTGAACGACACGTCGCGCAGCACCTGGCCGCCGCCACGGCGGTCGCCCTGGGCGAGGGACTCCAGGGACGCCAGCGAGACCTCGTCGGCCGAGGGATAGGAGAACGACACGCCTTCCACGTCGACCCGCACGGGTCCACCCGGCACCGGCCGGGCGTCGGGCGCCTCGGCGACGAGCGGCCTGAGGTCGAGCACCTCGAAGACCCGCTCGAACGACACGAGGGCCGTCATGACGTCGACGCGGACGTTGGAGATGGCCGTGAGGGGTCCGTAGAGCCGCGCCAGGAGTGCCGTGAGGGCCAGGAGGGTGCCGACGGTCAGGGTGTCGTTGACCGCCATCACGCCGCCGACCCCATAGATCATGGCCGTCGCCAGCGAGGCCACGAGCGTCAGGGCGACGAAGAAGATCGACCGGTTGAGCGCGATCCGGACGCCGATGTCGCGCACCTGCCCGGCACGGACCGCGTACTCGTCGTCCTCGGTGGCGGGCCTGCCGAAGAGCTTGACGAGGAGCGCGCCGGCGACGTTGAACCGCTCGGTCATCCGGGTGCCCAGATCGGCGTTGAGGACCATCTGCTCGTGTGCCAGGCCCGCGAGCCGACGGCCCATGAACCGGGCGGGCAGGAGGAAGAAGGGGACGAGGGCCAGAGCACCGAGGGTCAGCTGCCAGGACAGCGACGCCATGGCGCCGACGATGAGGACGAGCGAGATGGCGTTGCTGACGACGCTGGAGAGCACGGAGGTGAACGCCTGCTGCGCGCCGATGACGTCGTTGCCGAGGCGGGTGACGAGGGCACCGGTCTGGGCTCGGGTGAAGAAGGCGACGGGCTGCCGGAGCACGTGGCCGAACACCTCGGTGCGCAGGTCGTAGATGAGCCCCTCCCCGATCCTCGAGGAGAACCACCGCTCGACGAGGGTCAGCACCGCGCCGAGGATCGCCAGGCCGGCCACGATGAGAGCGAGCCGGACCACGACCGCGGAGTTCTTGGGGATGATGCCGTCGTCGATGAGCGACTTGAGGAGCAGCGGCGTCGCGACCACGAGCACCGCCTCGACGACGACCAGGGCGAGGAAGAACCCGATCTGGGTGCGGTAGGGGGCGGCATACCCCAGAACGCGCCTCGTCGTGCCGGGGGTGAGCCGGCGGTCGGCCACGCTGGAGTCCCTGCTGAGGCTCCGCATCGCCTGCCAGCCGTGCATGCTCACAGTGGTGCTCCTCGTCGCTCGTGTGCGGCGTAGTCAACCACCGGCTACCGACAGGTGTTCCTCACGGCCGAGAGCGCGCCACGAACGACACACCGCGTTCGACGACCACCGACGCTCAGGCGAGGGCGACGAGGTCCCGGTAGTCGGTGCTGAAGAGGTCCTCGACGCCGTCGGGCAGGAGAAGGATCCTCTCCGGCTCCAAGGCGTCGACGGCGCCCTCGTCGTGGGTGACGAGGACGACCGCGCCCTCGTAGGTCCGCAGTGCTCCGAGGATCTCCTCGCGCGAGGCCGGATCGAGGTTGTTCGTCGGCTCGTCGAGGAGGAGGACGTTCGCCGACGACACGACGAGGAGGGCCAGCGACAGACGGGTCTTCTCCCCACCTGAGAGCACGCCTGCAGGCTTCTGGACGTCGTCACCGCTGAAGAGGAACGACCCGAGCACCTTGCGCACATCGGTCTCCCCCAGGTCAGGAGCGGCCGACTTCATGTTCTCCAGGACGGTCCGGTCGACGTCGAGGTTCTCGTGCTCCTGGGCGTAGTAGCCGATCTTCAGCCCGTGGCCGGGCTCGACCTCCCCGGTGTCGGGCGGGTCGACCCCGGCCAACATGCGCAGGAGCGTGGTCTTCCCAGCACCGTTGAGGCCGAGAACGACGACGCGGGAGCCCCGGTCGATCGCGAGGTCGACGTCGGTGAAGACCTCCTGCGACCCGTATGACCTCGACAGGCCGCTGGCCCGCAGCGGGGTCCTGCCGCACGCGGCCGGTTTGGGGAAGCGGAGCTTCGCCACCTTGTCGTGGGCGCGCTCGGCCTCGAGGCCGGAGAGCAGTCGCTCGGCCCGCCGCGCCATGTTCTGGGCGGCCACCGTCTTCGTGGCCTTGGCGCGCATCTTGTCCGCCTGGGCCATGAGGACGGACGCCTTCTTCTCGGCGTTGGCCCGCTCGCGCTTCCGGCGCCGTTCGTCGGTCTCGCGCTGCTGAAGATAGGCGCGCCAGCCGAGGCTGTACTGGTCGAGCTCACCGCGGTTGGCGTCGAGGTGGAACACCTTGTTGACGACCGCCTCGAGCAGGTCGACGTCGTGCGAGATGACGACGAGCCCTCCCTTGTAACCCCTCAGGTGGTCGCGCAGCCAGGTGATCGAGTCGGCGTCGAGGTGGTTCGTCGGCTCGTCGAGCAACAGGGTCTCCGCGCCGGAGAACAGGATGCGGGCGAGCTCGATGCGGCGCCGCTGGCCGCCGGAGAGGGTGCCCAGGGTCTGCCCGAGCACCCGCTCGTCCAGGCCGAGCGCACCCGCGATGGCGGCGGCCTCGGACTCGGCGGCATACCCGCCGGCGGCCGTGAACTCGGCGTCGAGCCGGGTGTAGCGGCGCATGGCCCGCTCCTGCCTCTCGCCCGCCTCGGTGCCCATCGCCACCTCGGCGGCGCGCAGGTCACGCACGATGGTGTCGAGCCCACGCGCGGACAGGACCCGGTCCCGGGCCGCGACGTCGAGGTCGACTCCACGCGGGTCCTGGGGCAGGTAGCCGACCTCGCCGGTGCGGGTGATGGTTCCGGCGGCGGGCTGGGTGACGCCGGCGAGGGCCTTCGTCAGGGTCGTCTTGCCTGCGCCGTTGCGCCCCACGAGGCCCACGCGGTCCCCGGGTGCCACCCGGAAGCTCACGGCGTCGAGGAGCAGGCGGGAACCTGCACGCAGCTCGACGGAGGCAGCGGTGATCACGGAAGGCCTTTCGAAGGGGTGCGGACTCGCGCGTCACGGGCGGTGCGCGGGACGCACGGCAACGGGCTGTCGGCGTCTAGTCTAGGTGGCCCTGCGCACCGCGCGGTCATCCCCCGGCTTCGGAGGCCATGCATGAGCTTCAACGACAACGTCACCTTGGACACCTCTCAGGTGAGCGGTGGAGGCGGCGGCGGCGGTCCGGGCGGCATGGTGGTCGGTGGCGGCCTGGGCGGGATCGTCATGCTCGTGCTCGCGCTCATCTTCGGCATCAACCCCGGCAGCCTTCCGGGCGGGGGAAGCGCCTTCGACCCCGGCCAGGTCCAGGCCGCGGGAAACCAGGACGAGAACGCCTTCGAGGAGTGCAAGACCGGCGCCGACGCGAACCGGAACACCGAGTGCCGCGTCATCGGCACCGTCAACTCCGTCCAGGCCTTCTGGGAGGGGGAGCTGCCCCGCTTCGGCAAGCAGTGGCAGCCCACCGAGACGGTGCTCTACAGCGGTTCCACGCAGTCCGCCTGCGGCACCGCGAGCAACCAGGTGGGTCCGTTCTACTGCCCGCTCGACAAGCGGGTCTACATCGACGCCGAGTTCTTCCAGATCCTCGAGCAGCAGTTCGGCAGCAGTGCGGGTCCGCTCGCCCAGGAGTACGTCGTCGCCCATGAGTACGGCCACGCCCTGCAGGACCAGCTCGGCCTGCTCGACCGGGCCCAGCAGGACCCGCAGGGTCCCGAGTCCGGGGGGGTGCGGATCGAGCTCATGGCCGACTGCCTGGCCGGCGCGTGGGTGAACCACGCGACCACGGTGAAGGACGAGGACACCGGGCAGGCGTTCCTCAAGCCCCTGACCGACCAGGACATCCAGGACGCGCTGTCGGCGGCAGCCGCGGTCGGTGACGACCGGATCCAGGAGAAGACCCAGGGCCGGGTGAGCCCCGAGAGCTGGACCCACGGGTCCGCCGAGGCGCGCCAGCGGTGGTTCCTGCGGGGCTACGAGACCGGCGACCTCAACCAGTGCGACACCTTCGCGGTCGACTCCGTCAACTGACTCTCCACCGCGACCACGCGGCGGCTACTCCTCGATCGTGACTCGCACGGCGCGGCCGCGGTCCACCGCGTGCTCGAGCACGGACAGGCGTGGGTCAGGAAGGTCGTAGAGCTCACGGCGTGGCAGGTCGCGGATGCCGTCCAGCCCGGGCTCGTCGAGCAGCGCCGCCGCGAGCGCCCGGTCGCCTCCGAGCACGAGGCCCTCCACCGGGATGCCGGTCAGCAGGCGGACGGCGTGCTCGGCAGCGGCGCCGACGAGCTCGTCGGCCTGGTTGGCCCGCCGCCGCGCGAAGCGCTGCTGGCTCCAGCCACCGGCCGCGGTCCGCGACTGCACGTAGCGCGACCCGACCTTGTGCGCCGTGAGCCGGCCCCGGTCCGAGACGCCGACGGCGTAGCCGCCGCGGCGGACGAGCAGCACGGCGAGCCGGTCGTGGTCGAAGCGCTCGAGGCCCCCGACCCGCTGGGGACCCTCCGGGTTGTTGGCGTGGAAACGCTCGAGCCAGCCGTCGAGCCGCTCGGGCGAGACCTCGACGACACGGGTGGTCACCTGCGGCGGATCAGATGTTGAAGCCGAGGGCCCGCAGCTGCTCGCGCCCGTCGTCGGTGATCTTGTCCGGGCCCCACGGCGGCATCCAGACCCAGTTGACGCGGTACGACGAGACCAGCCCCTCGAGGGACTGGGCGGTCTGGTCCTCGATGACGTCGGTGAGGGGGCAGGCGGCGGAGGTCAGCGTCATGTCGATGACAGCGTGGTTCTGGCCGTCGACGGTGATGCCGTAGACGAGACCGAGGTCGACGACGTTGATGCCGAGCTCGGGGTCCACGACATCGCGCAGGGCCTCCTCGATGTCGGCGACGTTGGCAGGGGTGCTGGTCTGGGTCACTGCTGGGCTCCTTCGGCCTGGTGCAGGGCATCGGAGAACGCCATCCACGACAGGAGGGCGCACTTGATGCGGGCGGGGTACTTCGCGACGCCGGCCAGGGCGACGCCGTCGCCGATCTTCTCCTCGTCGCCGGGGTCCTCCCCCTTGCTCGTGAGCATCGAGTGCATGGCCTCGTACGTCTCACGGGCGTGCGTGACGGACCCTCCGGTGATCTCCTCGGCGAGGATCGACGCCGAGGCCACGCTGATCGAGCAGCCCATGGCGTCGTAGGACACGTCCTCGACGACGGCGTCGCCGCCACGCCCGGCGACGTGGACCCGCAGCGTCACCTCGTCACCGCAGGTCGGGTTGACGTGGCGGACCTCCGCCTCGAAGGGCTCGCGGAGTCCGGCGCGCACCGGCCGCTTGTAGTGCTCGAGGATGAGCTCCTGGTAGAGGTCCATCAGGCGTGCACCTCCAGCCCGAACATCGCGGGGACGCGGTCGAGAGCGTCGAGGAGCACGTCGACCTCACCGGGGGTGTTGTAGGCCGCGAAGCTCGCGCGGGTGCTCGCCTGCGCCTTCAGTGCCCGGTGCAGCGGCCAGGCGCAGTGGTGGCCGACGCGGACGGCGACACCGCGGTCGTCGAGCACCTGGCCGACGTCGTGGGCGTGGACGCCGTCGACGGTGAACGCCACCGCTCCCCCGCGCTCGCGGAGGTCGGCCGGCCCGAGGACCCGGACCCAGGACCGGGTGGCGAGTCCGGCGAGCAGCCGTTCGGTGAGGGCCTGCTCGTGCGCGTGGACACGGTCGAGCCCGAGGTCGGTGATGTAGTCGCAGGCGGCGGCGAGACCGACGGCCTGCGCGGCCACCGGCACCCCCGCCTCGAACTTCTGGGGCACAGGGGCATACGTCGCGCGCTCCATGGTGACCGTCTCGATCATCGAGCCGCCGGTGAGGAACACCGGCATCTCGTCGAGCAGCTCGGGCCGACCCCACAGGACGCCGATCCCCAGCGGCCCGAACATCTTGTGGCCCGAGAAGGCGAGGAAGTCGACGCCGAGCCCCCCGACGTCGACCGGAAGGTGCGGCACCGACTGGCAGGCGTCGAGCACGACGAGCGCCCCGACGGCATGGGCGCGGGCGACCAGCTCCGTGACCGGGTTCAGGGTGCCGAGGACGTTGGAGACGTGGGTGAAGGCGAACACCTTCGTGCGCTCGGTGAGGAGGCCGTCGAGGTCGGTGAGGTCGAGCCGGCCGTCCTCGGCGACCGGCACCCAGCGCAGGGTCGCTCCGGTCCGTCTGCAGGCCTCCTGCCAGGGAATGAGGTTGGCGTGGTGCTCCATCTCGGTGACGAGCACTTCGTCACCCGGGCCGAGGCCGAACCGGTCCCCGTGCCCGCCACCGCCACCGGCCGCCGCGTTGCTGAACGCGTAGGCGACGAGGTTGATCGCCTCGGTGGCGTTGCGGGTGAAGACGACCTCCGACGCCCGACCCCCGATGAAGCGAGCGATCGTGTCGCGGGAGGCCTCGTAGGCGTCCGTGCCCTCCTCGGAGAGCCGGTGCGCTCCTCGGTGCACGGCGGCGTTCGTGCGCTCGTAGAAACCGCGTTCCGCATCGAGGACCTGGCGCGGCTTGTGCGAGGTCGCACCCGAGTCGAGGTAGACGAGCGGGTGCCCCCCGCGCACGGTGCGCGTCAGGATCGGGAAGTCGGCTCGGATGCGGGCCAGCTCCTCGTCGGGAAAGGGGGCGGCAGTCACTCAGGCCTCGGCGGTCTCGGGAAGGAAGCGGTCGTAGCCCTCCGCCTCGAGGCGGTCCGCGAGCTCGGGGCCACCCTCCTCGGCGATCCGGCCGTCGACGAAGACGTGGACGAAGTCGGGCGTGATGTAGCGCAGGATGCGGGTGTAGTGCGTGATGAGCACCACGCCGGCGCCGGTGGCCTCCTTGGCCCGGTTGACGCCCTCGGACACCACCCGCAGGGCGTCGACGTCGAGGCCGGAGTCGGTCTCGTCGAGGATCGCGATCCGGGGGCGGAGCAGCTCCATCTGGAGGATCTCGTGGCGCTTCTTCTCACCGCCCGAGAAGCCCTCGTTGACGTTGCGCTCGGCGAACGCCGGGTCCATGCGGAGGTTCCCCATGGCGCCCTTCATGTCCTTGACCCAGGTGCGCAGCTTCGGCGACTCGCCGTCGATGGCGGTCTTGGCGGTCCGCAGGAAGTTCGACACCGACACGCCGGGGACCTCGACGGGATACTGCATCGCGAGGAAGAGCCCTGCCCGGGCGCGCTCGTCGACCTTCATCGCGAGGACGTCCTCACCGTCGAGGGTCACCGAGCCGGACGTCACCGTGTACTTCGGGTGACCGGCGACGGAGTAGGCGAGGGTGGACTTGCCCGACCCGTTGGGGCCCATGATGGCGTGGGTCTCGCCGGACCGGATCGTCAGGGTCACTCCGCGGAGGATCTCCGTGGCGGAGCCCTCCTCGGTCTGGACGGAGACGTGGAGGTCCTTGATCTCAAGGGTGGTCATGCGGTGCTCAGCTCTCCTCGGACAGGGCGACGTAGACGTCGTCGCCCTCGATGCGGACGGTGTGGACGGCGATGGGGATGACGGCGGGCGGACCGGTGGGCTCGCCCGTACGCAGGTCGAAGCGGGACCCGTGGAGCCAGCACTCGACGGTGCAGCCGTCGAGCTCGCCCTCGGACAGCGAGACGTTGGCGTGGGTGCACGTGTCGTCGACGCAGTGCACGTCACCGTCCTCCGTGCGGACGACGGAGACCCGCCGGCCGTCGATCTCGGCCGCGGCAGCGCCCACCGCGGGAAGCTCGTCGAGGCGGCAGACCCGGACGAAGCCCCTGTCCGTCAGCTGCTCGCTCACCGCTCACCCCCGGACAGCTCGTGCTCGATGGACTGCATGAGCCGGTCCTGCACCTCCCGGACGCCGATGCGACCCACGACGCTCGCGAAGAAGCCGCGGACGACGAGGCGGCGGGCGTCGTCCTCGGGGATCCCGCGCGCCATGAGGTAGAAGAGCTGCTGGTCGTCGAATCGTCCGGTGGCCGAGGCGTGGCCCGCGCCCACGATCTCCCCGGTCTCGATCTCGAGGTTGGGGACCGAGTCGGCACGAGCACCCTCGGTGAGGATGAGGTTGCGGTTCAGCTCGTAGGTGTCGGTGCCCTCCGCGCTGGCGCGGATGAGCACGTCGCCGACCCACACGGTGTGGGCGGTGTCCCCCTGCAGCGCGCCCTTGTACTCGACGTTGGAGCGGCAGTGCGGCGCCCCGTGGTCGACGAAGAGCCGGTGCTCGAGGTGCTGACCGGCATCCGCGAAGTAGACCCCGAGGCCCTCGAACGAGCCACCGGGGCCGGTGTAGGACGCGTTCGTGTTGATCCGGACGATGCCCCCGCCGATGCTGACGGCGATGTGCCGCACGGAGGCGTCGCGGCCGATGACGACGTCGTGCTGCGCGAGGTGGTGGCTCTCGTCGTCCCACTCCTGGATCGTCACGACGGTGAGCTCGGACCCATCGGCCGCGACGACCGAGAGCACCTCGCTGTACTCCGACGCCCCTGTGTGCTCGAGGACCACCGTGGCCCGGGAGAACCGGCCGGCACGCACGAGCAGGTGCCCGTGGACGACCTCTCGCTCGGCGCCGGTGAGGCGGATGCGCACGGGGGTGTCGAGCTCGGCCTCGGCGGGGATGTCGAGCACCGCGACCCCGCCGCTGTGGGCCGCCGCGACGGCGGCAGCCCGGTCGGCCGGCGCCGGGGCACCGCTCGCCCGCCACTCCTCGACGGATGCCGTGCCGAGCGTCACGCCGTCCGGCAGGTCCTGCGCCCACTCCAGGCACGCGCCGGTGGGCGCGTCGCGGAGCATGGCGCCGAGGCGGTCGACGGGCGTGAACCGCCACTCCTCCTCACGGCCGGTCGGGAGCGGGAAGTCGGCGACGGCATACGACGTCGTCCGCTCGGCGCGCGACTGGCTCGGGACGAGCGTCGTGGCGTCGTGCGTGTGAGCGCCCTCGGCGGGGCGCTGGGGGGTCAGCAGGCTCATCAGCCGACGGCCCCTTCCATCTGCAGCTCGATGAGTCGGTTGAGCTCGAGGGCGTACTCCATCGGGAGCTCCTTGGCGATGGGCTCGACGAAGCCCCGCACGATCATCGCCATCGCCTCCTCCTCGGACATGCCCCGCGACATGAGGTAGAACATCTGGTCCTCGGACACCTTCGAGACCGTCGCCTCGTGACCCATCTGGACGTCGTCCTCGCGGATGTCGACATAGGGGTAGGTGTCGGAGCGGCTGATGGTGTCGACGAGCAGGGCGTCGCAGACGACGGAGCTCTTCGAGCCGTGCGCGCCCTCCATGATCTGCACGAGGCCGCGGTACGAGGTGCGCCCGCCGCCCCGAGCGACGGACTTGCTGACGATCGAGCTGCTCGTGTGGGGGGCGGCGTGGACCATCTTGGAGCCGGCGTCCTGGTGCTGGCCCTCGCCCGCGAAGGCGATCGACAGGGTCTCCCCCCGCGCGTGCTCGCCGAGGAGGAAGACCGCGGGGTACTTCATCGTCACCTTCGAGCCGATGTTGCCGTCGATCCACTCCATCGTCGCGCCCTCCGCGCACGTCGCTCGCTTCGTCACGAGGTTGTAGACGTTGTTCGACCAGTTCTGGATGGTCGTGTACCGCACGCGGGCGTTCTTCTTGACGACGATCTCGACGACCGCCGAGTGCAGCGAGTCGCTCTTGTAGATGGGCGCGGTGCAGCCCTCGACGTAGTGCACGTAGGAGCCCTCGTCGGCGATGATCAGCGTCCGCTCGAACTGGCCCATGTTCTCGGT
>CALCXF010000139.1 GCA_937907685.1 uncultured Nostocoides sp.
GTCGCCTGCCTCCACGGCACGCCCAGTCGATGACGATGACGATGACCCCAGGGCGTCGACCGTCACCGACGGGACGGCCCGGACGGCATCTCCTGCGTCGTCAACGACCGGCGCGGACACCGTCGAGACCTCGGCGTGCGTCACGGTTGCCGGCACGGTGAGCACCACCTCGACGTCGACGGTGGCGTTTCCGGTGACGAGGTCGGTGAGGGCCTTGCCGCGGGCCTGCTCGACCGAGGAGCACACCCCGGTGCTGACCAGTTCGTGAGCCAAGCGGTCGACGGCGGCCCAGGCCACGGCAGCCTCCTCGCTGGGAAAGGTGCCGAACCAGGCATCCACCCCCGGTTCCGCCACCCACCGGCGCAAACCGGTCGACGACCGAGCCCGATCGGCGCGCTGCCGGAGCAGGTCTGGCGAGATGCGAGCCAGCAGCCGACGAGCACGTCGGCGCAGGGTCGGGGCGTCGGCGTCGAGGTGCGGCTCGAGAGCGGTCACGACCGCTTCGGTGACCGCCGCGGGAGCGCCCTCCAGCTCGTGCGCGACCACACCGGCGCGGTAGCCGTCGAGACGGCCCGCGGCCATCGCGGTGTGGAGCGCCTGCAGCCCGCTGTCCTCCGGCGGTGCCCCCCCGTCCGCCTCCACGGGCACGCGGCCCGCGGCGAGGCGCACGGCCTGCTCCATCCGGAGCTGCGCCTGTGCGTGCGATGCCCCGAGCACCGGGGCAGCCACGTCGGCCGCGTCGATGGTCACCCGCCCGGGGGCGTGGACCGCCTCACCGACGGTGCCGTCCTCACGCCAGAGACACTCCCGCCGAGCGGCCTCGGCCAGGGCGAGGTCCTGAACGGCCGTCACGGTGTTGATCAGCGACTGGCAGTCGGCGGCCACGACCAGCCACTCGTCTCGGGACCTGCCCGACGAGCCCGCCGACAGGGAGGCGACGACGCCGTGTGCCGATGCCCTGACGGCATCCGCGAGCATGCCCTCACTCATGGTCGTGGTCTTCATGGCTCCCCCTCCCCTCGTTGCTGATTCTACTCGGGGACGCCCAATCGAACAAGCGTTCTAGTGACCCAATCGTGCTGCCGGGCAGGTGATTTCCTTCCCCCGTCGCGGCACCGGCGTCCCATGACTGATTCCGGGTGGCGTCTCGTCGCAGGAGTCCATGACACCCGCACCAACGCCACGGGCAGGATGTCCTCATGCGCCCCATGCTCGCGACCGTGGCGGACTCGGTGCCGACCGGACCCGCGTGGGTGCACGAGGTCAAGTGGGACGGCATGCGGGTGCTCGTCGACGTCCGCGAGGGCCGCGTCACCGTGTGGTCGCGCACCGAGCGGGACGTCACGGCGGCCTTCCCGGAGCTCGACGCGCTCGGGGAGAGCTACGACGACATGCTGCTCGACGGCGAGGTGGTCGCGCTGGACGCCGGACGCCCGAGCTTCCACGCCCTCGCCGAGCGGATGCACGTCTCGGAGCGTCGCCGCGCCGAGCGCCTCGTCGCCACTCGGCCGGTCACCTTGATGATCTTCGACCTCCTCCGCCTCTTCGGCAACGACCTCACCTCCCAGCCCTGGGCGGCCCGGCGCGAGCTGCTGGAACGCCTCGACCTGGACGGCCGGCACTGGCAGGTGCCGCCGGTGTACGACGACGGTGAACGGCTCCTCGCCGCGACGGCAGACCAGGGGCTCGAAGGGATCGTCTCCAAGCGCCGCTCTGCGCCGTACGCGGTGGGCCGTCGCTCCCCCGACTGGAGGAAGCGGCCGCACCGCAACAGTCTCTCGGTGGTCGTGGGCGGTTGGCGACCCGAGGTCGGCACCACCGGTCGGATGGGGGCGGTGCTCGTCGGTCTCCCCGACGGCCAGGGAGGCTGGCGGTATGCCGGGCGGGTCGGCGCCGGGCTGGCGGGCACCGCGGGTGAGGCGCTCGCGATGCGGCTGCGACCCCTGGCGCGCGACACCTCGCCGTTCGCCGACGAGGTGCCGTCCATCGACGCCCGCGGAACCACCTGGGTCGAGCCCCGCGTCGTCGTCGAGGTGGCCTCGCTGGAGCTCACCGGACAGCACCGGCTGCGCCAGCCGGCATACCTCGGCGTGCGCAGCGACCTGACCCCGGCCGACCTCGCGGAGGTGCACGATGCCTGACCCGGTTCCCCAGGTCGCCCGGGTGGAGGTGGCCGGGCGCAAGCTGCGGCTCACGAGTCTGGACAAGGTGATGTACCCCTCCACCGAGACGACCAAGGGGGAGGTGCTCAACTACTACGCCCAGATCGCACCGGTCCTGCTGCCGCACGTCGCGGCTCGGCCGGTCACCCGGGTGCGCTGGCCGCACGGTGTGCAGGAGCAGATGTTCTTCGAGAAGAACCTCCCGTCCGGCGCCCCGAGCTGGCTGCCGCGGGTGCCGGTCGACGACGTGACGTACCCACTCGTCACCGACCTGTCCGACCTCACCTACCTCGTCAACCTCAACTCCCTGGAGATCCACGTCCCCCAGTGGACGGTCGACGACGAGGGCGAGCGGCGGAACCCCGACCGGCTCGTCATCGACCTCGACCCGGGGAAGCCGGCCGGCCTGCACGAGTGCTCCCGGGTGGCTCTCCTCGTCCGTGAACGGCTGGCCACCCTCGGGCTCGACCTCTTCCCCGTGACGTCCGGGAGCAAGGGGATGCAGCTCTACGCCTCCCTCGGCGGCGACCTCACCTCGGACCAGGTGCGCGACCTCGCCATGCAGCTGGCGCAGGAGATGACGAAGAAGCACCCGGACCTCGTCCTGTGGAAGATGACCAAGTCGCTGCGGCCGGGCAAGATCTTCCTCGACTGGAGCCAGAACGTCGCCGCCAAGACGACGATCAGCCCCTACTCGTTGCGCGGCCGGGAGCTCCCCTGCGTGGCGGCGCCCCGCACGTGGGCCGAGGTCGAGCAGGGGGCCGAGGAGCCCGACGGGCTGCGTCAGCTGATGTTCGACGAGGTGCTCGAGCGCGTCGCTGCGGACGGCGACCTCATCGAGGACCTGCCCTGAGCCCACCGGGACCGGTGTCCGGATCGCGCAGGCGTGGGCAGCCGGCGCACTCGACGCATCCCGGCAGTGCGTAGATGAGACAGCACGACTCGCGATGCGCGACGCCGGGGCGGATCAGCCCCACCGCGGACTCCGCCTCACGCCGGGCGGCCGTCCACATGTCGTCGACCATCGCCGCCCGCGTGTGCGGCCCGAGTCGCACGATGGACGGGTATGCCGCCGCCGCCGGCTCGGCGACCGCGCGGTAGTCGCGCTCGGCCTGCTCGAGCCGCTCGGGCATCGCAGCGTCGTCGGCGACCAGCCGGGCCAGTCGAACGTTCGCAGGGACGAGTGAGGCGCCGACGGTGAAGGTGAGGCCGGCGAGGTCCGCCCGCCACGGTCCCGCGGCCGCCGCGTACGCGGCGGTGTGCGCCGGCACCTGCAGGACCCACTGGAGGACGAAGGCGGAGGCGACCTGCGGCGGTGCGTCGACGGCATACCACCGTCCCTGCAGGTCGCGAAGGGCCTCCTGCCACGAGCGCGGGTCGGACCCGATGTCGTGGGGCAGGGCGGGGCCGCCGTGGACGAAGGAGAGCCACGCGTGCCGCCGCGACATGAGCGCAGCGGCACCCGCCGGGTCGACGGGCGCCGCTGCCTGGTGAGGCCGCTGGGCCGTCAGCCGTTCGCCTTGTCGTAGGCCGCCTGCACGCCGGCGGAGATCCGGCCCCGGTCGCTGACCTTGTGGCCGTTCTGTCGTGCCCACTCACGGACCGCGCCGAGGTCTGCCTTGCGGCCCGTGCCCCTTCCGGCCGAGCGACCCGACGAGCGGCGCCCTCCCGTCCGCTCGGCATGGCCGATCCATGTGGCGAGGTCGTCGCGCAGTTTCGTCGCATTCTTCGAGGTCAGGTCGATCTCGTAGCTGACGCCGTCGAGAGAGAACGAGACGGTCTCGTCGGCAGGGGAGCTCTTGTCGACGTCGTCGACGAGGAGCACCTGGACCTTCTTTGCCATGTTTTTCCCTTCAAGGTGATTTCACGCCGGCCATTTCGTGGCCGGGCGGGGCACCGTTCAGGATGCCGGGAAGACCATATCCCGTGCTTCGGCCAAAGGTAAAGAAAGAGTAAAGCTCACGGCGATGACGTGGAATTGCCGGGGGTTTCGTCCAAGGAGGAGGCGCCCGTGGCTCCGCGCCCGGTGTCGTTCTCCGCAGCGCGTCGTCGGGCGTCGTGCTCCTTCTCGAAGGCCGCCTGGGCGATGCGCTCACGTCGGTCGCCCTCGATCATCGACTTGACGATGAAGTAGAAAAGGGTGGCCACGAGAATGGTCGGGATGATGGCTGCGAGATAGACCAACGCGCTGGACATCTCAGGCCTCCGGCTTGAGGTGGGGGAAAAGAATCGTCTCACGGATGTTCGCACCGGTGAACAGCATGACGAGGCGGTCGACGCCCAGGCCGAGCCCTCCCATCGGCGGCGCGCCGTACTCCAGGGCGCGCAGGAAGTCCTCGTCGAGCTGCATCGCCTCCGGGTCCCCACCGGCGGCGCGCATCGACTGCTCGGTGAGCACCTCGCGCTGCACCACGGGGTCCACGAGCTCGGAGAAGCCGGTGCCCCGCTCGACCCCGGCGATGACGAGGTCCCACGCCTCGATGAGGCCCTCCTTGTCGCGGTGGGGCCGGGCCAGCGGCTGCGCGATCGCAGGGTAGTCGCACAGGAAGGTCGGCTGGAGCAGTCGCGGCTCCACGAGCTCGCCGAGCAGCTCGAGGAAGACCTTGTCCTTCTCCATGCCGGCGGCCAGCTCGACGCTGTGGCGCTCCGCGAGCTCGACGAGGCGCTCGCGGGGGGTCCCGAGGGAGACCTCCTCACCGACCACCTCGCTCACCGCGTCGTAGACCGGCAGCCATCGCCACTCGCCGCCGAGGTCGACGGTGCCCATGGGCGTGTCGACCTGGCGCGAGCCGAGCGCGTCCGCGACGCCGAGGTAGAGGTCCCTGACGAGGGCTCCGATGCTCCGCTGGTCACCCCACGCCTGGTAGGCCTCGAGCATCGTGAACTCGGGGGAGTGCGTCGCGTCGACGCCCTCGTTGCGGAAGATCCGGCCCATCTCGTAGACCCGGTCGACCCCGCCGACGACGGCCTTCTTGAGGTTGAGCTCCAGCGCGATGCGGAGCACCATCTCGTGGTCGAAGGCGTTCATGTGGGTGCGGAACGGGCGGGCCGTGGCGCCCCCGTGGACGAGCTGGATCACGGGCGTCTCCACCTCGACGTAGCCCTGTGCGTCGAGAACGGCCCGGATCGCGCGCAGGGCGGTGGCCTTGGTGCGCACCATGTCGCGCGCCTCCTGGCGGACGACGAGGTCGGCGTAGCGCTGGCGCACCCGGGCCTCCTCGGAGAGCTCGCGGTGCAGCACCGGGAGGGGGCGCAGGGCCTTCGAGGCCATCCCCCACCGACTCGCGAGCACCGAGAGCTCGCCCCGGCGTGAGCTGATGACCCTGCCCTCCACGAAGACGTGGTCGCCCAGGTCGACATCCGCCTTCCACTGGGCGAGGGACTCCTCGCCCACCTCGGCCATGCTCAGCATCACCTGGAGCCGAGTGCCCACACCCTCCTGGAGCGTGGCGAACGCGAGCTTCCCGGTGTTCCGCACGAAGACGACGCGGCCCGCGACGCACACGACGTCCGAGGTCTCCTCACCCTGCTCGAGGTGGCCCCATCCCTCCCGCACCTCGGCCAGCGAGTGCGTGCGTGGGACCGACACGGGGTACGCCGGGATGCCGGCGTCGAGGAGGCGGTCGCGCTTCTCGCGGCGGATCCGCAGCTGCTCGGGGAGGTCGGCCTCGGGGAGCGACGTGGTCGGCGTCTCGGTCACGAGGGTCAAGGCTACGGTGGCGCGACCGAGGTGCTGACCGGCATCCCGTCCGACCGGGTGCCGAGCCGGGCCAGTGCGAGGCGGTTTCCCGCCTGCCCGGAGGCGCGGTGGAACGTCAGCGCTCGTCCAGCATGAGGTCCAGGGAGTAGTCCTCGGCGCGGTAGCAGTGGTCGCCGAACTCGATGGCGTCGCCGGCCGGCCCGAACGCCGTCCTCGTCATCGTCAGCACCGGCTGCTGCCCGCGGATGGCGAGCCGGCGGCGCTCCTCGCGCGTCGGCATCCGCGCTCCGACGTTCTGGGAGGCGACGACCGGCGTGGCGCCGCGGGCGCGCAATGCCGCGTAGAGCCCGTCGACGACGAGCTCCTCGGCCGTCACGTCTGCGTATGCCGGTGGCAGCCAGTTGTGGAGCATCGCGAGGGGTGCCCCGTCGGCGCACCGCAGCCGGACGAGGGCCAACAGGTCGGTGTCGACGGGAAGGTCCAGCGCGGCGGCGGCCCGCGCCTCCCGCACGGTGCGCACGTCGAGCACCGTCGTGGTGGGCGCCTGGCCGGACCGCAGCAGGTCGTCGTGCAGGCTGGAGAGGGCAGCGCGCCGGTGCACCTTGCGGTTGGCGACCGTGGTGCCGACCCCGCGGCGGCGCACGACGAGGCCCTGGTCCACGAGGGCCTGCATCGCCCGTCGCACCGTGGGGCGGGAGAGGGAGAGTCGCGCTGCGAGCGCCACCTCGTTCTCGACCTGGTCGCCCGGCTGGAGGCGCCCCTCGTGGATCGCTGCCGTGAGCTGCTCGGCGAGCTGGTGCCACAGTGGGACGGGCGAGGCGCGGTCGATCCGCACGTGCACCCGGCCTGCGACCATGACAGGGACTGTACAGCGCAGGCCCCGAGATGTCAGTATGTCCGGACAAAGGAGGTCACATGCGGATCGGACTGGCCGGCGCTGGGCGCATCGGGGCGTTCCACGCGACCACCCTCTCCTCGCTCGACGGGGTGGAGGAGCTCGTCGTCGGCGACGTCGACGCCGGCACCGCCAATGCCGTCGCCTCCGCCCTCCCAAGGGCCCGGGCGGTCCCCATCGAGGAGCTCCCGGGCGCCGGTCTGGACGCGCTCGTCATCGCCACCTCGACCCCTGGCCACGCAGCGCTCATCCGTGCCGGGGTCGAGCGGGGCATCCCGACGTTCTGCGAGAAGCCGGTCGCCGCGACGCTGACGGAGACCATCGACGTCGTCCGGGCCGTCGAGGAGTCGGGTGTGCCGGTCCACGTGGGCTTCCAGCGGCGCTTCGACGCCGGCTACCGACGCGCGCGAGCGGCGGTGCGATCGGGCGACCTCGGCTTCGTGCACACGGTGCGGGCCACGACGAGCGACCGGCGCCCCCCGCACGCCGACTACATCCCGACGTCCGGCGGCATCTTCCGCGACTGCTCGATCCACGACGCGGACGTCCTCCGCTTCGTCACCGGTCGGGAGGTCGCGCGGGTGTTCGCCATGGGCGGCACCAAGGGTGAGGCGTTCTTCCCCGACGGGGGTGACGTCGACACGGGCGCCGCCGTGCTGACGCTCGACGACGGGACCCTGGCGCTGCTGTCGACGACGCGCTACCACGGGCAGGGCCACGACGTCCGGCTCGAGGTCCTCGGCTCCGAGGGCTCGGTGGCGGTCGGGCTCGACGACTCCCTCGCCCTGACCTCGCTCGAGGACGGGGTGACCTTCCCCGCGGGGCCCGTGCACGACTCCTTCATGGACCGCTTCGAGCCGGCCTACCGGGCCGAGCTCACCCACTTCATCGCCGTCGCCCGCGGTGAGGCACCCAGCCCGTGCACCGCGCGCGACGCGCTGGAGGCCTTCCGTGTGGTCGAGGCGTGCACGCGATCGTGGCTCGACGGCCGGCCGGTCGACCTGTCCGACATCCCGACGACCCCGACGACCCCGACGACCTGACAAGGACCACCAGATGACTCCCGCGACGGCAACATCCCTGCGCGACCGCGTCGCCGGCGCCCCCATCTCCTGGGGCGTGTGCGAAGTGCCCGGCTGGGGGCACCAGCTGGATCCGGCGGTCGTCCTCGGGCAGATGAGCGAGGCAGGGCTCGCCGCAACGGAGTTCGGCCCCGACGGCTTCCTCCCGGACGCGCCCGAGGCCAAGGCAGCCGTTCTGCGTGACGCCGGCCTCCAGGCGGTGGGCCAGTTCGTCCCGGTCGTCCTGCATGACCCCGCGCACGACCCGCTGCCCGTGGTCGAGGAGGCGATGACCGCCTTGGTCGCCGCCGGCGCCTCGACCGTGGTCCTCGCCGCCGCGACCGGCGCCGAGGGATACGACGCCCGACCGGTGCTCGACGACGCGCAGTGGGCCACTCTCCTCGCCACCCTGGACCGCATCGCCGACGCCGCCGCGGAGCAGGGCCTGCTGGCGACGCTGCACCCCCACGTCGGCACGATGGTCGAGTCCGGTGAGGAGACCGACCGGGTGCTGGCGGGAAGCCGCATCGCCCTGTGCCTCGACACCGGCCACCTGCTCATCGGCGGCGGGGACCCCGTGGCCGTCGCGGTCGAGCACCCCGGACGGATCGGTCATGTGCACCTCAAGGACGTCCGCGTGGACCTGGCCCGACAGGTGCAGCGCGGCGACCTGACGTACACGGACGCCGTCGCGGCCGGCATGTACGTGCCGCTGGGAACCGGTGACGTCGACATCGCGGCGATCGTGAGCGCGTTGGAGGCCGCAGGGTATGCCGGGTGGTACGTCCTCGAGCAGGACACCGTGCTGAGTGGCCCGCCGGAGGAGACGGGCGTCGACCCGGTCGTCGACGTGCGGGTGTCGGTCGCCCACATCCTCGCCCTCGCCGCGACCACCCCGGTGACCCGGTGACCGCCGCGCCGCAGGTCGTCACGATGGGACGGACCGGGGTCGACATCTACCCCCTCCAGCACGGGGTGGGACTCGAGGAGGTGCGCACCTTCGAGAAGTTCCTCGGGGGGAGCGCGACGAATGTCGCCGTAGCCGCCGCCCGCCACGCGCACTCCGTCCGCCTGGTCACGAAGGTCGGGAACGACCCGTTCGGCCGCTACGTGCGTCGGGAGGCGGAGCGACTCGGTGTCGACCCGGCATCCATCTCGACCCTCGACGGCGCCGGGCCGCCGACGCCGGTGACATTCTGCGAGGTCTTCCCCCCGGACGACTTCCCGCTGTGGTTCTACCGATGGCCGACCGCACCCGACCTCCTCCTGCAGGAGGAGGACCTTCCGCTCGACCTCATCCGCGATGCGCAGGTGTTCTGGGCGACCGTGACCGGGCTGTCACGGGAGCCGTCTCGCGCCACGCACCACGCGGCGTGGGCAGCCCGCCGGCGTGCCCGGCACACCGTGCTCGACCTCGACTACCGGCCGATGTTCTGGGCGGACGTGGCGGAGGCACACGCCGAGGTGGAGCGGGCCCTGGAGCTCGTCACGGTCGCCGTCGGCAACGCGCAGGAGTGCGAGGTGGCGGTCGGTGAGACGGACCCGCAGCGGGCCGCCGACGCCCTGCTGGACCGGGGACTCGACCTGGCCGTCGTCAAGCAGGGCCCGCGGGGGGTCCTCGCGGCCACCCGCGACGAGCGGGTCGAGGTCGAACCCTTCCCGGTGGAGGTGGTCAACGGGCTCGGCGCCGGCGACGCCTTCGGTGGCGCGCTCGTCCACGGACTCCTCGAGGGCTGGGGCCTGGAGCGCACCATCCGTTTCGCCAACGTGGCCGGGGCCATCGTCGCGGGTCGGCTCGAGTGCTCGACGGCGATGCCGACGGCCGACGAGGTCGAGGCCGCGCTGGCCGGGGCCGGGAGGTGACCGCCGTGCAGGTGCGCCAGGTGGACACGGCCCCCCTCACCGAGCTCCGTGCGCGTGAGCCCGGGCGCATCGTCGCGGCATGGGACGAGCGAGCCCTTCGCACGATGCTGCCCGAGGACGGCCGGCTCCTGCTCCTCGCGGCCGACCACCCGGCCCGGGGCGCCCTCGGCGTCGGATCGGACCCGATGGCGATGGCGAGCCGGTCCGAGCTCCTGGGCCGCCTCGTCACAGCGCTCGAGCGGCCAGGGGTCGACGGCGTGCTCGGCACCCCGGACGTCCTCGACGACCTCCTCCTCCTGGGAGCGCTCGAGGGCAAGGTCGTCGTCGGGTCGATGAACCGAGGCGGTCTCCAGGGCGCCGCCTGGGAGCTGGACGACCGCTTCACCGCCTACACGGCGGGCGAGATCCAGGACCGAGGGCTCGACGGCGGCAAGATGCTCACCCGCATCGCCCTGGGCGACCCCGGGTCCCTGGCGACGCTCACAGCCTGCGCCGAGGCCATCGGCGAGCTGGCCGCCCACGGCCGGATGGCCATGGTCGAGCCGTTCTGGTCGGTGGTGGGCGAGCACGGGGTCCACAACCTCCTCGACCCGGACTCGATGATCCGGGCCGTCCAGGTGGCCTCCGGACTGGGCCCCTCGAGCGCCCACACCTGGCTCAAGCTGCCGGTCGTCGACGACCTGGCCAGGGTCATGGACGCCACGACACTGCCGAGCCTGCTGCTCGGCGGCGACCCACAGGAGGCGCCGGCGCAGACGTATGCCGCGTGGGGCCGAGCGCTCGACCTGCCCGCCGTCCGCGGGCTCGTCGTCGGACGTGCGCTGCTCTACCCGCCGGACGGCGACGTGGCCGCGGCCGTGGACGTCGCGGCCGACCTCGTGCACGGTGGCGTGGCATGAGCGCGGACCTCTGGGGCGAGGCCCGGTTCGGCGTCCCCGGGCGGGGCTCGGACAACGAGCAGTACGTGCGCCCCTTCGGTACCGCGGACGAGGGAGCGTACGCCGTCGCCATCACCCCGAGCACGACGAGCCATGTCGCCGGGTGGGAGCACACCCGCCTCCGGGTCGCCGTGTGCGGCGAGGGCGAGTACGCCGACCACGACAGCAACGACGAGGAGACGCTCGTCGTGCCGCTCGCCGGCTCCTTCCGGGTCGAGGTGACCGAGGCCGACGGCACGACCTACGACGTCACCCTCGTCGGCCGTGGCTCGGTCTTCGACGGCCCGACGGACGCCCTGTACGCCGGCCGCGGCTCACGCCTGCGGGTGTCCCTGGTGGGGCCGGGCCCCAGGCCCGGCCGCGTCGCCCTCTGCGGCGCTCCGGCGACGAAGCAGGCGGAGCCGAAGCCCTTCCGCCACCTGCCGGCATCCGAGGTGCCGGTCGAGCTGCGGGGCGCAGGCCGGGCGAGCCGCGAGGTGCGTAACCTCGGCCTGCCGGAGGTGCTCGACGCCGACTCCCTCCTGGTCTGCGAGGTCGTGACCCCGGCGGGCAACTGGAGCTCGTGGCCGCCGCACAAGCACGACGAGGAGCGCCCCGGGGAGGAGACCGCCCTCGAGGAGATCTACTACGTCGAGACCCGCTCCACCGACCCCCGCGGCACCAGCCCCGTCGGCTACCTCCGGGTGTACGGCACCGCCGAGCGACCCCTCGACATCGTCGCCGAGGTGCGCACGATGGACGTCGTCCTGGTACCCCACGGGTGGCACGGCCCAGCGATCGCCAGCCCCGACGCGGACCTCTACTACCTCAACGTCATGGCTGGCCCAGGGCCGGAGCGGGTCTGGCGGATCTGCGACGACCCTGCCCATGCCTGGGTGCGCGAGACCTGGGCCGACGAGGACGCCGACCCGCGACTGCCCATGGGAGGACGCCGATGAGCGACACCGTCCGGCTCACCGTCGCGCAGGCGGTCGTGCGCTTCCTCGCGCAGCAGTTCAGCGAGCGCGACGGCGACCGCCACCGCCTCGTCGCGGGGTGCCTCGGCATCTTCGGGCACGGGAACGTCGCGGGGATCGGGCAGGCCCTCCTGGAGGAGGAGCTGCGGGCCACCGACGCCGGGGAGCGACCGGGCCTGCCCTACGTGCTCGGCCGCAACGAGCAGGCCATGGTCCACACAGCCGTCGGCTTCGCCAAGCACCGGGACCGACTCTCCACCTGGGCCGTGACGGCATCCGTCGGTCCGGGCTCCACCAACATGCTCACCGGCGCCGCCCTCGCGACGATCAACCGGATCCCCGTGCTCCTCCTCCCCTCCGGCACCTTTGCGACCCGGGTCAGCACCCCGGTGCTCCAGGAGCTCGAGCTGCCGCACACGGCCGACGTCAGCGTCAACGACGCGTTCCGGCCGTTGTCGCGGTTCTACGACCAGGTCGACCGCCCGGAGCAGCTGCCCGCCGCGCTGCTGGGTGCCATGCGGGTGCTGACGGACCCCGTCGAGGCGGGGGCGGCGACCATCTCGCTGCCGCAGGACGTCCAGGCGGAGGCCCACGAGTGGCCGGTCGAGCTGTTCGCCGAGCGGGTGTGGCACGTCCCCCGTCCGCCGGCCGAACCGTCGCGGCTGAAGGCGGTGGCGGATGCCGTGCGCTCGGCCCGCAGGCCCCTCGTCGTCGCCGGTGGCGGAGTCCACTACTCCCAAGCCGAGGACGCTCTCGCCGCGTTCGCCGCAGCCACCGGCATTCCCGTCGCCGAGACGCAGGCCGGGAAGGGCTGCCTGCTCCACGGGCACCCGCAGCTCGTCGGAGCGGTGGGCTCCACCGGAACCACCGCCGCCAACGTCCTCGCCCGGGAGGCAGACCTCGTCGTCGGGGTCGGCACCCGGTGGTCCGACTTCACGACCGCCTCACGCACCGCCTTCCGCGACGCCGACGTCCGCTTCGTCAGCCTCAACGTCGCCTCCTTCGACGCCGGCAAGCACAGCGGGCTGGCACTCGTCGCCGACGCCCGGGAGGGCCTCACCGCGCTGACCACCGAGCTCGAGGGCCACACGGTGGACCCGGCATACGCCCAGCGCATCACCACCCTCTGGGGCGAGTGGGACGCGATGGTGGCCACGGCGTACGACCCTCCGCCGGAGGTGACCCAGCGGCTCGCGCCCGGCCTGCTCACCCAGGCGGCCGTGCTGGGCGCGGTGAACGAGCTCACCGACCCGCGTGACGTCGTGCTCTGCGCGGCGGGCTCGATGCCCGGTGACCTCCACAAGCTGTGGCGGGTGCGCGACCGCAAGGGCTACCACGTGGAGTACGGGTACTCGTGCATGGGGTACGAGATCCCCGGCTCCCTCGGGGTGGCGCTCGCCGACGACACGCGGGACGTCTTCGCGATGGTCGGCGACGGGGGCTACCTCATGATGCCGACCGAGCTCGTCGTCGCCGTGCAGGAGCGGGTCAAGGTGGTCGTCGTGCTGGTGCAGAACCACGGGTTCCACTCGATCGGTTCGCTGTCCGAGGGGCTTGGCTCGCAGCGGTTCGGCACGAGCTACCAGTTCCGCGGCGGCCAGGGGAGGCTCGACGGCGGAACGCTGCCGGTCGACCTCGCGGCCAACGCGCGCAGCCTGGGCGCCCGGGTCATCGAGGTGCACGACGCCGAGGGCCTCGCCGCCGCGATCGCCGAGGCCAGGGCCGCACCGCGCGACGGCGGACCGGTCGTCATCCACGTGGAGACCGACCCACGCGTGCACGCCCCGGGGAGCGACTCCTGGTGGGACGTTCCCGTGGCGCAGGTCTCTGCGCTGGACAGCACGCAGGCGGCCTCCGCCGCCTACGCCGAGGCCAAGAAGCACCAGCGCCACCACCTCACTCCGCCCGGGTCCGAGGAGCGGCTGCCGTGAGCCACCCTCCCCTGCGCGTCGGTGTCGTCGGCGTCGGCACCATGGGCACCGACCACGCCGAGCGGCTCGCCCTCCGCACCGCCGGGGTCACGCTCGCCGGCGTGACGGATCCCGACGGCGGCCGGGCGGCGGCGCTCGCGGACCGGCTGGGGGCGGTCGTCCACGACGACCCGCTGTCACTCGTCACGTCACCCGACGTCGACGCCGTCGTCCTCGCCTCCCCCGGGTTCGTCCACGAGGAGCAGGTCATCGCGTGCCTCGACCACGAGAAGCCGGTTCTCTGTGAGAAGCCGCTGACCATGGACGACGCGTCGTCGCTGCGGCTGGTCGAGGCCGAGGCTGCGCTCGGCCGGCGGCTCGTCACGGTCGGCTTCATGCGACGTTTCGACCCGGAGTACGCCGCGGTCAAGGCGACCCTCGCCTCCGGTCAGCACGGGCGCCTGCTCCTCCTCCACAACGTCCACCGCAACCGCTCGGCCCCCAACTCCGAGTTCCGCTCGGAGATGATCGTGCGGGACAGCCTCGTCCACGAGGTCGACGCGTCCCGGTTCCTCTTCGGCGAGGAGGTGGTGGAGGTCACCGTCCTGTCGCCTGCGCCCACCACGCACGCCGGGGACGGCGTGGTCGACCCGCAGGTGGCCGTCTTCCGGATGTCCGGCGGCGGTCTCGTGACGAACGAGGTCTTCATCAACAGCCAGGTGGGATACGAGGTGCGCTTCGAGGCGGTCACCGAGTGCGGCAGCCTGACCGCGGGGCTGGCGTCGAGCGGCGTGCTCGCCACCGGCGTCGGGGCGCGTGGGGGTACGTGGGGTGGCCTCGTGCCGGACGACTTCCGGGCTCGCTTCGCCCGCGCCTACGACATCGAGGTGCAGGCCTGGACGGATGCCGTGCGGTCCGGCAGTGCCGTCGGGCCGTCCGCCTGGGACGGCTACGCCGCGACGGTGGTGAGCACCGCTGGAATGGCATCGCTGGCCTACGGCCGCCCGGTGACGGTGCGCCTTCCCGACCGGCCCGGCCTGTATGCCGGTGCGCACTGATTTGTCATGCATGCCTGCCTCACGACACGCGTTCCACAACCACATGGCGCTCTGACACACTGAAACCACCCGAACGCACGACAAGGACCGATAACCGTGACCACGACCCCGACCCCGACCCCGACCCGAATCACCCACCTCGTCGGCGGCAGTCCCTGGTCGGGCACCGCCGAGCGGACGAGCCCGGTGTTCAACCCGGCCACCGGTGAGCACACCGGCGACCTCGACCTGGCCTCCGCCGCGCTCGTCGACGAGGTCGTCACCTCGGCCAGGACCGCGTGGGAGACGTCATGGCAGCGCGCCTCCCTCACCCAGCGCACCCAGGTCCTCTTCCGCTTCCGCGAGCTGCTCAACGAGCGCAAGGCCGAGATCGGCGCCCTCATCACCGCCGAGCACGGCAAGGTCCTCTCCGACGCGGTGGGCGAGGTGACCCGTGGCCTCGAGGTGGCGGAGTTCGCGTGCGGCATCCCCCACCTGCTCAAGGGCGGCTTCTCGGAGAACGTCTCCACCAAGGTGGACGTCTACTCGATCCGGCAGAGCCTGGGCGTCGTCGCGGTCATCAGCCCGTTCAACTTCCCTGCCATGGTGCCGCTCTGGTTCGTCCCGATCGCGATCGCCTGTGGCAACGCCGTCGTCATCAAGCCCAGCGAGAAGGACCCCTCAGCGGTCAACGCCGTCGCCGCGCTGTGGAAGGAGGCCGGCCTGCCGGACGGCGTCCTTCACGTCGTCCACGGCGACAAGGAGGCCGTCGACGCGCTGCTGACCCACCCCGACGTCAAGGCGGTCTCCTTCGTCGGGTCCACTCCGATCGCGCGGTACGTCTACGAGACCGGCACCTCCCACGGCAAGCGGGTGCAGGCCCTCGGCGGCGCCAAGAACCACATGCTCGTCCTCCCCGACGCCGACC
>CALCXF010000140.1 GCA_937907685.1 uncultured Nostocoides sp.
GTGGGCACCGTGACCTTGGCCGAGCCGGGGTCGGTGCTGTCGCAGCTTGCCGAGGACGACGAGGTCGAGATGAGGTCACTGGCTGTCGAGCCCACCGCCTCCGGCGAGGGCATCGGGGAGGCGCTGGCGCGGCATACGGTCGCTCTGGCGCGTCGGCGCCATTTCCGGGCAGTCGTGTTGTCGTCCTCGACGACGATGCACACGGCCCACCGGCTCTACGAGCGGCTCGGGTTCACCCGCTGCCCCGACCGGGACTGGTCGCCCGCGGCCGGGGTGCGGCTGGTCGCCTACGTCCTGCGCCTCTGAGCAGCGGGGTCGGGTCAGCCGGCGGGCAGCAGCACCGAGAAGACCGTCTCACCGGGTTCGCTCGACAGCTCGACCCGGCCGCCGTGCGCCTGGCCCACGGCGGCGACGATGCTCAGGCCCAGTCCGGTGGAGCCGTTGGCGCGGTTGCGGGAGTCGTCACCACGGGTGAAGCGCTCGAAGACCGTCGGTTGCAACGACCCCGGTATGCCGGGCCCGTCGTCCGCGACCGACACCCGCACGAGCGGACCCTCGGGTCGCACCCGGGTGACGACCCGGGTCCCGGCGGGCGTGTGCGTGCGCGCGTTCGCGAGCAGGTTGGCGAGGATCTGGTGCAGCCGTGCTCCGTCCCCCGGCACCTCCACCGGATCCTCGGGCAGGTCGAGCTCCCAGGCGTGGTCCGGGGCGGCGGCATGGGCGTCGCTCACGGCGTTGACGGCGAGGAGCGAGAGGTCCACCGGCTCGCGGTCCAGGGGGCGGCCGGAGTCGAGGCGCGCGAGGAGCAGCAGGTCCTCGACGAGCTCCTGCATCCGTAGCGCCTCGGACTCCACGCGGCCGATGGCGTGCGTGACGGTCGGCGGCACGGGGTCGCTCTCGCGCCGGGTGAGCTCGGCATACCCGCGGATCGACGCCAGCGGGGTGCGCAGCTCGTGGCTGGCGTCGGCCACGAACTGGCGCACCTGGGTCTCGCTCTCCTGCCGGGCATGGAGCGCTGACTCGACGTTGTCGAGCATCGTGTTGAGGGCGAGACCGACCTGGCCGACCTCGGTCCGCTCGTCGGCATCCACCGGAGCGACGCGCTCCGCGAGAGCCACCTGACCGGAGTCCAGCTTGAGCCCCGAGACGCGACGGGCGGTCGCTGCCACCCGGTCCAGCGGCGCAAGACTGCGTCGGATGAGGAGGGTGCCCCCGGCACCGACGAGCACGAGCCCGACCAGCGTCCCTCCGGCGACCACGGCAACGAGTCGGGAGAGCAGCTCGTCGACCGGCTCGGTGGAGACGCCGACGATGACTCGCGTACCTCCACCCAGCGCCCGGGACGTCACCAGGTACGTCCCGATGTCGCCCCCGACATCGACACGCTCCGGCGAGCGGGTCGGGCGGGCCTCGCGCAGCGCGGCGACCTGAGCGGGGTCCAGGGTGTCGTCCCTGCCCTCGTCGTTGACGACGGCGTTGAGCTCTCGGCCGAGGGTGTCCGAGGCCACGGCACCCGTCGACGCCAGGCCGAGCACCAGGACGTCGCCTCCGCCCGGCGCCCCGACCGGACCCCCCCGTCCGGCCCGGCCGTTGCCGTTGCCGAGGCCGTTCCCGTTGCCGTTGCCGTTGCCCGGGCGGTCGAGACCGACGATCCCCCCACCTTCGCCGACCCGCACGAGGGCGGTGTCGAGGTCGGCCACGAGCTGGGCCTCGAGGTACCGCCGCGTCTCGAGCACGGTGAGGGCGCTCGTCGCCAGCATGACGACCACGAAAAGTACGAGGACCGAGGCGAGGAGCTTGGTCCGCAGCGTCCAGCGAGAGGGTGGGGGCGGCATCCGGAAGTCCCGCGGCCTCAGGCGGCCGGCTTGAGGACGTACCCCACGCCGCGCATCGTGTGGATCATCGGTGTCCGGCCGGCGTCGATCTTCTTCCGCAGGTAGGAGATGTAGAGCTCGACGACGTTGGCCTGGCCGCCGAAGTCGTAGTTCCAGACCCGGTCGAGGATCTGCGCCTTGGACAGGACCCGCTTCGGGTTGCGCATGAGGTAGCGGAGGAGCTCGAACTCGGTGGCGGTGAGGTGGACCTCGTCGCCTCCCCGCGTCACCTCGTGACTGTCCTCGTCCATGGTGAGGTCGCCGACGACGAGAAGGGAGGTCGCGTCGTCGGTCGCGACCACCGTCCGGCGCATCAGCGCACGTAGCCGGGCCACGACCTCCTCGAGGCTGAACGGCTTGGTCACGTAGTCGTCGCCTCCGGCGGTGAGGCCGGCGACACGGTCCTCCACGGCATCCTTGGCCGTGAGGAAGAGGACGGGCACGTGGGGGTCCTCGCCACGCATCCGGCGCAGGACCTCGAGCCCGTCGAAGTCGGGGAGCATCATGTCGAGGACGACCGCGTCAGGGCCGAAGTCCTTCGCGGCACGCACAGCGGCCAGGCCGCTGGCGGCGCTCCGCACCTCCCAGCCCTCGTACCGCAGAGCCATCGAGAGCAGCTCGGTGAGGTTCGGCTCGTCGTCGACGACGAGCACGCGCACCGGCCTGCCGTCCGGCCCCTGCAGAGCGGAGGGAGCACGTGCGGTGCGCGACGTCGTCATGCCGTCCAGTGTGGCGCCGCGGACTGGGGCGAGTCCATGCACCGGCTGTGCGTCCGCTGTGCGCGCGGAGCCCCCGTGGAGGTAGACCTCCACGAGGGCTGCGCCCATCCGCGGGCAGGCGCGGGGGGTCAGGCGCTGTCGAGGCGGGCCTTGAGGGTGGCGAGCTCGTCGGCGAGCTGGGTGGGGAGTGTGTTCCCGAACTTCGCGAACCACTCCTCGATGAGGGGGAGCTCGGTGTCGCGCCACTCCTCGACGTTGACGGCGAGGGCCTTGGCGACCTGCTCCTCGGACATGTCCAGGCCGGTGGTGTCGATGGCGCTCGGCGTCGGCACGAGCCCGACCGGCGTCTCCACCGCCTCCGCCTGCCCCTCGAGCCGCTCGACGATCCACTTGAGGACGCGGGCGTTGTCCCCGAACCCGGGCCACAGGAACGAGCCGTCGTCCTCGTCGCGGCGGAACCAGTTGACCTGGTAGATCTTCGGGAGCTTGGACTCGTCCGCCTGCTTGCCGATCTCGAGCCAGTGGTTCACGTAGTCGCCGGCGTTGTACCCGATGAACGGCAGCATCGCCATCGGGTCGCGACGGACGACGCCGACCGCGCCGGTGGCAGCGGCGGTGGTCTCCGAGGACAGGGTCGCCCCGATGAAGACGCCGTGGGCCCAGTCCCGCGACTCGTACACGAGCGGCACGGTGGTCTTGCGTCGGCCTCCGAAGAGGATCGCGTCGATCGGCACGCCGTTGGGCTCGTCGTACTCCGGCGCCATCATCGGGCACTGTTTCGCGGGGGTGCAGAAGCGGCTGTTCGGGTGGCTGGAGACCTCGCCGCTCTCCGGCGTCCACTCCCGGCCCTTCCAGTCGGTGAGGTGGGCCGGCGGCTCCTTCGTCATGCCCTCCCACCACACGTCGCCGTCGTCGGTGAGGGCCACGTTCGTGAAGATCGAGTTGCCCTGCTCCACGGTCCGCATCGCGTTGGGGTTGGTGTGCTCACCGGTGCCGGGGGCGACGCCGAACAGACCGAACTCGGGGTTCACGGCATACAGGCGGCCGTCCTTGCCGAAGCGCATCCAGGCGATGTCGTCGCCGACCATCTCGGCGGTCCAGCCCTCGAGGGTGGGGTCGATCATCGCGAGGTTCGTCTTGCCGCAGGCGCTCGGGAAGGCGCCCGCGATGTAGTGCGTGGTCTTCTGCGGCGAGACGAGCTTGAGGATGAGCATGTGCTCGGCCATCCACCCCTCGTCGCGGGCCATCGCGGAGGCGATGCGCAGTGCGTAGCACTTCTTGCCGAGCAGGGCGTTGCCGCCGTATCCCGAGCCGTAGGACCAGATCTCCCGGGTCTCGGGGAAGTGGGCGATGTACTTCGTCTCGCTGCACGGCCAGGCGACGTCGTCGCGGCCCTCGCCGAGGGGGTAGCCGACGGAGTGCAGCCCCTTGACGAAGCCCGCGTCCTGGTCCTCGATGGCCCGGAGCACCGGAGTGCCGATGCGCGCCATGATCCGCATCGACGCCACGACGTACGCGGAGTCGGTGACCTCGACGCCGTACATCGGAACCTCTGCCTCGAGGTGACCCATGACGAAGGGGATGACGTACATCGTGCGACCGGCCATGGACCCGCGGTAGAGGTCGGTCATCACGCCCTTCATCTCCGAGGGAGACTTCCAGTTGTTCGTGAAGCCGGCGTCCTCCTCCCTCTCCGAGCAGATGAACGTCCGGTCCTCGACGCGGGCGACGTCGGTCGGGTCGGATGCCGCGTAGAAGGAGTTCGGCTTCTTGGTCGGGTTGAGGCGAGTGAAGGTGCCGGCCTCGACGAGCCGTGTCGTCAGGCGGTCCCACTCCTCGTCCGACCCCGTGACCCACTCCACGGCGGCCGGGGTGGTGAGGGCGGCCACCTCGTCGACCCAGGCCTGCAGGCCTGCGTGGCTCGTGCCCTGCTCCGTGTGCTCGGCCTGCGTCGTCATGGTGGTCCTTCCGCCGGTCTGGGCTCAACTCGTCGGCCACCTGGAACGTGCCCGCGCGTCCGCTGCGAACGGTGACGCGGCGCCCGCCGCTGGGAGCCTCGATTCCAAGGTATGCCCGAGCACCGGGGGGCGGCGACCGCGGAAGCGCTTGCGCCTTATGAGGCTCCTCACAGATGAGCGCCGAGCGCAGCCTCGCGCGGGCGACGGGCAGCAGCCGGTCAGGAGGAGGGGGCTGCCCTCACGGCGTGAGGCACCGTCGTCGAATTTCTCGGCCGGTGAAGCGCTCCGGTAGTCTGCTCTCTCGTTGCGCGGACGCGCGACAGGCGCCCGTAGCTCAACGGATAGAGCATCTGACTACGGATCAGAAGGTTAGGGGTTCGAATCCCTTCGGGCGCGCACTGTGTTGAGACAGTAGGCAAGGCCCCGACCAGCGGAAACGCGGTGGGGGCCTTCGCCTGTCCAGGATGCGGAACCCGCTACAGGCCCCAAGTGACCCAGAATGTGACCCAAAATTCCGCGGAGGGCGCTCCAGGTGGGCGGGTCACACTGGTGTCGTGAACACAGCGCCTGGGGTCGGACATGGCCCGCAAGCCATCCCCCGGATGCGTAGGGGGATATGGACACCACACACGACATCCAGCCAACCCTCCTCCTCGACCTGTCGACGAGGTCGCGACCCAGCTGCGGTGGACCCGCCGCCGCGTCGAGCGGCAGATCCAGCAGCGCCAGCTGCGGGCGGTGCACCTTGGCCGCTCGGTGCGCGTTGAGCGCACCGAGCTTGACCGCTTCGTGGCCTCAATGAGGGCTCGCGATGCGGGGTAGACCCAGGGCTGCGCCCGCCGAGACCGCCCCCAGCAAGTGGAAGGACAAGGACGGGCGGTGGAACGCCAAGGTGACCGTGAGTCGCCGCCTTGACGGTGAGCGCGAGCGCCTACGCATCACTCGCACGACCAAACGCGAGCTCGATGCCGCCGTCCGAGACATAGAGAACTCCCGCGACGCGGGCCAGCAGCCGTGGCTGTTGGAGAACACACCGTCGAGCAGTGGCTCAGCTTCTGGCTGGAGTCAATCCTGCCCTTGTCAGTGCGCTGGAAGACCCTGTCCGGCTACGCCAGCCTGATGCGGGTGCACGTGATGCCGACCATCGGACCGCTGCCGCTCACCGAGGTTCGACCGGAGACCCTCGAGCGCCTCTACCGGAAGCTACTCGACGAGGGCAGCTCGACCCCCCTGGTCCATGCGGTCCACCGCACGTTCCGCTCCAGCCTGAGCGAAGCCGTCAGGCGGGAACGCCTGGCCTCCAACCCTGCAGCCCGTGCCCGACCCCCGCGAGTCGAGACCGTCGAGATCCAGCCGCTGTCCGCGGTTGAGTGCCAGGACATCTTGCGTGCACGGCGGTCTTCGGATCCTGCTGCAGCGCCTCGACTCAACGCAAGGACCAGTTCGGGCCCACCCTGACTTCGCGGTCGCCTCCCGTCCAAAGGAGACGGCACGAAGTTGAGTCCATAGCGTTGGTGTACGACGGCGGTGAGCGTGTCCTGCTGGATGCAGGTGCGGTCACCGCGTGATCCTTCGAGTGAACCTCTCACAGCACTCTCGAATGGAGCATCGCGATGACCGCGAACCCCAGTATCGACCCTGCCCGCTTCCTGCACGAGGAGCTGGCGCAGGCCAGCCCTGACCTGATGCGTGAGCTGCTCGGCACGTTCATCAACGCGTTGCTGTCGGCGCAGGCCGACAGTGTGAAGTTGT
>CALCXF010000141.1 GCA_937907685.1 uncultured Nostocoides sp.
GTGGAGGTTGCCCGGCGGGTGCACATCGCGCGACCCCTCTGGCTGTATGCCGGGCTGCTCGCGGCGCTCACCCTCGCCTGGGTCGTGCCGGGCGACGCGCTGCTCGACCTGCCCCCGGTGCCACGGTTCGCGGTCGGTGTGACGATCGCGTTCCTGCCGATCTTCCTGGCCAACCTGCTCTTCGCGGTGAGGTTCAAGGGCGTCGGGTCCTCGACGACGGCCTTCGGGGCGAACCTGCTCGGGGCCATGGTGGGAGGGGCGCTGGAGTACCTGGCCCTCATCCTCGGCTTCAACGCCCTCCTCGTCGTGGTCGCCCTCTGCTACAGCCTGGCCTTCTTCACCGGCCGCAAGCACCTCCTGCCGGCGAGCCCGCTGGCGCAGGTCAGGAGCGGCTGATCTGCCAAGTCCACGTCCAGAAGGTCACCGCACCGGTCGGATGCCGCCCGGACGAGCGGTCAGAAGGCCGGCCCGGTGCGCCACGACATCTCCTGCAGCACCCAGGCGTTGCCATCGGGGTCGGTGAAGGGTGCGTATCGGACGCCTCCGCCGGCCGAGTCGTCGACCTCCCCGACTGCGACCCCCCGGCCGACGAGCTCGGCACGGGCTGACTCGATGTCGTTCACGACGAGGTGCAGTCCCCGCAGGGCACCCGCCGACATCTCGACCATCGGCAGACCCGTACTGAGGACGATCGAGCACGACGACCCGGGCGGCGTCAGCTGGACCACGCGCACACCGGGGGCCGGCTCGACGTCGACGTCCTGGACGAAGCCGACGAGCTGGACGTAGAAGTCCCTGGCCCGGTCGACGTCGGTCACCGGAACGGGCACCAGCTCGAGCTTCATGTCCACAGCGGTCTTCTCCCCTACAACGCGTTTCGTGGCCTCCTCGGGAACCATAGTGGCGCCGGCGGTCGCCGGTGTCCTCGTGCCGCCGGTCAGAAGCGACGGGACATCTGATCCGGCATCCGCGAGCGTCACCTCGACCCGATGCGCTCGACGACGAACGCCAGCTTGCGCATCCGTCCCTGATGAAGCCAGTCGCTCCACAGCCGATGGGAGGCCAGGAGCTCCACGAGCGACCCGGGCACAGCCGTGCCCGCACGGCTGGCGGTCGCGGCATACGCCTCGACCAAGGCACCCACAGTGGCCGCGTGCGAACGACTCCAGTCCGCCCGCCAGCGGATGTGGAGCCCGACGGCCTCCAGCGATGACAGCAGCTCTGGGAGCGGGATGGGCCAGACCGTGTCCGCCTCCGGCATCCGGTTGCGCTCCGCGTCGGTGAGAGGGGCGCCCTCCTCCACGGTGAAGGCGAAGCGCCCACCCACGGGGAGCGCGGTTGCAACCTCCCTCAGCACGCGCTGCTTGTCGCGGAAGGCGAGCATCGTCTCGAGGAGGAGGACGACATCGAACCGTCCGCGCGGAAGCGGGGGGATCCGGGCGACCTCGAAGCGCGCGGCGAGACCGGCCGCTCGAGCCCGATCTCGTGCCACCGCTACGGAGGCTGGGTTCGCGTCCACACCGAGGTAGGTGCACCCCAGCTCGCGGGTGATGGAGAGCCCTGGCCCGGCCGCTCCACAGCAGACATCGAGCACCGAGACCCCCGGCCCGACCCCTGCTCGGCGCGCCAGGGCGATGATCTCGCCGGCCGTCATGAAGCTCTCCTGGCCGACGAACTCGCCAGCGGCAAAGGCGGACCCGCGTATATGGCCCAACGCCTCGTCCGGCAGGGCGCGCTCGTCCGTCCTCACGGTGCGCCCGGGGTCGGCCCGATGGAGGCCGGGTCGCTGTAGGCGACCAGGAAGCGGTCACGGAAGGCATCCATCCTCCAGACCGGCGCATCTGGTGCAGGACGCAGGCCCTCCTGCCAGCCCCAGCCCGAGATCTCGTCGAGCACGTCGTCGTCGCGGGCGATCACCGTGATGGGCACGTCACGGTTCGCCCCATGACCGCTCACGATGGTCGACGGCTGGTGATCTCCCAGGAGGACCAGGACGAGGTCGTCGTTCCCGAACCTCTCCATGAAGGAGAGAAGGCTCGTGACGGAGTAGACGATGGAGCTCCGGTAGGCGCCCGGCACGTTGCCACGGTCACTCCACAGCTGCCCGGCCGTCACGGCGTCGTTCCGGATGCCGTGGAAGACGTCACCGTTCCCGAGGCTGGCCCAGTCGACCAGACTCGGCAGCGGCGCCCAGGGGCCGTGGCTCGAGGTGAGGTCGAGCTCCGCCATGACCGGGGGACGACCGGACGCGGTGAGCTCCCGCTGCGCGAAGGCCGCCAGCGCGAACTGGTCCGGCATGGCGGAGAAGCCGAACTTCGGGCCGGCGTACCCGAGGCTCGTCCTGTCGTAGACCTCGTCGAACCCGTAGAAGGCCTCTCCCTCCGGCCACTCCCCGCGGTTCGAGGGGAGCACCGCCACCGTCCGCCAGCCGGCGTCCCCGAAGGCCGAGGTGAGGGTCGTGCGCTCGCGTGACAGGAGGCGCTCGTAGTGCCACTGGTTGTCCACCCACAGACCCGACTTCAGCGTGGCGTGGGCCAGCCAGCTGTTGCCTCCGAACGTGGGAGACGTGAGGAACGCGCTCCTGGCGTCGTAGCCGGAGGCGCGCAGCCGAGTGGTCCCGGCATCCAACGACGCCGTGACCTCACTCGACCCCTGCCCCTCGAGCGCGACGCGGCCGTAGCTCTCGACGAAGGCGACGACGACGTCCTTGCCGCGCAGTGCGGCGAGGTCGCCTCCCCTGCCGCGCAACGGGTCGACCGCGACCGCCGCATCGAAGCGGTCCTGGTCGCGCAGGGCGACCTCGGCGGCACGAACCTTGCCGGCCACGTAGGGCCCCACGCCTGCCGCTGCGACCGGACCCACCGCTCCCACCTGCACGCCGACCACCGCGGCAGCGACCCAGACGACCGTCAGGGCGCCGACCCAGCGAGCTGCCGTCGCCCGGCGACGGACGAGGGGCCGGGAGAGGCGCCCGATGGCCAGGGGCAGGCAGACGACCACCGCGCAGGTGAGCCCCAGTGCCACGAGCGCAGCACCGATCACGGCCACGGTGCCGAGCGAGTCCCGGACGAAGCCGACCCCCGAGCCGAGCAGGCTCCGGTCGGTCATCACGTTGAACGGCCGGTCGAGGACGACGAAGGCCGCGAGGTCGAGGACCTTCATCAAGGTCAGGACGCCGAGGACGCTTCCCACGACCATGGCCACCCTGCGGGTCCACCGAGCCGGGAGGGCGAGGGCAAGACCGGCGACGAGCAGGACCTCGACCGGGAGGCGGAGGAAGCTGGAGACGGTGATGTGGTCCGGCTGGTTGGGAGACAGGAGGATGAACCACACGAGCACGACCGCCACGACGTTGACCGCGAGCGCCCTCCTGCGCCGCCTCCTGTCCATGGCAGGTGGCGGCTCGGGCTCCTCGGCTGGCGACCGGGAGCCGTTGTCGGCCGAGCCTTGTCGGAGGCCGCTCGCCTGACGCGACAACGGGTGCTGCCCTGCAGGCTCGTCGCGTCGGCGCCAGAGCCACCGCACGTCCCGCACGAAGGACTCCGCCAGCAGCGCCAGCCCCACGACAACCCCGGTCACGGTCAGCCAGCGCGGCAGCACATCCGCCGCCGCGATGACGAGCACGATGCCTGCCGTCGCCGTCACCACCTTGCGCCAGTACCGGTACTCGAGCCGCACTCGCATCCACGGCAGCATCCACCCGGCGACCAGGAAGGCGTACCGCGCCAGCCCCGCCGTCAGCACCCACCATCCATGGGTGGGCGCGACACAGATGCTGAGGACGAGGATGAGGAAGGCGTCGACCTCGCCGTCGAAACGCCCCCCGAACTCGGTCATCGTGCGCGTCCGCCGAGCGACCCACCCGTCCACCGCGTCGAGCAGGAGCGCCGGGACCGCCACGGCGAGCACGGCAGGGGCGACGTCCCGCCCGATGAGCGACTCGGCAGCCAACGCGGCTGCAGTGCAGGCGAGGAGGCCTCGGAACAACGTCACGAGGTTGGCCGGCCCGGCGTCGTCCCTCCCCCCGACGGCGAGGCCAGGACCCGCGAGGGCCATGAGAACGACCGCGCAGGCCAGACCGAGCGCCCACCCCACGGGACTCAACCCGACGGTGGAAGCCATCGCGGCCAACAGCGCACCCTGCACGAGCACCGCCGCGCCTGCGACCACGCCCACGGCCGGTGCCTGCCGCCGTGCGTCGATGGACACCGGAACGGCACGTGGCGCAGCCGACGTCTCGTTCGTCACGGCGCGTACCGACGACGGTTCATGCCTGGAGCCTGAGGTGCGCCGGAGCGGCGGAAGGCCGGCCGGCATCCGCGGGGCCGATCTCGTCCCCGGCTCCCGGCTCGAAGGTGTGTGCACCGCGCGACGCCTTGGTCGCGAGGTACCGGGCGTTGGCGGGGCTCCAGTGGACCGCGGTCGGCACGCGCTCGGTGACGGTGATGCCGAGCCGGCCGAGCTGGTCCGCCTTGTCGGGGTTGTTGGTGAGCAGGGCCACCGTGGCGACTCCCAGCGCCTCGATCATCTGCACGGCGGCGGTGTAGTCACGCGCGTCTGCCCGGAACCCGAGCGCCACGTTGGCCTCGTAGGTGTCGAGCCCGACGTCCTGCAGCGCGTAGGCGTCGAGCTTGCTGTAGAGCCCGATCCCTCGGCCTTCCTGCCGCAGGTACAGGAGGTAACCGCCCTGCTCCGCGATGCGCTGGACAGCCTCGCGCATCTGCGGTCCACAGTCACAGCGCTCGCTGCCGAAGACGTCCCCGGTCAGGCACTCGCTGTGCAGTCGCACCAGGGGGACAGGAAGGGGAACCTCGGCCGGGTCCGCCGAGGTGACGCGGTCCCCCAACCCCATGGCGATGTGCTCCTTCCCGTCGACGAGACCGTCGAAGGTGAGCACCCGCGCCACCGTGCCGTATCCGTCGGCGAAGGAGAGCGGCACCATGACCTCCGTCCGGATCGTCGCGGCAGGTGGACGGTCGGTCATCGCGTCGGTCCTTCCGGGTCGTCCTGCTCGAAGCGTGCCGAGAGCGCGTAGCGCAGGAGCACGACGTCGTCGATCTGCCGGACGTCGGCGAGGCGTGCCCGCCGGTCACGGTTGAACGGCAGCGGTCCGGCGGCGACCACCCGGTGCGCCCCGGAGTCGGCCACGAAGAACGGCGCCACGACGAGCTGGAGCTCGTCGGCGAGGCCCAGAGCGAGGAACTGGGTGAGCACGCTCTGGCCGCCCTCCACCATGAGCCGGCGAACCCCTCTCGCGGCCAGGTCCTCGCTGACCCAGCGCATCGTCGGAGACTCCCCGGCGTCGACCACTGTCGCGGCGGACCCCAGGCGCTGGCGCGTGCTGCCCACCGATGGGCTGGCGCAGTAGACGAGGGTGTCGCCGTCTCGCGCTGAGAAGACCGCCGACGTGGGATCCAGGGTCGGATGCCGGGTGACGGTGACCTTGCACGGCGTGGGAGCGCGGCCCTCGGCCACGCGCCGGACACGGCGCGCGCGGCTGCGCACCACGAGTCGGGGGTTGTCCGCCCGCACCGTACCTGCACCGACGAGGATCGCGTCGCAGCTCGCCCGCACGGCGTCCACCCGGTCGAGGTCGGCTGCGGTACTCAGCATGAGCCGCTGCCCCGACCTGTCGTCCAGGTAGCCGTCGAGAGACATGGCACAGCTCAGCAGGGTGTAGGGGCGCTCAGCCACGGGCGGTACCGCCCACCGCGTGGCCGACCGACGGGGACCCGGCACGTCGGCGCGGGCCGGTGCCGGGCGGCATCCTCGGAGTCGACCGTCGCGGAGGGCCGACGAGGAGCAACATCGCTCCGGGCAGGGTCGCGACGAAGACGATCGCCCCGTAGGCGACCGCCACGGAGAGTCCCTGCCCGGCACCGAGGCCCGCCGCTCCGAACGCCCACGCCGCGGCTCCCTCACGTGGCCCCCAGCCCGCCAGGTTGAGCGGCACCCCCGAGACGAGCAGCACCAGCAGGGCGATGGGCAAGAGCTCGACCACCGGCAACCCCACGCCGACTGCCCGGGCCGCGATGACGAACGTCGCCACGTGCCCGCCCACGACGGCCAGCGACGCGAGCGCGATCCCCCCGGATGCCGTGGGCCCCAACAGCGCTCGCCCGTCCGCCATCACCACGCGCCCGACCCGGCCGACGATGCCCTGACCTCCACCCCGGGCGCTCAGCGCCACCCCGCAAGCCAGAGCGGCGACGGCGAGGAGCGCCCATCCTGGGCTGCCGATACCCGGTGCCGCGAAGGGGCGGGTCACGAGGAGCACCGACACAGTGATCAGGACGAGGACGACCTGGCCGGAGGCCCTCTCCCAGGCGACCGTTCGGATGCCGCGCCCCACGTCGTCCACCCGGCGGCCATGGTGCACGCCACGGCCCACGTCCCCGAGCACGCCGCCGGGGAGGGTCACGTTGAGGAACTGGGAGCGGTAGCAGGCGGCGACCGCCGACGGCAGGGTCAGCCCCGCCTCGAGGCGTCCGGCCACGAGTCGCCACCGCCACGCGGCGGCGACGGTGGTGAGGACGGCAACGCCCGCGCCCATCGCGAGGGCTGTTCCGTCCGTTGCGCGCAGGGCGTCCACCACCGGTCCGCCGCCGAGGGTCGCGACGACGACCCCGAGGATCGTCGCCCCACCCAGCGGTCGGAGCCACCGCCACCACGACCCGTCGATCCCGGCCTCCGCCCGTCGGCGTGCGCCGGCCCCCGGACCCGGGCGGCGCACGGTGCCCAGCTCGAGATGACGTACGGAGGCCGGGGCGGGCCGGTTCATCGAGGTCCTCCCTGAGGTCGGGCCAGCACGTCGAGGTGGTGGACCGCCACGTGCAGCCGACCCCCCTCGACGTCGGCCGCACGTCGAGCGAGGTAGCCCGCGCTCCACGCGGCCAGCTCGGGCCGTTGCTCGCAGGCGGCCCCGACCCAGCCGTCGAGCCACTCCGCCACGAGGTGGCGGCTCCGGGGGCCGAGCCGCCACGGGCTGGGCCGCGTGGTCACCTCGGCGCCCAGGGAGCGGAACATCTCGACGGCGACCCGCACGGCGTCGGGACCGAGCAGGGTGCGGCCGCCGGCCGTGCGTCGCTGGTGGTCGTCGAAGGCAGCGCCGAGGACGTCGTCGAAGCGATCGGCGGGGCTCAGCTCGACCCGGCCGATGACCGAGAGCGTCAACAACGCGGGGCAGCCCGTCGCGACGCACAACCGCACGAGACGGTCCAGCTCCTCGGCGGTGAGCATGTCGAGCAGCGCCGACGCCGTGACCAACGACGCGCCGGCCAGGTCGTCGGGCCGCAACCTGGTCACGTCCCCCTGTCGCTCCTCCACGGTGACGACCGATCCGTCGGCCGCAGCGGGCGGGTCGACCACGGCGCCGGCCAGCAGGTGCTCGTCGCGGTCGTGGAGCACCCAGTGCTGCGATCCGTCGAGCATCGGGGCCAGCCAGCGGACCATGGAGCCGGTCCCCGACCCCAGGTCGTGCACCACCGCGGTCGGTCCGGCCGGCAGGCCCGTGCGCACCTCGCGCACCAGGTCGGTGGACCGCGCCTCGGCGTCGGCCGGCTCGCGGAGTGCCAGCCACTCCTGGCTCACCCGCACCGCCAGGTCCGTCACGCCGCCACCTCCTCGAGGATGCCGGAGAGCCGCTCGGCCGTCACCGACCAGTCGGTGAGTGTGGCGCGGCGCGCCCGGGCCGCTCGGCGGAGGTCGGCGCGAAGCCCGGCGTCGGTGAGCCAGCATCGAAGTGCGTCGGCCAGGCGCGCGGTATCCCCCGCGGGCACGAGGATGCCGGGCCGGCATCCGTCGGGCGACCGTCCGAGCGCCTCCGGAAGTCCTCCGACGTCACTGCCCACGACCGGGATGCCGCGCGCGAGCGCCTCGGCGACGGCCATGCCGTAGGTCTCGGTCCGCGACGGGGCGACGACGAGGTCCGCCGCCGCGTACCCGGCATCCAGCTCGCTGCCGACGAGCGGACCGGTGAACGCAACGCGGTCGTGCAGGCCGAGCGCCGCAGAACGGCGGCGAACGTGCTCCGCATATGCCGCGTCGACCGCCATTGAACCCATGCAGGTGCACGACCACCCCAAGTCCGCCACCTCGGCCAGCGCCTCCACGAGCACGTCGGGTCCCTTCACATGCGTGAGCGCACCTACGCAGACCAACCGCTCACCGGTGACGCTTCCCGGCACCACCGTCGCCTGGTCGACGCCGGGGACCACGACGTGCACCCGACCGGGCTCCAGCCCGTAGGCGCTCAGGAGCCACTGCCGAGTCCACCGGCTCGTCACGACGACCGCGACGGAGGCGGCGAGGACCACGCACTCCCGCGAGATCTGCTCGGCGGCACGCCCGCCGGTGGACCCCACACCGAGCGGCAGGTGCACGAGGACCACGAGCCGGAGGCGTCGCCCCTCCGGCACCAGCACCTCCGGCACTGCCGACGCGACGAGTCCGTCGAGCAGCACGACGGCATCGTCGGGCATGCCGGCGAGCGCGGCGGTCAGGGCGGATCGGGAAGCACGGTCCGCCGATGGCCAGTCTCCCGTGGCGACGTGCCGGTGCACCGTCCAGCCGCATGCCGAGAGACCGGCGGCCACCCGCCGGTCGTACGTGTTGCCGCCACTCGGCCGCTCCGGGTCGTCCACCGCCTCCGGGACGACGAGGTGCACGGTGCTCACGGCGCCCGTTCGTACGACGCCCACGCGACGTGAGACTCGTGCAGGGTGACGGCGATGGAGCTCACGGCCGCTGGGCCGAGCTCGCCGGCACGCACGCGAGCGGCGAGCCGGTCGGCGACGACCTCGGCGAGCCGCTCTGTGGTGGTGTTGACCTGGTCCAGGGTCGGCTCGTCATCGAGGTTGCGGTAGCTCAGCTCACCGACGACAGCAGCAAGGGCGTCGGCGGCCCTGCCGAGGTCGACGACGATCCCGTCGGCGTCCAGGGACGGTGCGCGGAAGGTCGCGTCGACGACGTACGTCGCGCCGTGCAGCCGCTGGGCCGGCCCGAAGACCTCTCCGCGGAGGCTGTGGGCGACCATCATGTGGTCGCGGACTGTCACGCTGAACAATGGGCTACCCCTCGCCGTAGGTGATGGTGTGGCACAGCGCCCGGAGGCCGCCGTCCGCCAGGCGCCGGAGGGTCTCAGGGAGGTCGTCGAAGGCCGAGCTCCCGGTCAGCAAGGCGTCGAACGCCGGGTCCTCGAGGAGGTGCAGGGCGAGCCCGAGGCGGTCGGTCGCCGAGCGGCGACCCCTCCGCGCCGGGGAGACGGTCCCGACCTGGCTCGCCCGGATCGACAGGCGACCCGAGTGGAACGTGCCGCCCAGTCGCAGGTTCACCTCGGCGTCGCCGTACCAGCTCAGGTCGACGACTGTTCCCTCCGCCGCCAGCAGGTCGAGTGAGAGCTGGAGCCCGGTCGACGTGGCACTCGCATGGATGACGAGGTCACGGCCGCCCTCGGCCCCCGTCGGCAGGGCGAAGTCGGCGCCGATGGCGCCGACCACGACGGCGCGCTCCGGGTCGACGTCGACCACCGTGACCTCGACACCGGGGATGCCGACGAGCAGGCGGGCGGCACACAGGCCCACCATGCCCGCCCCCACGACCGTGACCCGGTCACCGACGAGTGGCGCGGCATCCCACAGCGCGTTCACGGCCGTCTCCACGGTGCCCGCCAGCACCGCCCGGGCGGCGGGCACGCCCTCCGGCACGACCACCACCGCGGAGGCCGGGACGACGTATGCCGTCTGGTGCGGGTGGAGGCAGAACACCGTCCGTCCGACCACCTCGGGGGGCCCCTCGTCCACCACCCCGACGTTGAGGTAGCCGTACTTGACGGGCCCCGGGAAGTCGCCCTCCTGGAAGGGAGCTCGCATCACCGCGTACTGGTCAGGGGGCACGCAACCGCGGAACACGAGCGTCTCGGTGCCGCGGCTCACGGCCGAGCGCAGGGTGCGCACGAGGACCTCGCCGGGTCCCGGGTCCGGAAGGTCGACGGGCCGGATCTCCCCCACGCCGGGTTCCCGCAGCCAGAACGCCCTGGCCTGCACCGCCATCGCACTCTCCTCGGGGTATCGGCCGGAACGGTCGCCGCCGCGGAGTCGGACGGGCCGTACCCGTCCACACGGACGAACCGCGGATGAGGTTCAGGGTGGCGGGGGTCGGAGCAGTGTGCAACCGTTCGGTGAACCGCCGAGGCGCCGGTTGCGTGTGAAGGGCAGGGACTGCGGCGCTGCCCGGACGCCGACGGCATCCCCGCGAGGGACGGAGGACACCATGTGGGTGCGGATCGTGACGGCCGTGGCGGCGCTGGTCTCGGCGGTGGTCCACCTCTGGCTGTGGTGGTTCGAGAACTACCGCGACATCGACGTCATCGGGCCGGCGTTCCTCGTCAACGGCGTGGCCGGGGTGGTGATCGCGATCATGCTGCTGGTGTGGCGACACTGGATCCCGGCATTCCTCGTCACGGGGTTCGGGGCGAGCACCCTCGGGGCGTTCATCATGTCGACGACGGTCGGGCTGTTCGGTGTCAACGAGACATGGTCGGGCGGGTGGGTCCTCACCGCGGCCGCCTCGGAGGTCGTGTGCATCGTCGGCGGCCTGATCCTCCTCCGGGAGGCGTGGATGAGCAGGCGGGCCGACGACTACTACTGACTCAGACGCTTACTGACTCAGACGCCCAGCCTCAGCAGCACGACACCGTCGGACGTCCGCATCTCCACCGTCTCGATCTCGCTGCGGCTCGTCGCGGTCGCGGCGGACAGGCGCATGGTCCGACCCGGGAGGCCACGCCACGTCGCCACCTGCTCGGCCCGACCGTCTCGGGTGCGGACGACGAGTGCGTACTCGGCGCCGCCGGAGGCTTCGTAGTCCTCGTCCTCCGCCGCGTACGAGCACGTCACGTCGAGGCGTGTTCCCCATGCGACGTTGGTGACGAGCACGTCGGCTCGCACGGCCGTCGGTGCCACGGGCACCATCGACAGGCCGGGCGTCCTTGTCGCCGCAGCCGCCGGGGATGCCGGGGAGTCCGGTTCCCGGTCGGGCTCGACGCCTGCCCACACCGCCAGAGCGGTCGCGACCACCGCAGCCACGGTGGCCGCCACGGCCCCGACGAGCACGGAGCGACGACGCTGGGTCCTCCGAACCTCGCGCACCAGGGAGGGCAGGAGCGTGCTGGGGAGAGGTGGGCCGTCGGCGGGCTCGAGCTCGTCGAGGTCGACGCGGGCCAGGAGCCCCGGGAGGCCCGCCAGCTCACGCACCGACCGGCTGCACTCGGCACATCCGGCCAGGTGTCGCTCGAACTCGAGGCGCTCGTTCGGAGCGAGGGCGCCGAGGACGTAGACGGCGTCGAGGTGGGCCAGCTCGCAGGTCATGCGCCCACCCCCATCTCCTGGAGAGCCAGTCGGAGCGCCCGGAGGGCGTAGTGGGTCCGTGACTTCACCGTGCCCTCGGGGATGCCGAGCCGGTGAGCCGCCTGGGCGACCGAGGCCCCGCGGTAGTAGCACTCCAGCAGCACGGCCCGATGATCGGCGGACAAGGAGGTGACCGCCTCGGCCACGAGCCAGGAGAGCAGCAGCTGGTCGGTCTGGTCACCCGGCTGGTGGGTCTCCGGCACGTCGGCGACCGGCAGCTCGCTCTGGGCCCGCCTGGTGCGCCAGTCGTCGATGACGATGTTGCGCGCCACCGTGAAGAGCCAGGCACGGACCGAGCCACGGGACTCGTCCAGCCGCTCGTGGTTGCGCCAGGCGCGCAGCAACGTCTCCTGGACGACGTCCTCGGCGCGCATCCGGTCCTGTCCGGTGAGCCGGAGGCAGTAGGCCCACAGCGCAGCCCCGTGCTCGTCATGCAGCTGCTGCATCAGCGCCGCCCCGCTCTCCGGCATCCGACCTCCTTCCCCCTACACGCAGCACCACCGGCCATGGTTCACCACGTGGCCTCGGTGACGCGAGAAGCGAGCTCTGCGGACGGGCGCTGAGGTCCGCGGCAATCCCATGCCGTCAAAGGTTTGTACAAAGTGGGTGCAGGAACCTACGGTGGCGCCATGGGCGGCCCACAACCAGCCGGGACCGCCCGCCTCCCCCGGGACGGCGGGCGCCACGTGGCGACCCGCGACGACAGGCAGGTCTCAGGCGCCCTTGACGCTGTCGGCAAGGCTCACTCCATCGTCGAGGCGCTCCGCAGGATCGACACCCTCCGCGCCGCCGCCTCGCGAGCGGGTCGCGAGTCGGTGCCCCAGCTGACCCGGGCCATCGCCGACCCTCACGACCAGCTCGTCGCCATCGCCGCTGTGCACGCCCTCGGCGCGCTGCGCCACACGGCCGGCCAGGCGCGGCTGGTCGGCCTGCTCGAGGACGACCGCGCACACCTCCGCGACCATGCCACCTGGGCTCTGGGTGGCGGCCCACCGGCAGCGGCCGCGATGGAACCACTGTGCGCGGAGGTCGCCCGGGGAGGATTCTCCGGGATGCTGGCCCAGCGCACCCTCGAGACCTGGGCGGAGCGGGCGCCCGCCGGCGTCCGCCGCAGCATCGGGCGAGCGCTTCGGACGGCATCGGACGCCGGGGACCGCTCGCGGCTCGTCGAGACGCTCGGGCTCGTTCCCGGCCGCGGGACCGTCACCCTGCTCCTCGACCTGGCCTCCGACGGCGGTGAGGACCCGGCGGTCCGGGCGGCAGCGGTCGCCGCGCTCGGGGACGTCACGACGGCCGACGACATCGACGACCTCCGGACCCTCCAGACCATCGCCGAGGATGCCGGACCGCTGGGTGCCGTCGCCCGCGCCGCCCTCCACGACGCGTGGCGGCGGTCCGCCGGTCGTCATCTCGCCCCAGGCGGGCCAAGGGCCGAGTCCTTCGGCGGCACGGTCGTCCAGCTGTTCCTCCACGCCGACATCGACGCGGACCTCTCCCACGCCGGACGTGGCGACAACGGCGGCATCGCGACCCTCCTCGTCCAGCTCGGCGACGCACTCGTCGCGGAGGGCGGGCCGACCAGCCGGACCGTCACCGTCTCCCGGGGCCGCCCCGCGGACGCCCTGCGCGGGCTGGAGGCGCTCCCTGCTCCGGGGCACCACTACGCGTCGGTGCCCTTCTGGGGCCAGCCGGTGCACGCGGCTCAGGCCTGGCCGCTCCGGGTGGCGGCGCGACGCGGCATCCGTCGCATCCTGCGCGCTGCGGGGCCCGTCGACCTCGTGCACCTGCGGATGGCCGACGTCGGTTCGCTGGCGGCGGCCGAAGCCTCCGCTGACCTGGGCATCCCCACCGTCCTCACCCTCGCCCCCGACCCGCACGCCCTGATCCAGGCGCGGGAGACCGCCGGGACCCTCAGCCGCGAGAACTTCGGGGACGCCGACCTGACGGAGCACCTCGTCTTCCGGGACCGGTTGCTGCGCGACCTCGCCGCCCGCGCCGACCACCTCGTGCTCTTCCCGCGCCCGACCCTCGCAGCCGACCTGACCGCCCTCCTCGGTGTCGACGTCACCGATCCATCGGTCCGGGCGACGGTCGTCGCCGAGGGCGTGGAGCTCGGCGGCATCGACCGTGCGGCATCCACGGTGGCGAGCATCGGACAGCCCGGGACGGCACCGGCTCCGGCACTCTCCGACCTCGACGACCTCCTCTCCGCGCTCCCGCCCGAGCGGGGGCACCTG
>CALCXF010000142.1 GCA_937907685.1 uncultured Nostocoides sp.
CGAGGGCGCGGGAGCGGTTGGCGTCGCTGGGGCAGCCGGCGTCGGTGCTCGCCGCCGACGCCGAGGCACTTCCGCTGCAGGACACCAGCGTCGACATCGTCCACGTCCGGTGGGCCTACTTCTTCGGCGCGGGGTGCGAGCCAGGGCTGGCAGAGGTCGGCCGGGTGCTTCGACCCGGCGGTGTCGCCTGCATCCTCGACAACGACGTCACCCGGTCGACGTTCGGCAGCTGGTTCCGCCGCGCGTATGCGGCATACGACCCGGTTGCGGTGCAACGGTTCTGGGACCGACAGGGATTCGCGACCGAGCACCTGACGATCGACTGGAGGTTCGACCAGCGAGAAGACCTGGCGGCCGTCGTCGGGATCGAGCTTCCGCCGAGTGTGGCCCAGGCGGTCCTCACCGAGCACCACGGCCTGACCGTCGACTACGCCGTCTCCTTGCGCTGGCGCCGTTACTGAGCCGGTGCGCCGGGCCGGGTCTCCGCTTCCAGGAGGGCCTTGATGGCGTCCAGGTCCTTGCGGTTGGCCCGCTCGATCGCCCGGCGCATGACCGGTCCAGCGACCGCACCGAACCCCCGCGGTGAACCGTGGTTGCGCAGAGTCATGCGGGTGCCACCCTCGACGTCCTCGAACGAGTAGGTCGTCGTCATCGGGAACGGTCCGGATGCCGTGCTCATCGTCAACCGCTCCCCCGGCACGAGCTCCAGCACCTCGTAGATGTAGTCGATCCGACGCCCGAGGAAGGCTGCGACGAACCGCATCCGGCTGCCGAGCCGCACCGGTGGGTCCGTGAGCAGCTCCACCGACCGGATGTTCGCGTACCAGCGGGGTGCGTTGAGCGGGTCGGTCGCGAACGCCGCGACTCGTGCGCGCGGGCAGGAGACCATGACATCGGTGGTCACGTCGACGTCCACGACACCACCTCCTGTGCGTCGACGGCGGGAGACTTCTCGCGGGCCGTGTTCGGACCCTACCGCCGACGAGTCCCCCACCCTCGAGGAGGTCCCATGAGTGAGTACCCCCGGCTGCTGCACACGGTTCTCGACACCACCGACGTCCGAGGGCTGGCCGAGTTCTACCGCGCGCTGCTCGGGCTGCGGTACCGCCCCGGTGACGCCCCTCCCGGGGACGGGGAGGCGGACGACGTCGACTGGCTGGTGCTCACGACGGAGGACGGCACGCGGGTGCTCGCCTTCCAGGAGGTGGCGTCGCTGACCCGGACGACGTGGCCCGAGGACACCGTGCCGATGCAGCTGCACCTCGACCTCACGGTGCCCGATCGCGAGGCGCTCGAACAGCAGCGCCGCCGAGCCGAGGACCTCGGCGCAGAGCTGCTGACCGACCGCACCGACGACCCGGACGAGCCCCTCTACGTCTTCGCCGACCCGGCCGGTCACCCCTTCTGCATCTTCGTCGGCTGACGACCGCCGTCGGCATCCAGGTCCAGGGCGATGTCGAGGATGGGTGAGGAGTGCGTGAGCCCTCCCACCGAGAGGTAGTCCACACCGGTGGCGGCATACGCCGCCGCGACGTCGAGGGTGAGGCCACCGGTGGCCTCCACCTCGACGGTCTCGCCCGTCGCCCGCACGGCCTCCACCGTCGTCCGGAGAAGGGTCGTCGACATGTTGTCGCACAACAGGAAACGGGCGCCCGCCGCCACGGACTCGAGGGCCTCCTCCGTCGTCGTGACCTCCACCTGGACGGGGACCCCCGGAAACGTCCGCCTGACCGCCTCGTAGGCCGCCGTGAGGCCACCCGCGGCGATCTTGTGGTTGTCCTTGACCATGGCGACGTCGTACAGGCCCAGCCGCTTGTTGGTTCCCCCGCCGCACCGAACCGCGTACTTCTCCAGCGCCCGCATCCCCGGGGTGGTCTTGCGCGTGTCGAGCACCATCGCCCCGGACCCGCGGAGCTCGTCGGCCCACCGTCGGGTGTGGGTCGCGACGCCGGACGTGCGGGACACGACATTGAGGGCGGTCCGCTCGGCCACGAGCGTCGTGCGGGTCGAGCCCCTCAGAGTTCCCAGGTGGTCACCACGCACCACCCGGGCGCCGTCGTCGACGTGCAGGTCGATCCCCACCGCACCCGTTCTCAGGCGGGCATCGACCGCCTCCACCACGAGGGCGACGACCGGCAGCCCGGCGACGACACCGTCGCCGCGCGCCACCAGGTGCGACACCGACTCCTGGCCGACGGGGATGGTGGCGAGCGTCGTGACGTCGGTGCCGCCGTCGAGGTCCTCGTCCAGGGCCCGCGCCACGAGGAGGCGGGCATCCGTCGTCGGGAACCCCTGGTCACTCACGGCACGTGGTGGGGCTGGAGGGGATGGAGCCGACCTGCCGCTCGGTCACGCCGAGCGCGCCTCCTTCGGCGCGCCTGACGGTGAGGTGGGTGAGCCACCGGGTGTCGTCCCGTTCCGGGAAGTCCGAGCGCACGTGCCCGCCGCGAGTCTCCTCACGCAGGTGCGCCGCGAGGGACAGTGCCTGACCCAGGTGGAGGAGGTTCGTCGTCTCCCACGTCCGGGGACCGGGCTCGGCCCGGGAAGGGGCCCGCGCGGCAAGGCCGGCCAGGCACTCGAGCGCCTCGTCCGTGGACTGCGCGGACCTCACCGGGCCGGCACCGCGCGTCATGGCCCGCTGGAGCTCCAGGCGGTGCGCCGCGTCGAGCACGGCGGCCTCACCGGGGCCCGGGGCCGGCTCCCTGAGCCGGAGCTCCCCTGCCGCGATCCTCGCGGTGACGTCGTCGGCGATCCGGTGCGCGAAGACGAGCCCCTCGAGGAGCGAGTTCGAGGCCAGCCGGTTGGCCCCGTGGACCCCGGTGCACGAGCACTCGCCACACGCATACAGCCCGTCGACGGAGGACCGTCCCATCAGGTCCGTCTCGACGCCGCCCGACGCGTAGTGCTGGGCCGGCGCCACCGGCAACAGCTCCGTCACCGGGTCGAAGCCCAGCTCGCGACAGCGGGTGACGATCGACGGAAACCGTGCCTCGAGGAACGCCCGGCCGAGGTGGCGCGCATCCAGCCAGACGTGCTCGACGCCGGACTCCCGCATGACGTCGAGGATCGCGCGCGCCACGACGTCCCGCGGGGCGAGGTCCGCGAGCTCGTGCCGGCCGCTCATGAACCGGGCGCCGGTCTCGTCGAGGAGATGGGCACCCTCCCCCCGAAGTGCCTCCGAGATGAGCGGCTGCTGCCCCGTCGAGCCCTCACCGAGGTAGAGCACCGTCGGGTGGAACTGCACGAACTCGAGGTCGGTGACCCCGGCCCCCGCGCGCAGGGCCGCGGCCATGCCGTCGCCCGTCGCCACGGGTGGGTTGGTCGTCGAGGTGTAGATCTGGCCGAGCCCGCCCGTCGCGAGCACCACCGCCCGACCGTAGGCCGCGCCGACCCCGTCGACCTGTCCCTCGCCGATGACGTGGAGGGTCACGCCGCAGACGGCGCCGTCGGCGGCGGTGAGCAGGTCGACGACGATCGCGTGCTCGATGACCTCGATGCCCGGGTCGTCGACCACCCGGTGGAGCGCCGCGATGAGCGCCCGGGAGATCTCCGCGCCGGTGGCGTCACCCCCGGCATGGGCGATGCGGTCGCGGTGGTGGCCGCCTTCGCGGGTCAGCGTGATCTCTCCCCCGGCGTCCCGGTCGAACTCCGCGCCGAGGGCCACGAGCTCGCGTACCCGGTCCGGGCCCTCGGTGACGAGTGCCCTCACCGCATCGACGTCGCACAGGCCGACCCCCGCCACCAAGGTGTCCTGGAGGTGCTCGTCGGGAGTGTCCTCCGGGTCGAGCGCGGCGGCGATCCCGCCCTGGGCCCACTCGGTCGACCCGGCCGAGAGCACCGTCTTCGTCACGAGGAGAACCCGGTCCACGCGCTCCCGGAGCCGCAGCGCGCAGGTGAGCCCGGCGATGCCGGACCCGACCACGACGACGTCGGCGCTGGTGGTCCACCCCGGCGTGGGAGCAGTGAGGCGACGTGGCAGCGACACGGGTGCGGGCGGCATACCGGCCCTCACACGTCGGCGCGGGCGTGGGGCACGTCGGAGAAGACGTCGAGCACACCCCCACCGGGGCCGACCAAGACGGGCGTGTTGTCGATGAGCCGGGTGGTGCCGACCCGGGCAGCGACGGCGAGCAGCGCCTCCCCGCGGTACCACTCCGGGACGTCGGCGAGCGTGTGCGGGTGGACGAGGACGAGGTAGTCGACGAGCGCGAGGGGTTCCTCGACGAGCACCTCGCGGGCTGCACGGCGAACCGCCGACGGTCCGAAGGCCGCGGCCTCCGCGCCGGCCCGCAGCGCCCGGTTGAGGCACAGCGCGACCTCACGGTCCGACGCCGTGAGGTACATGTTCCGGCTGCTCATGGCCAACCCGTCACCCTCGCGAACGGTCGGCACCGAGACGACGTCGACCGGGAAGTCGAGGTCGCGCACCATCCGCCGGATGAGGAGGAGCTGTTGCGCGTCCTTCTGGCCGAAGTACGCGCTGCGGGCCGCCGTGAGGTGGAACAGCTTGCCGACGACCGTGAGGACACCGTCGAAGTGGCCGGGGCGCGAGGCACCCTCGAGGATCTCGCCGAGGGGGCCCGCCGACACGCGCACGCCCGGGTCACCGTCCGGGTAGACCACGTCCGGGGTGGGGGCGAAGACGACGTCGACGCCCGCGCTCGTGCAGATGGCCATGTCGGCGTCGAAGGTGCGCGGGTAGCGCGAGAGGTCCTCCTTGGGCCCGAACTGGAGGGGGTTGAGGAAGATCGTCACGACGACGTGGGCGTGCCGCTGCCGTGCGGCCCGGATCAGCTGCGCGTGACCGTCGTGGAGCGCCCCCATCGTCATGACGACGGCGACGTCGCGGCTCGAGAGGGCCTCGCGAGCGGCCTTGAGCTCCTCCCTGGTGTGGGCGACCACGGGCGTGGTGATGGCGGTGGTCACTCAGGGCTCCTGGTCGGCGAGGACGTCGAGGAGCGGTTCGGCCACGGCCGGGCGCAACCGTCCGCTGTCGAGCGCACGGAGCGCCGTGGCTCGGGCGAGTGCGACGTAGGTCCTCCGGATCTCGGGCGAGAGCCGCTCCAGCTCCCGCAGGTGGTCCTCCACGGTACCGACGTCGCCGCGCGCGACGGGTCCGGTGAGGGCGGCGTCACCCATCCGCAGCGCGTTGTCCAGCGCCGCACGCATGAGCGGACCCACGACACGGCGTGGCTCCTCCACCCCGGCCCGGGCGAGCAGCTCCATGGACTGGGCGGTGAGCGTGACGAGGTGGTTGGCGCCGTGTGCGAGGGCGCAGTGGTATGCCGCCCGGTCACCCTCGGCGACCCACACCGGGTCCGCTCCCATCTCCACGACGAGCGCCTCGGCGACCGGACGCAACGCCTCGTCGGTCGTCACCCCGAAGCTGCACTCCGTGAGCCGCTCCAGGTCCATGGCGGTGCCGGTGAACGTCATCGCCGGATGGATGGCGAGGGGGAGCACGTGGTGCGCCCGGGCGGGCTCGAGCACACCGACCCCGTGACGACCGCTCGTGTGGGCCACCATCTGACCCGCCTGCCAGGCGTCCGTGGCGGAGAGACCGGCGACGAGGTGCGCAAGGGCGTCGTCGGGGACTGCGAGGAGGACGAGCTCGGCGTCCGCGACGATCGACGGGACGTCGGCGAGCGGCACCCCGGGCAGCAGTGCGGCGGCGCGTGCCCGGCTCTGCGCGGACACGGCATACGCGCCGGTGACGTGGTGGCCGGCGCGCGCGAGCGCCGCTCCGAGGACCGCGCCGACGCGCCCAGCGCCCACGACTCCCACCGTGAGGCGGGCGGGATGCTCGATGCCGTCCACGGTCGAGCAACCTACCCCTCTCCCGCCGCGTGGCATGTGCCGGCCATTCCGGGTGACGCGTCAAGGGACGGGACAGCGCACCGACGAGACGGGACGGCCAGGGGACCTCGTGAGCACCCGGTCGGGGATACCGTGCGGGCGTGATGGTTCCGTGGAAGGCGGCCTGGTCCACGGCGCTCTACGGTCAGCACGGCTTCTACCGCGCCACCACCGGCCCGGCCGGACACTTCACGACCTCGACGCACGGGCCGCTGGGGGCGGTGCTCGCGGAGGCGCTCGGCGTCCTGGCCGACCGGGAGGGCGCGACCCAGGTCGTGGACGTGGGCTGTGGCCGAGGGGAGCTGCTCGTCCACCTGCACGCCGCACGGCCCGACCTGCGGCTCACCGGCGTCGACGTCGTCGAGCGACCATCGGGGCTGCCGAGCGCGGTCTCGTGGCTGAGCGCTCCGGGAGGCGCCACGCTGCCCGAAGCCCTGGTGGACCTCGAGGGCACGCTCGTCGTCGCACACGAGTGGCTGGACGTCGTGCCGTGCACCATCGCCGAGGTCGTCGGCCCCGGGCGGCTGGCGCTGGTGCTCGTCGATCCGGTGACCGGGGTCGAGTCCCCCGCGGCGGAGGGTCCCGCTGACGAGGATCTCGCGTGGTGCGCCCGGCACTGGCCGGTCGAGGATCGTGCGGTCGGGTCGCGAGTGGAGGTCGGGCTCGCCCGCGACCGCGCCTGGGCCGACCTCGCCTCACGGGTGAGACGAGGCACGATGCTGGCGGTCGACTACGGGCACACCCGCGACGCACGTCCCGCGGGCGGCACGCTCACGGCATACCGCGCGGGCAGGATCGTGGAAGCCGTGCCCGACGGCTCGTGCGACCTCACGGCCCACGTCGCCGTGGACTCCCTGGAGCACGACGAGCTGACCACCCAGCGCGACGCGCTCGGGTCCCTCGGCGTCGACGCCCGGCCACCGACCCCTGACCTCGCGCGCTCCGACCCGCCGGCCTACCTCGCCGCCCTGGTGCGGTCCTCCGCGGCGGCGGCACTCACCGAGGCGAACGGACTGGGCGGGTTCCGCTGGGTGTACCGCCGCATCGAGGCTGCGTAGGTCAGCCCTTCTTCCTGGCCTTCGGCGGGAACGTCGCGACGTGCGCCCGGGCCCGCTCGACCCACGCTGCCGCCTCCACGTCGCCCACCGTCTCCGGGAGCGTGAGGTAACCGGCCATCGGGCGGTCCTCCGGCCCGAAGGCACCGGCCCCCATACGCTCCAGCTCCGCTCGCGACTCCTCGTCGACCTTGACGCCGATCCCCGAGCCGAAGAGGCCCGCGAACATGTTCCCGTTCACGAAGGCGCCGAGCTGACCGAACATCGGCTTGACCTCCACGCCTGCGACGGCGGGCACGAGCGAGCGGAAGCGGTCCTTGTCGCGGTCGGTGGGCTTGGGCATCTGCACTCTTCCCATGGTGGGGCAGACTGGCCCCCGTGACCAGCGAACTCGACGTCGGCATGGGTGCCGGAGGGCTGGCCACCGCCGACATGGTGCTCAACATCGGGCCCCAGCACCCAGCCACCCACGGCGTACTCCGACTTCGCGTCGTGCTCGACGGCGAGCGGATCGTGTCGGCGGAGCCGGTGATCGGCTACATGCACCGCGGGGCGGAGAAGCTCTTCGAGGTGCGTGACTACCGGCAGATCACCGTGCTCGCCAACCGGCACGACTGGCTGTCGGCGTTCTCCAACGAGCTCGGGGTGGTGCTCGGCGTGGAGGCGATGCTCGGGATGGAGGTGCCCGAGCGGGCGGTCTGGCTGCGGACACTCCTCGCCGAGCTCAACCGGGTGCTCAACCACCTCATGTTCCTCGGGTCGTACCCGCTCGAGCTCGGCGCGATCACGCCCGTCTTCTACGCGTTCCGCGAGCGCGAGGAGCTCCAGGCGGTCATGGAGGAGGCGTCGGGGGGCCGGATGCACTACATGTTCAACCGGGTCGGCGGCCTCAAGGAGGACGTGCCGGCCGGCTGGCTGGGGCGGGTCGCCTCGGCGGTCTCCGCGGTGCGCCGCCGGATGCCGGATCTCGAGGCGCTCATCGTCGGGAACGAGATCCTCGAGGCCCGCACCCGCGGTGTCGGCGTCCTCGACGTGGCGACGTGCACGGCATACGGCGTCTCCGGACCCATCGCGCGGGCGAGCGGACTCGACATCGACCTGCGCCGTGACGACCCCTACCTCGCGTATGCCGCGCTGTTCGCCCCCGGTGGGCCGGGCCGGGTCGTCACGCGCTCCGAGGGCGACTGCCTCGCGCGGCTCCAGGTGCTGCTGGAGCAGGTGCACGTCAGCCTCGACCTGGCCGACGCATGCCTGGAGACCTTGGCCACGCTCCCTGCCGGACCCGTGAACCAACGTCTTCCCAAGGTGCTCAAGGTGCCCGAGGGCGAGCGGTACACGGCGACCGAGAACCCCCTGGGGTTCAACGGCTACTACCTCGTGTCCCGAGGCGAGAAGACACCATGGCGGCTCAAGCTGCGCTCGGCGTCGTTCAACAACGTCCAGGTGCTCTCGCGGGTGCTCCCCGGCTGCCTGGTCGCCGACATGGTGGCGGTGCTGGGCTCGATGTTCTTCGTCGTGGGAGACATCGACAAGTAGACGTTTCCTCCCATGCCCTCGTGAGCCCTCACCGGATCTTCTCCACGAGCTTCGCCGGCATCCATCCGCACGACGTCCACACGGTGGAGCGGAAGGACAGGACCTCGAGACCTTCTTCGCCGCGGCTCCGCGGATGAACCTGCACGCCTCCCTCATCACGGGGGTGATCTGCGGCCATCGGGTGGAGGAGATCGACGACCGCCCGATGCAGAAGATTCGCGACATGGACAAGCTGGTCGGCCAGCTGGCGCGAGGCAGGAGGATGGAGCCGATCCTCCGCGACGGCAGCGCCGCCCGCGCCTGGCCGTATCGTTCGGGCGGTGATGTTCAGCCGGGACCTTCGGGCCGGTGTCGCGGCCGGCGAGATCACCGTGACGATCCGCCTCTGGAGCCGCCCGAAGGTCAGGGCCGGCGGCCGCTACCAGACCTCGGGCGTCACCATCGAGGTCGACTCGGTGGAGATGCTTCCGTTCTCCGCGGTGACCGATGAGGACGTCCGCTCCGCGGGTGAGCGCGATCGAGAGGCGCTGCGTGTACGCGCCGCCCATGCCGGCCCGATCGACGAGGACACCCTCGTCCACCGGGTCGAGTTCCACGTCGTCGACCGGCACCAGCCAGCGAGTCAGGGACCGCCGGAGGTGACGTGACCGACGCTCACCTTCACAGCTGCAGGATCGCC
>CALCXF010000143.1 GCA_937907685.1 uncultured Nostocoides sp.
ACGGTGCAGCCCCGGTGTTTGGAATGGGTGAGCACGGGTGGGCACTCCGCAAGGAAGGCTTGACCAGGGCCCCGAATCTGAAACTTGTCTGATGGCTTCGCTGATCGTGGTTCCAGAGACTGCCGTGGCACGGACCAACGTGGTCGCACTCATCTGGGGGGATCACGATCGGCTTGGCGCTGGCGCATTGGTTCGCCTTCCGCGTCCGGCACGGATGGTGGGGGCGGGCACGGTCCGCTCCTCCGATGTCGAACTGATCGGTACCCAGCTGGCTCGGCGCGGCCAGCGTCGCGTTGGTCGTCACCGTTGGGGTGCTCCTGATGCCCGACTCCATGGAACTCCAGGGGGCGGCGTACCTCCTTGCCGTAGCTGGCAGAACCCGGTGCGTCGGCGGTGCCGAGTTGGCCCACTCACCCCTTGTCGGCACTGCATGCGCACCGTCCGACGCCGAGAGCACCAGGTCAGAGCTCTCGTGAACTCGTCGGCGAGCCGAGCGGCGAACACCACGGCGCACGCTCCCGACGATGCCAGTGGTCGGGCATCCGGATGGCGCGTCAGTGCGCCGCGTGGCGCGCACCTCGTCCCGGACCCCTGAACGTGACCCGGGCCGCTGTACAGCGTGAGCCCATCGGGGTCGTTTGTGCCCCGACTCCCCTTGCCTGCGCAGATCCTCTGCTGCTGTAGGACCCCGCGGGGCCTGAGCTGGCGTGCCACCCATCGGGACGAGCCGGAACTGCGCCTGGGCCAGTTGACGTCATCCAAGGTCGAGGTGCCGGTCGTCGGTGGCCCAGTGCGCGAGTGCGGTCGTGATGCCGTCTCTGAGGATGTCGAGGTCGCGAACCGCACCGTCGGCGTTGACGGCCACGGTGAGACGGTCGGTGTAGGACAACGCGGCCACGCTCAGGCCGACCAAAGGCACGAGGGGAGGGACGGGGACAGCCTCGACGAGGCGGGCCCCGGCGAACCAGAGCGGAGCCGGTGGGCCCGGCACGTTGGTGACGGACAGGTGGATCCTGGCGCTGCCTCGTCGTCGAGCCCAGGGAACGAACACCCTGGCGACCGGTACCGGGAGCGATGACAGGTCTGGCGCGGTGCGGCGGGCGACCCGCAGACCCGCCTTTCGGGCCCGGGTCCGCTCGGTGATCGCGGCGAGTGCGCGGGTCTGATCAGGCTCACCAACTGGCAGGTCCACGACCATGAGGCTGGCGGCCTGACGCGAACGGTCCAGGGCGACCGGGACGATGGTTCTGACGAACAGCGACTCACGGCATTCCCCTCGGGCGGTGAGCAGGTCCCGCAGCCCGTGCGTCACTGCGCCCAGAAGAAGGTCGTTGATCGTTGCCCGCTGAGCGTGGGCGGCAGCCCGCAGCGGTTGGAGCGGAGCGGTGGCCACGCTCATCCGCCGGCTCGGACCGACCACCCGAGGCAGGGAGGTCTTCGGTAGCGGCGCGGACAGGTCGGATGTCGCCTCCCGGTACTGGGTGATGGCTCGGCGAACGCTGGCCGCAGGCCGACCGCAGGGCTCGTGCCGACGACCTCTCGAGGGCCGCCGCCGGGAGCGCACGTTGTCCCACACCAGCTCCCGGTGCGACGGCATTGGGTTCGGGCTCCGGGCAGGTGGGTCCGACCGCGGCGCGTCGGCATCGCTGTCCAGGAGTGAGGCGAGCAGTCGCATCCCCGCCAGCCCGTCGGCGAGCAGGTGGTGCACGACCACCAAGACCGCGAACCTGCCTCCCGGCAACTCCGCTACGACGTCGGCTCGCCACAGCGGCCGGTCACGGCGCAGCGGTCGGATGGTCCGGTTCGCAGCCCACGTGGCGAGGTCCGGCCCTGGTGCGAGCCCTGAGGTCACCAGGTGCTCCGCCAGGTCGACGTCATCGTCGACCCACACCGGCCGCCCCTCGCCAATGCGGGTCCACAGGACGCGGCGGCGTAGCTCTGGGATGCCCGACGCCCTCCTCGAAAGTTCCCGTGCAACCGCGTTCACATCTACGGAACCGTCCGCCCCGGCGAAGGGGCCGGGCTCGAAGACGGCCAGCAGTCCCATCTGGAAGGGAGTGGTTCTGCCGCCGACCCACGCGTTGACAAGCTCGTCCATCCGCAGCCGATTCATGGGCATCAGGCAACCTCCCTCACCCAGGCGGCCCTGGACTGCAAGGGCACTCGATCCGTCACAGGCGACACGAAGCCTGCCTGGGTTGCGGTGGTCACATCTGCCGTCGACGCCTCTGCTCCAGGCCAACCATCGCGATTCCCGCGGCGATGACCACGATCCAGCGGCCGACTGCGTTGACGTCCGCGATGAGCATGACGGCGGCGAGCAGAACCGCGGCCATGAACCACATCGCGCGTCACGATGTCTGGCGCCTCCTCGGTGACGCTTCGACTCTATGACTGCCAGAGGTCAGCCGGTCGACGGACGTGAGAGAGAAGACACGTCGGCGTCCCCCTTCCCGATGACGATGCGGGTGCCGCTCAAACCGGCTCGCCGAGGCGCTCTCGGTGCCGGTCGGTCATCTCCCGCATCACGTCGAGCAACTCCCGGAGCACCTCGAGCTCGTGCACGGTGTGCCGGGTGAAGAGGCGCTGACCCTCGTCCACCAGCGGGGCGTACATCGCGTAGGTGGACCGCATCCCTTCGTCGGTCATGCGCACGATGACACGCCGGCGGTCGTGCTCGTCGGGAAGGCGCTCGACGAGGCCCTTCGCCTCCAGGCGATCGAGGAGTGCGGTCGTCGCCGCCGGCCGGAGCCCCGTGGCCGACGCCAGTGCACCCGCCGTCTTGGGCCCGTCGACGAGCCAGTCGAGGCAGCGCAGATCGGCGGGGCCCACTCCCAGTGCTCTGCCCACGGCATCGTCGTATGACTGCACACTCCGTTGGTATCGCTGCATCGCGGCACCGAGGTCGGCGACCGCTTGACGACGGGTGACCATATCGCATACCCTTCGAAAATCGAACTATTCGAACTCCGTACAAAGGATGGCCATGAGAGTACTCGTGGTGGGTGGCGGTATCGCGGGGTCCGCTGTGGCCCTGGCCGTGGCGAACCTCGGCATGCAGGCGACGCTGGTCGAGCGCCGCGGCGCCCACGATCCGAACGAAGGCTCGTGGATCACCGTGGCGCCCAACGGTCTGGATGCGCTCGCCGCTCTCGGGGTGCTCGACCGGGCGAGGGCGATCGGTCACCCCACCGTCACCAACAGGATGTACGGGGCCACCGGTCGGCATCTCGGTGACGTCTCACTGGGGGTGCCGCTCGAGGATGGGTCAGTCGCGCTGACGATGAAGCGATCCGCTCTGGCGGCCCTCCTCACCCAGGCAGCCGCCGAGGCCGGCGCAGAGCTCCGGTTCGGGACCCGCTGCGACGCGATGAGCGATGACGGCCACTCGGTGTCCTTCACCCTGGGCGACGGGTCCACTCTCGCTGGTGACGTGCTCGTCGGTGCCGACGGCGTGCGGTCGACCGTGCGCACAAGGCTGGATGCGGCCGCTCCCACCGCGCGGTACGTTGGGCTCACCAACTTCGGCGGCATCACTCCCGGATCCCGCCTGGCCGCCGAGCTCACACCGCAGGCCTGGCACTTCGTCTTCGGTCGACGCTGCTTCTTCGGGGCGCACCCCCTCTCAACCGGCGAGGTCGTGTGGTTCGCCAACGTACCGCGGGCCGAGATCACCCGAGCCGAGCGGACCGCAACCTCAGCCGAGCGCTGGCTCGCCTGGCTCGGGACACTCGCCTCCGAGGATGCCGGCCCGGCGGCAGAGCTTCTCGCGACCGGCAGGTTGGAGCTTGCCGGAGACAACACGCACGACCTTGCACACGTGCCCACGTGGTGGAGGGGGGCGACCGTCCTCATCGGGGACGCTGCCCATGCCCCGTCACCGAGTAGCGGTCAAGGAGCAGCGATGGCACTCGAGGACGCCGTCGTGCTCAGCCGCTGCCTCGCGCAGGATCCGCGACGTGCGCTCGCGGCCTACGAGCAGAAGCGTCGCGAGCGGGTGGAGGCCATCGTGCGGGCCGGCGCCCGCAGCAGCAGTGCCAAGATCCCCGGCCAGGTGGGACGGGTCGTGCAGGAGGCCATGCTCCGTGTGGTTTTCGCATCTGGGCTCGCGGCCCGGTCGACGAACGCCATCACGGCCCACCGGCTCGCCGAGGAGGTCTGCCTGTAGCCTCGCCGGGAACGCAGCCTCGGACGGGTCGACGCGGCACCTGACCGCGGGAGGGGAGCCGAAGTGTCGATCAGTGCCGCCTTCCTGCTCACCTCCTTGGCGATCGTCGCCACCCCTGGGACCGGGGCCATCCTCACCATCGCTGCGGGCTTGAGGGCGGGACGCGGTCGCGCTCTGATCACCGCGTTCGGCTGCACCCTGGGAACCGTCCCGCACCTCGCGGCCGCGGTCACCGGAACCGCCGCCCTCCTCCGCGCCGGTGGGATGGCGTTCGAGGTCCTCAAGGTCGCCGGCGTGGTGTATCTCGTCTACATGGCCTGGGCGACCTGGCGCGGCAGTGGCGCGCTCTCCGTCAGCGACGACGCCCCGCCGGTGTCGCCCGGTCGCACCATCCTGACCGCGGTGCTGGCCAACCTGCTCAACCCCAAGCTCACGGTGTTCTTCTTCGCGTTCCTGCCACAGTTCGTCACACCCGGCCGTGCCGAGCTCGCCCAGATGCTGGCGCTCAGTGCCGTCTTCATGGCCATGACGTTCGTCGTGTTCGGCTGTTACGGCTGGTTCGCCTCGGCCATGCGCCGACACGTCATCGAGCGCCCGCGGGTCGTTCGCCGCATCCAGCGCACCTTCTCGCTGAGCTACCTCGCTCTCGGCGCCAAGCTGGCCACCGTCCAGCGCTGAGCGTCGCCCCCGGCGCTGGTCGTC
>CALCXF010000144.1 GCA_937907685.1 uncultured Nostocoides sp.
GCCCGGGACGACCTGGCCGGTGTACGTCACCGCGTCATCGCCCCGCGCCAGGAGGGGGAGCGGGTCACCGGACACCCCGTCGTGAAGTCCGCGCGCCAGCCAGCCGAGCAGGGATGCCTGGGTCCCCGTGACGGATGCCGTCCCGATGCCGACCGTCCACTCCCCACCGTCGGTCGCCCGGAGCGTGAGGTCGGGCACCACCTCGGAGGACCGCAGCCGTCGGACCTCCTCGTCGAGGAAGCGGCGCTGGAGCTCGGGCTCGATGTCGTCGAAGGTGAACCCCGCGTCGAGGTCGACGTGGTGGTAGGCCACCTCCCGCAGCCTCACGAACGGAATCCGACCGGCCTTGACGAGGAACACCCCTGGGGTTCGCTCGAGGCGCAGTTCGGCGTGGTCCGGGCGGAGACGTGGAAGGTGCTCGGCCAGCACGGCCGCGCTCTGCTCCACGTCCTCGACGAGCTCCGCGGAGGACCGGCCTGCCCCGGCCTCGATGTCGGCGTCGCGCGCCTCCTCACTCGCGTACATCGTCTCGCCCGTTCCCTCGACCGCGGAACGGATGAGGGCGGCGAGGCCGTCGGCGTTGCGAGCGACGTGGCTGAGCACGTGCCCCCGAGTCCACCCTTCGCAGAGGGAGGGCGAGCGGGGGTCGTCGAGGCCGCGCGCCGTGTGGAGCAGCAGCCCCGTGTGGCGGTCGACGGCCTCGAGGTCGTCGGGCGACGTCGGGTCCATGGACCGACGCTACCCCCGCCCTCGCGCATCCTGAGGAGCACGGCATGCAGGTCGCGGGACAACCTGCCCAACGATGAGGGGGTTGTCGGTGCCGCGACCTAGCATGGCGTGCGTGACTCATGACCACCTCGTCGTCCGTGGCGCCCGGGAGCACAACCTCAAGGACATCAGCCTCGAGATGCCCCGCGACGCCCTCGTCGTGTTCACCGGGCTGTCCGGCTCGGGAAAGTCCAGCCTCGCGTTCGACACGATCTTCGCCGAGGGTCAGCGGCGGTACGTCGAGTCACTGTCCGCCTACGCACGCCAGTTCCTCGGGCAGATGGACAAGCCGGACGTCGACTTCATCGAGGGACTCTCACCGGCCGTCTCCATCGACCAGAAGTCCACCAACCGCAACCCCCGCTCGACGGTCGGCACGATCACCGAGGTCTACGACTACCTCCGCCTCCTGTTCGCCCGCGCCGGCCGCCCGCACTGCCCGGTCTGCGGTGAGCCGATCACCCGGCAGAGCCCCCAGCAGATCGTCGACAGGCTCCTCGAGCTGCCCGAGCGCACGCGCTTCCAGGTCCTCGCGCCGGTGGTCCGCGCGCGAAAAGGGGAGTACGTCGACCTCTTCTCCGAGCTCCAGTCGAAGGGCTTCGCCCGGGCTCGCGTCGACGGCGAGGTCGTCGCCCTCACCGACCCTCCCACCCTGGAGAAGCAGGTCAAGCACACGATCGACGTCGTCGTCGACCGGCTGGTGGCGAAGGGACCCGACGACGCCTCCGCCAAGCGCCGGCTCACCGACTCCGTCGAGACGGCTTTGGGCCTCGCGGGCGGGCTCCTCGTCGTCGAGTTCGTCGACCTCGACGAGGGCGACCCGGGGCGGGAGCGGCGCTTCTCCGAGAGGATGGCCTGCCCGAACGACCACCCGCTCCAGATGGACGACGTCGAACCCCGGTCCTTCTCGTTCAACAGCCCCTTCGGAGCCTGCCCCGCGTGCACGGGCATCGGCACCGAGCTCGAGGTGGACGTCGAGCTCATCGTCCCGGACGACGACCTGAGCCTCGCCGAGGGCGCCATCGCCCCCTGGGCCGGCGCCTCCGGAGCCGCCGACTACTTCCAGCGGGTCATGGCCGCCCTGGCCGAGGACCTCGCCTTCTCCATGGACGTCCCCTGGCGCCAGCTGCCCCAGCGAGCACAGGAGGCGATCCTCCACGGGAAGAACCACAAGGTCCACGTGCGCTACCGCAACCGGTTCGGCCGGGAGAGGTCCTACTCCACCGGCTTCGAGGGGGCCGTCCCGTTCGTGAAGCGCCGCCACGTGGAGACCGACTCGGACTGGAGCCGGGAGCGCTATGAGGGATACATGCGGGAGGTGCCGTGTCCCGTGTGCAAGGGGGCGCGCCTCAAGCCGGAGTCGCTGGCCGTGCTCGTCGGGGGCCGCAACATCTCCCAGGTGGCCGGTCTGGCCATCGCGGATGCCGCGCGCTTCTTCGAGGACGTCGACTTCACCGTCCGTGAGCGGCAGATCGCCGAGCGCGTCATCAAGGAGATCAACGCTCGCCTCGGGTTCCTCCTCGACGTGGGCCTGGACTACCTCAGCCTCGACCGCCCGGCGGGCACGCTCTCCGGCGGCGAGGCCCAGCGGATCCGGCTGGCCACCCAGATCGGCTCGGGCCTGGTCGGGGTCCTGTACGTGCTCGACGAGCCGAGCATCGGGCTTCACCAGCGCGACAACCACCGGCTCATCGAGACGCTGACCCGCCTGCGCGACCTCGGCAACACCCTCATCGTCGTCGAGCACGACGAGGACACCATCACGACGGCCGACTGGGTCGTCGACATCGGGCCGGGCGCCGGCGAGCACGGCGGCCAGGTGGTCCACTCGGGGACCGTCCGGGACCTTCTGACCCACCCCGACTCGCTCACGGGCATGTACCTCTCGGGTCGCCGGGAGATCCCGACGCCGGCGCTGCGTCGTCCGCAGCAGAAGGGCCGGCAGGTGTCCGTCGTCGACGCCACCGAGCACAACCTGGACAAGGTCTCGGTGTCCTTCCCACTCGGGAACCTCGTGGCCATCACGGGGGTCTCCGGGTCGGGCAAGTCGACGCTCGTCAACGACATCCTCTACAACGTCCTCGCGAACAAGCTCAACGGCGCGCGTCACGTCCCCGGCCGGCACAAGACCATCACCGGCCTGGAGCACCTCGACAAGGTGGTCCACGTCGACCAGAGCCCCATCGGACGCACCCCGCGGTCCAACCCCGCGACGTACACGGGGGTGTTCGACCACATCCGCAAGCTGTTCGCGACGACCACCGAGGCCAAGATCCGCGGATACCAGCCCGGACGGTTCTCGTTCAACGTCAAGGGCGGCCGCTGCGACGCCTGCTCGGGTGACGGCACGATCAAGATCGAGATGAACTTCCTTCCGGACGTCTACGTGCCGTGCGAGGTGTGTCACGGGGCGCGCTACAACCGCGAGACGCTCGAGGTGCACTTCAAGGGGAAGACGATCGCCGACGTCCTCGACATGCCGATCGAGCAGGCGGCCGACTTCTTCTCGGCCGTTCCGGCGATCTCCCGGCACATGCAGACGCTCAACGAGGTCGGCCTCGGGTACGTCCGGCTCGGCCAGCCGGCGCCGACGCTCTCCGGTGGTGAGGCGCAGCGCGTCAAGCTCGCCTCCGAGCTCCAGAAGCGATCGACCGGGCGCACGATCTATGTCCTCGACGAGCCCACGACCGGCCTGCACTTCGAGGACATCCGCAAGCTGCTCGGCGTGCTCCAGGGGCTCGTCGACAAGGGCAACACGGTGCTCGTCATCGAGCACAACCTCGACGTCATCAAGAACGCGGACTGGGTCGTCGACCTCGGACCCGAGGGCGGGAGCGGTGGCGGGAAGGTCGTCGCGGAAGGCACTCCCGAGGACGTTGCCGCACTCGAGCAGTCGCACACCGGGCGCTTCCTCGCACCCGTTCTCGCGCGCACGGCCCGCACCACGACGCGGACCGCCCGAACGGGTGCCGCCCGAAAGAGCGCCACCCCCCGCACCGGCTCGGGGGAGGCGCCGAAGGCCGGCACCGGGGGGAAGACGGCCACCAGGGGGGCGGCGGCCCGGGCGGTGAGGGAGCCAAAGCCGGTCACCGGCCGCACGCGTGCCGACCGCAAGGACGCCGAGGCGAGCTGACCGACGGGCGTCAGCGCCGGGCTGAGCGGGCGTTCGCGCCTCGTCCCACCGTCCCTTCCCCGGCGCCGTCGGCCGAGGGAGCCGTGCTGGTCACGTTCTCCGGTCAGCTCTCCCCGAGGTACGCCTTGCGCACGTCGTCGCTGGAGAGCAGCTCCGCCCCGGTGCCGGACAGGACGATCGAGCCCACCTCGAGCACGTAGCCCTTGGTCGCCCGCTTGAGCGCTGCCTGGGCGTTCTGCTCGACGAGGAGGATCGTCGTTCCCTGTTGCTGGAGCGTGGTGACCGTCGTCATGATCCGCTTCATCATCAGCGGGGAGAGCCCCATCGAGGGCTCATCGAGCATGAGCAGCTGCGGGCGGCTCATCATCGCCCGCCCCATGGCGAGCATCTGCTGCTCGCCGCCGGAGAACGTGCCGGCGGGCTGGTTGCGCCGCTCCTCGAGGATCGGGAACAGCGCGTACGCGGCCTGGAGGTCGTTGGTGACCTCCTTGTCCTTGCGCGCGAAGGCCCCCAGCAAGAGGTTCTCCTGGACGCTGAGCCGGGGGAAGATCCGCCGCCCCTCCGGGGAGTGCGCGAGACCCAGCTGCACGATGTCGTGCGCCGGCACGGTGGTGATGTCCTGGTCCTTGAAGCGGATCGAGCCCGACGACGGCCGGAGGAGACCGGAGATCGTGCGCAGCGTGGTGGTCTTCCCGGCGCCGTTCGTCCCGATGAGGGTGACGACCTCACCCTCGTTGACGTCGAAGCTGATTCCCTTGACGGCCCGGATCTTGCCGTAGGCGACCTCGAGGTCCTTGACCTCCAGCATGGGGCTCACGCGGTCTCCTCCTCGTCGTCTCCACCGATGTACGCCTCGATCACGCGGTGGTCGGACTGGACCTCACCGGGGCTGCCCTCGATGAGCAGCGAGCCACGGACGAGGCAGAGCACCCGGTCGCACAGGGCGAAGATGAACCGCATGTCGTGCTCGATGACGACCACGGCCAGACCGCTGTCCCTGATCTTGAAGATCAGCTGCATGGTCTCCTCGGTCTCCCTCGGGTTCATGCCCGCGGTCGGCTCGTCGAGGAGGAGGATCTGGGGGTCGGTCGCCAGGGCCCGGGCGATCTCGAGCCGGCGCTGGTCGCCGTACGGCATGTTGCGAGCGAGCAGCTCGCCGGACCGGCCGAGGCCGACGTAGTCGAGGAGCTCCTGCGCTCGCTCGCGGGTCGCCTCCTCCTCCCGCCTGAACTTCGGCCCACGCAGGATCGAGGTCAGCGCCATGGCCGAGGTCCGGCAGTACCGCCCGACCATGACGTTCTCCAACGCGGTCATGTTGGCGAAGAGCCGGATGTTCTGGAACGTGCGCGCCATGCCCGCCCGCACCACCTTCAGCGGCTTGGGTGGGAGCAGCTCGCCGCCCAGCTCGACCCGCCCCTCCGTGGGGATGTACATCCCCGTGAGGCAGTTGAAGAAGGTCGTCTTGCCGGCCCCGTTGGGGCCGATGAGGCCGACGATCTCGCCCTCGTGGACGGTCATGCTGACGTCGTCGACGGCGGTGAGGCCGCCGAAGCGCATCGTGACGTTGCTGGCCTGGAGCACCGTGACGCGCCCGGCCTCCCGGTCGGTCGTCGGGGTGTCGGTGACGGTCATTTCGCCCCCTGGAGAGGTTCTGGCTCGAGCTGTTCCGGTTTGAGGTGTTCTGTCTGGAGGTGCTCTGCCTGGAGGAGCTCGCTGAGCTCCTCGTCCTCTCCGTGGAACTCCAGCTGCCGCCGCTTGCTCGGCACCAGGCCCTCGGGGCGGAACCGCATCATGACGACGAGGAGCAGGCCGAACACGAGCAGCCGGTAGTCGTTGACCTCACGCAGCTTCTCGGGCAGCAGCTTGAGGATCGTCGCGCCGACGAGGACGCCGACGACGGTGCCCATGCCGCCGAGGACGACAGCCGCGAGGAGGAACGCCGACTCGAGGAAGACGTACTGGTCGGGGCTGACGGAGGTGTCCTGGTGCGCCTTGATGGTGCCCGCGAGGCCGGCCAGGAACGCGCCGACCGAGAAGGCGAGGAGCTTGAGACCGAAGACGTTCACGCCCATGGCCTCGGCGGCCCGCTCGTCCTCGCGGATCGCGACCCAGCCGCGGCCGATCCGGCTGTTGTTGAGCCGAGTGAACACGAGCATGACGAACATGAGCAGCAGCAGCAGGATGAAGTAGTAGTTGCTGAACCGGCCGAGCGGGATGCCGGCGACGGTGTGCACCTCACCGAAGTCGAACCCGAGGAGCTCGAGGTCGGGGATGGCGGGGATGCCGTTGGGCCCGTTGGTGAGGTCGGGCCCGTTGTTGCCGTCGAGGTTGAACATCGCCAACCGGAAGATCTCACCGAAGCCGAGGGTGACGATGGCGAGGTAGTCGCCGGAGACCCGCAGCGTCGGTGAGCCGATGATGAGACCGAACGTCGCCGCCGTCGCCGCCCCGATGAGCATGACGACGACGAACGGCGGCTTCCAGCCGACCGTGGCGAAGCCCGAGCTCGACAGCATCGCGGCGACGTAGGCGCCGGTGCCCAGGAAGGCGATGTAGCCCAGGTCGAGGAGCCCGGCGAGGCCGACGACGATGTTGAGGCCCAGAGCCGTCGCCGCGAAGATCAGCACCTGGGTCGCGATCGACATGTTCGCGTCCGAGCCGTCCTGGGTGAACGGGAAGAGGAACGCCACGAGGAACGCCGCGAGCAGCAGGGGCCGACGGTTGTTGGCGCCGATGAAGCCCAGGTAGTCACCGAAGCCCGTGCCGAGGAGGCCGCCGGCGAGGCCGATGAGGGCGATGAGGAAGGCCGCGAAGATGACGCCGTCCTCGATGTCCAGCGTGTAGGCGACGGTGAACAGGAGGATCGCCATGAGGACGACGATGATGACGATCTCGAGCGTGCTGCTCAGCCGCGGCCAGCGCCGCACGTCGATGTCGACCTCCGGGGAGAGGTGGCCGCCCGCCGTGAGGAGCACCGCGCCGACGAGTGCGACCCAGCCGCCCTCGTTGGCGTTGATGAGGCCACCAGACTGGTAGGCGATGGAGGCGATGACCCAGACGACGAACACGATCCCGGTGGTGCCGAGGATCCGCAGGCCCCGAGCCGGGCTCAGCCATGCGGGCCGCCTCAGGAGGAGGACGGCGAGGATGACTCCGATGACGCCGAAGAGCATGGCGTACAGCTGGATGCCGGCCGGGTAGAACCGGATCGACAGGTCCCCGAGGATGCGGTCGTCGTAGGACCACGACAGCATGCCGCTGACGAGGAAGAGGATGCCGCCCGCGAGCGCCAGCCAGGGAGCCTTCGAACCGTGCGTCGTCCGGACACTGTCCGGGAGGGTGCGTCTGCTCATGCCCGGTCCACCACCTTCGCGCCGAGGATGCCCTGGGGTCTGAAGACGAGGACGATGATGAGCAGGGCGAACGCCCAGACGTCCTTCCACGGGCTACCACCGAAGGTCCCGGGGATGAACTGCACGGCCATGGCCTCCACGAGTCCGAGGGTGAGGCCGCCGACCACGGCTCCCCAGACGTTGCCGATGCCGCCGAGCACTGCGGCGGTGAACGCCTTGAGGCCGGCGAGGAAGCCCATCCTGAAGTTGATGTTCGTGACCTGGAGGCCCTGGGCGACGCCCGCGACGGCCGCGAGGGTCGCGCCGACCGCGAAGGCGACGACGATGATGCGGTCGACGTTGATGCCCATGAGTCGAGCGGTGTCGGGGTCCTGCGAGACCGCCTGCATGCCCTTCCCGGTCCTGGTGCGGTTCACGAAGTACCAGAGCCCGGCGGAGCACATGACGAGGCAGCCGATGGTGAACAACGCGGACCGCTGGATCGTGACGTTGCCGAGCTGGAAGGCCGGGCCCGTGACGACCTCGATCTGCGGGAAGGGGACCCGCTGCTTGGCGTCCGGGAAGTCGAAGAACGGGACCTCGTCGTAGAAGAGGCGCACCGCCTCCTGGAGGAAGATCGAGATGCCGATGGCGGTGATGAGCGGCGCCAGCCGGGGCGCGTGCCGCAGAGGTCGGTAGGCGATGCGCTCCATGAGCACCGCGGTCGTGACCGAGGCGATCACCGCACCGAGGATCATCAGCGGCAGCACCCAGAGGGCGAGGTTGCCGTCGAAGAAGATCAGCCAGGTCGAGAGGGCACCGAACGCCCCGATCATGAAGATCTCGCCGTGGGCGAAGTTGATCAGCTGGACGATGCCGTAGACGACCGTGTAGCCGACCGCGATCAGGGCGTAGAGCGACCCCAGGGTCAGCCCGTTGACGAGCTGCTGGGCGAAGGCGTCCACTCCGACCTCCTGTGCTAGACGGGGAACGGGCTGGGGGGAGCGTAGCGGGTGCGTGCGGCGCTGTCCTGCATCGAGCAGGACCGGGCGTTCAGGGAACGGCGGTACGCCGGACCGGTGCCTGGACAGGCGAAGCGG
>CALCXF010000145.1 GCA_937907685.1 uncultured Nostocoides sp.
GCAGGGCCGGGATCAGTCCCCGGAGCTGAAGGCGGCGTCGAACGCGGCATCCGGCCGGTCGAAGGCCAGCCGGCGCACGAAGCCCACGGCCTCGGCGGCGCCGAGCAGGCGGTCCATCCCCGCGTCCTCCCACTCCACCGAGATCGGGCCGTCGTAACCGATGGCACCGAGGGTGCGGAAGCAGTCCTCCCACGGCACGTCCCCGTGCCCGGTCGAGACGAAGTCCCAGCCGCGGCGAGGGTCCGCCCATGGGAGGTGAGAGGAGAGCCGGCCGTTGCGTCCGTTGCCGACCCGCTTGCGCACGTCCTTGCAGTCGACGTGGTAGATCCGGTCCTGGAAGTCCCAGATGAACGCCGCCGGGTCGAGGTCCTGCCAGACCATGTGGCTCGGGTCCCAGTTGAGCCCGAAGGCGGGCCGATGGTCGATGGCCTCCAGGGTACGCACCGTCGTCCAGTGGTCGTACGCGATCTCGCTCGGGTGCACCTCGTGGGCAAAGCGCACGCCCACCTCGTCGTAGACGTCCAGGACCGGGTTCCACCGGTCGGCGAAGTCCTGGTAGCCGGCCTCGATGGTTGCGGCACTCACCGGCGGGAACATCGCCACGTACTTCCAGATCGCGGAGCCGGTGAAGCCGATGACCACGTCGACCCCGAGCTTGGCGGCTGCGCGTGCCGTGTCGGCCATCCGTTCGGCGGCGCGCTGGCGCACCCCTTCGGGCTCACCGTCACCCCACACGGCCGCCGGGAGGATGTCCTTGTGCCGCTGGTCGATCGGGTCGTCGCACACGGCCTGGCCGGTGAGGTGGTTGGAGATCGCCCACACTCCGAGACCGTGACGCTCGAGGATCTCGCGGCGCCCGGCGACGTAGTCGTCCTCGGCGAGCGCGCGGTCGACCTCGAAGTGGTCGCCCCAGCACGCGATCTCCACGCCGTCGTAGCCCCACGACGCGGCGAGGCGGCATACCTCCTCGAACGGGAGGTCCGCCCACTGGCCGGTGAAGAGGGTGATCGGACGGGTCATGACGTGCGCTCCTTGTCGTTGCGGTGGACGAGGCACATCGGCGTCCTGACGCCGGTGAGTCGCCCGGTCGATGATGGGTGAATACTCCGGTTGGCCACCGTCTCACGGTGCCCGGCCCCTCAGGGGGTGATGAGGGGAAGAACGGTCGCCCGTGTGGTCGACGTCCTTGTGTGCCGCGGCCGCGGCCCAGGTACCGCCAGCCGCCGTGAGGATGAGTGGGAGGAAAGCGGCAGCTATTGAGAACAGCACGTGGTCAGCCCCGCGGAAGAATAGACTGCATGTTCACGTCCTTCGTGAGTGTCGGGCGAGCCAGCCCCGGTGTGGCGCCTGCCGCTGCAACGGCACAGAGGACGCATCCACCGGGGCTGGCGCTCACCGGTGTCCCGGTGAGTACGAAGTCAGCCGCTGGTCGTTCCGTCCCGGGGGACGGTGTCTGTGGGCGTCCAGGACGAGCCGTTGGCCGCGCTCGCCTCGACCGCTGCGAGCACCTGCTGCACCGCGAGGCCGTCGGCGAACGAGGGCTCCGGGTCGGCTCCGCGCGCGATCGCGTCGATGAGGTCGGCCGCCTGGTGGGTGAAGCCGTGCTCGTAGCCGAGACCGTGGCCGGCCGGCCACCAGTGCTCGACATACGGGTGGCTGGTCTCGGTGACGATGACCCGGGTGAAGCCGGCCTCGCGTGAGGCGGTCGACGCGTCGTGGACGTGGAGGACGTTCATGTCCTCGAAGTCGAACGCGATGCTCCCCTTCGACCCGTTGAGCTCCAGTCGGATCGCGTTCTTGCGGCCCGTCGCGAAGCGAGTCGCCTCGAAGGTGGCGAGCGCACCGCCGCTGAGCCGACCCAGGAAGAGTGCGGCGTCATCGACCGTGACCGCACCGCGACCAGAGCCGACCTCCGCGGACAGGCCACGGGTCGCACCGGGCAGCGGCCTCTCCCGCACGAAGGTCTCCGTCACGGCGCTGACACCGGTGATGCTCTCGCCGGTGACGAAGTGCGTGAGGTCGATGATGTGCGCACCGATGTCCCCGAGCGCCCCGGAGCCCGCCCGGTCCTTCTGGAGCCGCCAGGTCAGCGGAGTCTCCGGATCGACGAGCCAGTCCTGGAGGTACTGGGCGCGCACGTGGCGCAGCTCCCCGATGCGGCCCTCGCGCACGAGCTGGCGAGCCAGGGCGATGGCTGGGACGCGCCGGTAGGTGAAGCCCACCATCGAGCGGATCCCCCGTGCCCTGGCGCGCTCGGCGGCATCCGCCATGGAGCGCGCCTCGTCGACGGTGTTGGCGAGGGGCTTCTCGCAGAGGACGTGCTTGCCCGCCTCGAGGGCAGCGATGGCCATCTCGGCGTGGGTGTCACCGGGGGTACAGATGTCGACGAGGTCGACGTCCGCTCGAGCGATGAGCGCCCGCCAGTCGGTTTCGACGTGCTGCCAGTCGAAGCGCCGGGCCATGTCGCCGGCGGCACCGGCATCCCGGCCACCGATGGCGACGAGCTCGGGCACCAGCGTCGGGTCGAAGAAGCTGCGGGCGTTGCGCCAGCCCTGGGAGTGGGCGACACCCATGAACGAGTAGCCCACCATGCCGATGCCGAGGCGACCGGGTGTACCCGTGGGCGCGGCCGCGTCGACCGCGTGGGTGGCAGGAGGATGAATGGCCATGTGGCACCTTCCGGCGGGCGCTGGCGCCCGGTGGGGGGTGGGTGGTGCTCGCCGGCCGAGCTCGGCCGGCGAGCACCACATCCGTCCGTCAGATCAGGACTCGAAGGCCAGCGGCAGGTACTCCTCGACGTTGTCCTTCGTCACGACCGGCGCGTCGAGGACGACGCGGCGCGGCACGGTGGGCTGGACGAGGTCGGACATTCCCTTGGCCTGGCCCAGGAGGCGGGCGAGTCGGACGCCGTCAGCGGCCTGGGTCGGCGGGTAGAGGACTGTGGCCTCCATCTTGCCCTCCTGGATCCAGCGCATCGCGTTCGCGGACCCTGCGCCGCCGATGAACGCCATCTCGTCACGGTTCGCGTTCTCCAGCGCCGCCATGACGCCGACACCCTGGTCGTCGTCGTGGTTCCAGAGGATGTCGATCTTCGGAGCGGCCTGGAGGAGGTTGGACGCCTCCTTCTCACCGGACTCGACGGTGAACTGGGCCGCGACGCGGTTGTCGACGGTCTGACCGCAGGCCTTCAGGGCGTCGGCATAGCCCTTGGTGCGGTCCTGGGTGAGCGGCAGCGAGTCGATGCCGGCGATCTCGGCGATGACCGGGTCGCTGATCTTCTTGTCGGCGATGAGCTTGCAGGCGTACGTGCCGGCGCTCACGCCCATGCCGTAGTTGTCGCCGAGGACCGTCGTGCGGGCGGCGAAGGGCGAGGAGAACTCACGGTCGACGTTGACGACCGTGATGCCGGCCTGCATCGCCTTGGTGGCGACCTCGGTGAGGGCGGCGCCGTCGGTCGGCAGGAGGACGATGGCGTCGACCTTGTCGTTGATGAAGGTCTCGATCTGGCTGATCTGCAGGCTGGGGTCGTTGGTGCCCTCGGCCGCCTTGAACTCGATGTCCGAGTACTTCGCCGCCTCGTCCTGGGCGGACTTGTTGACGGCCGCGAGCCAGCCGTGGTCTGCAGCGGGGCCGGAGAAGCCGATGACGACCTTCTCGCCCGGCGCGTCGTTGTCGCTGGCCGCGCCTGCCGGTGCACTCGACGCTGCGTCGTCGGACTCGGGGGTGTTGCTCGTGCATCCCGTGGCCAGGAGGCCGAGGACGCCGACGGCGGCGAGGACCCGGGCCGGGCGGGACGTGAGGGTGGTGCGGAACATGCGGTTCTCCTTGCGGGCGGGACGGGGTGAGGGTGGGTGTGGTGGTGGGTGTGCTGACTCGACCGGGGCGGTCGAGGGTCTCAGGGCGATCCGCGGCGCACAGCGACGCGCTGCTGCAGCAGGACCGCGGCGATGATGATGATGCCCTTGGCGACGGCCTGGGTGGAGATGCCGAGGTTGTTGAGCGTGAAGACGTTGGTCAGGGTCGTGAAGATGAGCACGCCGAAGACGGTGCCGACGATCGTGCCGCGACCACCGCTGAGCAAGGTGCCACCGATGACGACGGCGGCAATCGCGTCGAGCTCGTAGAGACCGCCGTGTGTCGAGGTGCCGGTCGTCGTCCGGGCCATGAGCATGACGGCGGCGAGCCCGCAGGCGAGCCCCAGGAGGATGTACAGGTACATGGTCTGCCGCTGCACCTTGATCCCGGCCAGCCGTGCGGCCTCCGCGTTGCCACCGACCGCGAGGGTCCGGCGGCCGAACGTCGTCCGGTTGAGGAGGACCCAGCCGATGATGGCGACGATGGCGAAGATGATCACGAGCACCGGGACGCCGAGGACGCTCGCCTGGAAGAAGTCGATGAAGTCGCGGTTGGTGACGATCTGGGTCCGGCGCTGGGCGATGATCTCCGCCAGGCCGCGCGCGGCGGCCAGCATGGCGAGGGTCGCGATGAACGGGGCGATCCGTCCGTAGGCGATGAGGGTGCCGTTGACGAGCCCGCATCCCGCACCCACCGCGAGCGCGGTGAACACCATGAGGATCCAGTGGAAGTCGGCGGCCATGGTCTGGGTCGCCAGCGTCGTGGCCCAGACGCTCGCGAGGGCGACGATGGCCCCCACGGACAGGTCGATGCCGCCGCCGCTGATGACGAAGGTCATTCCGATGCTGACGACGCCGATGACGGCTGCCAGGCGCAGGATCGTCATGATGTTGTCCACGCTGGCGAAGCGGTCACCCGCGGTGGCGACTCCGACGATGCAGAGCAGCACGAGCGCGATGACGAGCCCGAGGTTGCGCCCGGCCGAGCCGGCCATCAGGGAGTTCAGCGGGTTGCGCGAGGCGGAGGCGACGGTCGCGGCCGGTGGCGCGGACTCGCCGGCGGTCTTGACGTGCACATCCGGGGCGCCGACTGACGACGCACCCTCGGAGTCGGGGGACTTCCTGGTCGACTCGACACTCATGCCGCGTCTCCTCTCATGATGATGTCGAGCACCTGGTGCTCGTCGAGCTGGTCGGCCGGTGCCTCGTGGAGCACTGAGCCCTCGCCGATGACGAGGACCCGGTCGGAGAGCCCGAGCACCTCCTCGATCTCGCTGGAGACGACGACCACGGCGACACCGTCGTCCGCGAGCTTGCGGACGAGGGCGTAGATCTCGGAGCGGGCCCCGACGTCGACGCCACGGGTCGGCTCGTCGAGGAGAAGGACCCGGCATCCCCGAAGGAGCCACCGAGCGAGCACGACCTTCTGCTGGTTGCCACCCGAGAGGGTGCGCATCTCACGGTCGACCCCGGTCGGACGCACGTCGAGGCTCTCCACCTGGTCGATGGCGGCGGTCCGCTCGGCCTGGCGGTCGATGATGCCGGAGCGGGAGAAGCGGGTGAGGCTCGCCATGCTGATGTTCGTCGCGACGCTGTCACCGAGGAGGAGCGCCTGGCTCTTGCGCTCCTCGGGGGCCAGCCCGACGCCGGCCGCGACGGCGGCCTGGACCGAGCCGGGCCGCAGCTTCTTGCCCGCGACCTCGACGGTCCCGGCGTCGTTCTTGCGGGCGCCGTAGACGGTCTCGATGATCTCGGAACGCCCGGCACCGACGAGGCCGGCCAGACCGAGCACCTCGCCGGGTCGCACGGTGAAGCTCACGTCGTGGAACTCGCCACGGCGGCTGAGTCCGTCGACGCGCAGCAGCGGCTCGGCATCCGGCACCGTGCCCCGGGATGGGAAGACGTACTCGATGGAGCGTCCCGTCATGAGGCGGATCACCTCGGTGGTCGGGGTCTCCTTTGCGGGGAGGCCCGTGGCGACCGTCTTCCCGTCCTTGAGCACGGTGACCCGGTCGCCGACCGTGCGAATCTCCTCGAGCCTGTGCGAGATGTAGATGATGGCGACACCCTCGTCAGTGAGGTCGCGGATGACGTGGAAGAGGCGCTCCACCTCGCCGGCGTCCAGGACCGCGGACGGCTCGTCCATGATGATGAGCTTCGCGTGGTGGGAGAGCGCCCGCGCCATGCTGACGATCTGCTGACCCGCGGCGGAGAGGGTGCCGACCTCGGCCGAGGGGGAGATCTCGGGGTGGCCCAACCGCTTGAGGAGCGCGGCGGCGGACTTCGTCGCGGCTCTGCGCTGCGAGAAGCCGAAGCGCGACATCTCGTGGCCGAGGTAGATGTTCTCGGCCACGGTGAGGCCCTCGACGAGGTCCAGCTCCTGGTAGATCGTCGCGATCCCCATGTCCATGGCTGCCTGCGGGTGCGCGAAGTGGACCTCCTCGCCCTCCCAGGTGATCACGCCCTCGTCGGGTCGGTGGACGCCTGCGAGGACCTTGATGAGGGTCGACTTGCCGGCGCCGTTCTGCCCGAGCAGGCAGTGCACCTCGCCGGGGCGGACGTCGAGGTCCACCCCGCCGAGCGCGACCACTCCCGGGAAACGCTTCACGATGTCCGCCATGCCCAAGAGGGTCGAGGCGTCGTTGCCTGCCATGCGATGGGAGGCTAGTGCACCTTTTGTCCGGCCGTCAAGCAAAAGTATCGATTTCTCATCGATACTTCCGATGTCTCGTCACAACGAAGTCTCATGTGCTTCACTACCAGTCGTGACCAGCATCGGTGGCGTCGCACCGAGCGGCTCGTCCGGGGCGGGTGAGCTGCTCCGCCTCATGCTGGACGGGACCCCACGCACCCGCGCCGAGCTCATCAAGATGACCGGCCTGGCCCGGTCGACCGTCGGTGCCCGCGTCGACGCGCTGCTCGCTGCAGGGCTGCTCACGACGTCGGGCGAGGCCGCATCGACCGGCGGGAGGCCACCAGCTCGACTGGCCTTCAACCCGGATGCCGGGGTGGTCATCGCTGCCGACCTGGGTGCCACCCACGCCCTGGTCGCACTCACCGACCTGCGTGGTCGAGTGGTCGCGGAGAAGGCGTTGCGGATCGACATCTCGGCCGGACCCGAGCCGGTCCTCGACCGGGTCGCCCGGACTGCACGGTCCCTGCTCTCCTCCGCAGGACACGGACGGGAGCACCTCGCAGGAGTCGGCATCGGCCTTCCCGGGCCGGTGGAGCACTCCACGGGTCGACCGGTGCTTCCCCCGATCATGCCGGGCTGGGACAACTACGACGTGCCGGGGCACCTCGCGAGGGCTGTGGGCGGCCCGGTCCTCGTCGACAACGACGTCAACCTCATGGCCCTCGGGGAGCATGCCACCGTCTACCCGCACGTCGAGCAGATGATCTTCGTCAAGGTGGCGACCGGAATCGGCGCCGGCATCATCAGCGGCGGGCGGCTCCACCGAGGCGCACAGGGTGCGGCTGGAGACCTCGGCCACGTCGCGGCCCTCCACGGCGGCGACACCCCCTGCACCTGCGGAAACGTGGGGTGCCTGGAGGCGGTGGCGAGCGGCCCGGCGGTGGTCCGAGCGCTGCGCGAGAGGGGCGTGGACGCGGGTGACGCCCGAGGGCTCGTGCGGCTGGCCAAGCAGGGCGACCTCGAGGCCGCGGCAGCCATCCGGGAGGCGGGTCGCGAGATCGGACACGTCCTCGCCACCTGCGTCAGCCTGTTCAACCCGTCGGTCATCGCCGTCGGGGGCCTCGTCGCCCAGGCTGCCGAAAGCCTCCTGGCGGGCATCCGGGAGGTCGTCTACGGGCGCTCCCTGCCGCTCGCGACCGGTGAGCTGCAGATCGTTGCGTCGCGCACCGGCGGACACGCCGGTGTCATCGGCGCAGCGACGATGGTGGTCCAGCACGTGCTGTCGGCCGAGCAGGTCGAGCACCACATCGCCGAGGCCGCCGCCGGCTGAGGCGTTCGTCGGTCACCGCGGCGCCCGCTGGTCCGGGTTGGCCTTCAGCCCTTCGCGCCGGCACGACGGCACCCTCGGGCAGGAAAGTCCGGCCGCGACGCCGACGGCCGCAACCGCCGATCAGAGCCTGTTGAGCTGGCGGTTCTCGGAGATGACCTCGCTGAGGGCCCACAGGACAGCCACGCTGAGCGCGATCATCACCAGTGCCCACCAGTTGGACTGGGGGACGAAGAGGAAGTTCGCCACCACGGACAGGCCAGCGATCACCATCCCAGCGATGAGACCCCACGTCCGGATCGTGAAGATCGCAAAGGCGACAACCACCGCCGCCACGCCGATGAGCATGTGGATCCACCCCCAGGCCGTGAGGTCGAACGCGAACACGTAGTTCGGCGCCCTCACGAAGACGTCGTCGTTGAGCACCGCCGACAATCCCTGGAAGAACTCAAGAGCACCGACCAGGCCCAGCATGAGACCGGCGAACAGCGTCAGCCCTCCGGCCCACGC